>DASXCU010000058.1:0-21705 GCA_036491035.1 Galbitalea sp. | reverse complement strand
CAGGTCTCGAGGATGGCGGAGCAGCTCGGATTCGAGCTCGTCCATGTGCCCGACCTGCCGCACTCGGCACGATCGGTGACCGATCTTGAGAATCGCCGGATCTATTTGCCACCGGCGTCGATTCCGGGCGGCCACGGCATCCGGTCGATGGCGCTGCAGGCCATGGCCCATCGACTTCTCGGCCATAGCCGACCGAGGACCTACGCGGAGTTCCTGCAGCAGCGACTCGAGATCAACTATTTCGCCACGGCGTGCCTGATGCCCCTCGCGCAGTCGGTCGAATTTCTCGAGGCAGCGAAGGCCGACCGCAACATCGCCGTCGAGGACTACCGCGATGCGTTCGGCGTCACGCACGAGGCGGCCGCGCTTCGCTTCACCAATCTCGCGACCTCGCACCTGGACATGAACGTGCACTTCCTTCGCGTCGGCGACGACGGTGCGGTGGCAAAGGCGTACGAGAACGACGGCCTTCGTCTGCCGGTGGATGTTACGGGCTCGACCGAGGGCCAGCTGATCTGTCACTACTGGGCCGGTCGACAGGCGTTCGACCGCACGAACCGTACGACCGAGTTCTACCAGTACACAGATACTCCGGAGGGAACCTTCTGGGAGTCCTGCCAGACCGGTACGGGGCCCGACGACGAGTTCTCGATCACCATCGGCGTGCCGTTCGTACACGCGAAGTGGTTCCGTGGTCGCGAGACCGCGAACCGTACGCTATCCCGCTGCCCGGACGTGTCCTGCTGCAAGTCGCCGTCGAACGAACTCGCGGAGCGTTGGGCGGGCAAGGCCTGGACGAGCGCCAAGCTTCACGCGCACATCCTGTCTCCACTGCCCAGCGGAACGTTCCCCGGGGTCGACGACCAGGAGCTGTATGCGTTCCTCGAAGCGCACGCCGAAAAGAAAGAGGTAACACCATGACCGTGAAGGGTCGCTTCGGAACTGATGTTCTGCTGACCGGATGGGGTCACTCCCGTTTCGGCAAGCTCGCCGACGAGACGCTGGAGTCTCTTATCGTGCAGGTCGCCCGCCAGGCGATCGCTTCCGCCGGAATCGAGGCCAAAGACATCGACGAGATCTATCTCGGCCAGTTCAATTCCGGGCTGCTCCCGCTCGGGTTCGCCTCTTCTCTCGCTCTCCAGATCTCCGACGATCTGTTCGGTGTCCCCGCGACCCGGGTCGAGAACGCGTGCGCGTCGGGGTCCGCTGCGTTCCAGCAGGGCGTGAAGTCGCTCCTGGCCGGAACGGCCAGGACCGTACTCGTGATCGGCGCGGAGAAGATGACGCAGGCACCGGCATCCGTGGTCGGCGCGGCGCTGCTCGGCGCGGACTACGAGATGGCGGGGAAGGAATCGGTGAGCGGATTCGCCGGCCTCTTCGCCAACACCGCGAACGCGTACGAGGAGCGGTACGGCAGCGTCTCGGATGTTCTCGGCTCGATTGCCTCGAAGAATCACCACAACGGAATGGCGAACCCGTACGCGCAACTGCATAAGGACCTGTCGGTCGAGTTCTGTCGCACGGTGTCCGACCAGAACCCGATGGTGGCGGCGCCGCTGCGGCGCAGCGACTGCTCGCCGGTGTCGGATGGTGCGGCAGCCGTTCTCCTGACCACCGCGCCGAACTCGGCCGCGACGAACTCCCCGGTCCGGCTCACCGGGTTCGCCCAGGCCAACGACTTTCTTCCGCTCGACAAGCGCGACCCGACCGAGTTCGCGGGCGGGGTCGTGGCGTGGCAGCGTGCGCTCGAGCTCGCGGGCGTCACGAATGACCAGCTCGATTTCGCGGAGGTGCACGACTGCTTCACGATCGCGGAGCTCATCCTGTACGAGGTCATCGGGCTCACCGCTCGCGGCGAGGGCGCCCGGGCCATCGATGAGGGCTGGGTGTTCCGCGACGGCAAACTACCCATCAACCTCTCCGGCGGACTCAAGGCGAAGGGTCATCCGGTCGGCGCGACCGGGGTCTCGCAACACGTGATCGCTGCCATGCAGCTCTCCGGAACGGCGGGCGACATGCAGCTACCGGGCGCGCGTCGCGCAGCGGTCCACAACATGGGCGGCCTCGCGATCGCGAACTACGTGAGCGTGCTCGAGTCCGTCTGAGGCTGCGTCGCACGGCGACTGGATGGCAGGCGACTAGAGGGCAACCGTGACGAGCTGCTGAATTCGCTTGCGCAGCTGGCCGGCCATGTCGACCTCGTCCGGGGCCAGCAGCCACTGGATCTGCAGGCCGTCGATGAGTGACGTGAGTTCGATTGCTGTGCTGGTCACGTCGGTCCCGTCGACGAGGAGGCCCTCTGCCTTTGCGCGTGTGAGCGCCCAGATCGTGCCGGTGCGGATCCGTCGGTAGCGGTCGACGAAATAATCGTGTGCCGGATGGTCGGGCGCGCTGGCCTCGGCCGACAACACGGTGTACAGCTCGATGATCCCGGAGACCTTGCTGTTGTATTCGGCAAGATCGATCATCCCCCGCAGGACACCGAGCCCGTTGCGGGCGGCGGAGCCGTTCTCCCGAAACCGCGCCAGTTCGGCACGATCGCGCTCCTCGAGCACGGCGCGGAGCAGGGATTCCTTGGTCGGGAAGTGGTGCAGAAGCCCTGCGCGGGAGATCCCGCACTGCGCGGCGATCTCGAGCACGGTGGCGCCGTGGAAACCCACGCGGCCGAACAGTTTGGTGGCCTCGGCGACGATCCGTTCACGGCGGGCGCGCCCACTGGCGTATCCGGGTTCGGGTGCGATGGTGGACATCGATTCCATTCTGCCCTCCGCCGCTCGACCCTGCGGGTTGTCCGACGGTAGTTATTGAAAACCTACACGAGTGTCGGTTTTCGTGCTAGCGTGATCGACGTTCGCGCCGTGTGCGCCATCGATTACAGCATCCGACAAAGGAGTCGCCCCCTTATGACAACGCTCGACACCGAACTTCCGTCCGCAACCAGAACCCGTGAACCCAAAGGGTTTGCCGCGAAATACGGCTTCGCCAGCTTTGGCCTTTTCCTCGCAATCACGGCCCCGACGTTCCTCGCCCTCTCGTTCAAGGTGCAGACCCTGGTCTTCGCCTCAGACGGGCCGCACGTGTCCCGCCTCGACTCGCTCGCCCACGTGGCGACGCAGTACGGACTCGTCAGTGGTGCCGGCGCCCTGTTCGCCCTGGTGAGCCAGCCACTTGCCGGCCGACTGTCGGACCGCACGATGTCCAGGTTCGGGATGCGCCGCCTCTGGATCGTCGTTGGTGTCATCGGCGCCTTCATCTTCCTGACCATCGCCGGCTTTGCGCCGAACATGGCCATCCTGACCGTGGCATTCTGCCTCGCGCAGTTGTTCAGCAACTTTGCGCAGGCGGCAGAGTCTGCGACGGTGGCCGACCAGGTCCCGGTCAATCGCCGAGGCGTCATCTCGGGCATCTTCGGAGCATGTACGCCGATCGCGATCCTCGTCGTCGCGCTCGGTCTCCCACATCTTCCCGGAGATGGGCCGAAGTGGGCGGTTCCGGCGTTTATCGGTCTCGTGCTCGGCCTGATCTTCGCGATCACGCTCAAGGACCGCGTGCTCACGGTCAAGCCGGAGCGGCCGTTCGACGTCAAGGAGTTCTTCAGCGCATTCGTCTTCAACCCGAAGACCCACAGCAGCCTCGGCTGGGCCTGGCTCACCAAGGCCATGATCATGAGTGGCTACGTCGGTGTTGTCGCGTTTCTCACGCTGTACCTGGCGACCAACTTCGGGATGAACAAGACCGAGCAGGCCGCGTTCAACGGTGAGGCGCAGACTATCTCCGTCGTCTTCATGGTGATCTTCTCCATCGTCGGCGGACGGCTCTCGGACCGCTTCGCGCGACGCCGGATATTCGTTACCGTCGCGGGCATCGTCGCCGGCGTTGGCATCCTGCTCGTGGCGTCCGCGTCGCTGGTCGGAGCGGGCGGCCTGCCGATCATCCTCGTCGGGATGGGCGTTCTCGGAATCGGAATGGGGCTGTTCTTCGCAGTGGACCAGGCAATGTGCCTCGACGTGCTGCCCAACCCGCAGGAGGCGGCGAAGGACCTGGGCGTGCTGAACATCGCGAACACGCTGCCCGGCTTGCTGATTCCGCTGCTGGCGGGGAGCCTTCTCCTGCCCATCGGACGCGCGCTCTTCGGCAACGGCTACGTACTGCTGTTCGCCTTCGTCGCGGTTGTGGCAATCGCGGGCGGCGCGCTCGTGTTCAAGATCAAGGGAGTGAAGTAACAGAATGAGCGGCGTGGAGATCAGGTTCCCGTATCAGGATTCGACCCTCGAGATCGAGCAGCGTGTCAGCGACCTGCTGTCTCGGCTGACCCTCGAAGACAAGGCCGGGCTGCTCTTTCACCAGCTCATCACGGTGTCGGATCCGACGCAGGCGAACCCCGCGTTTCATCTTCCGGCGACGTCGTCGATGATTCTTCGTCGCAGAATGAATCACTTCAACGTCTTCGGCGCGGCGGCAACCGGCCGGGAGTTCGCTCAGTGGCAGAACGCCGTGCAGCGCATTGCGGCCGAATTGCCGCTCGGAATACCGGTCACGTTGTCAACGGACCCGCGCCACTCGTTCACCGACAACCCCGGAACGGCAATGATGGCCGGGCCCTTCTCGCAATGGCCGGAGCCGCTCGGCCTCGCCGCCATCGGTTCGGAGGAGCTCGTCGAGGCCTTCGGCGATACCGCTCGTCGCGAGTACATCGCGGTCGGATTACGGGTTGCCCTGCATCCCCAAATCGATCTGACCACCGAGCCGCGGTGGTCTCGCGCGGGCGGCACCTTCGGGGAGGACGCCGATCTCACGTCTCGAATGGTGGTCGCATACATCCGTGGCTTCCAGGGCGAGTCGCTCGGACCGCACTCCGTCGCCACCATGGTCAAGCACTTCCCGGGCGGCGGCCCGCAGAAGGATGGTCACGATCCGCACTTCGAGTACGGCCGCGAACAGGTTTACCCCGGTGGTCAGTTCGAATACCACCTGAAGCCGTTCGAGGCCGCCATCACGGCAGGGGCAGCCCAGATGATGCCCTACTACGGCATGCCCGTGGGCACTCAATATGAGGAGGTCGGCTTTGGATTCAACAAGTCGATCATCACGGGAATCCTCCGCGAACGTCTCGGATTCGACGGCATCGTATGCACAGACTGGGGCCTGCTGACGGATGTCGAGATCCTCGGCACGGAGATGCCGGCCAAGGCATGGGGGGTCGAACACCTCGATCGCGAGGAGCGCGTGCTCAAGGTGCTCGAGGCCGGTGCCGACCAGTTTGGTGGCGAAATCCGCACAGAGGTTGTGATCGCGCTGGTACAGGACGAGCGGTTGGAAGAGGCACGGATCGACGCGTCGGTTCGCCGCCTGCTGCGCGAGAAGTTCCGCCTCGGTCTGTTTGAAAATGCCCTCGTGAACGAGGCGGACGCCGACGCGATCGTGGGCAGCACGGAGTTCCGGGCAGCCGGTCTTGCGGCGCAGCGCGATTCGGTCACACTGTTGACTAATGGCGTGGCACTCGATCTTCCGACCCTGCCGCTCGCGCGGGGTCTGAAGGTCTACGCCGAGGGTGTAGAGCCGGGCGCCCTCGGGGTATACGCGACCGCGGTCGATTCTCCGGCTGATGCCGATGTCGCCATCCTGCGACTGAAGGCTCCCTTCACGCCCGGCAAGGGCGGATTCGAGGCGTTCTTCCACAACGGCTCGCTGGCATTCAGCGATTCGGAGATCGAACGTATTTCCGCCGTCGCGAACGCCGTCCCTACCGTGCTGGACGTGTATTTGGACCGGCCCGCCATCCTTACGCCGTTTGTGTCGTCCGCGGCGGCGATCGTCGCGAACTTTGGAGCGAGCGACCAGGCGCTGCTCGCCGTGCTGTTCGGCGAATTCGAGCCGAAGGGATCGCTTCCCTTCGATCTTCCGCGCTCGATGGCTGCGGTCGAGGCCAGTCGCGAGGACGTTCCGTATGACACGGAGGATCCGGTCTTCCAGTTCGGGCACGGGCTCCGATACGCGGCCAGAGTGCTGAGCGAACGGGACTAGAAGCGCGAGCGTGATTGACCGGGCCACCCCGATCTGACAGAATTACTTTCCGACCGACCGGTAATAAAGTAATTTTGTTTCAACCCAGTGGAGGGTGATCGCGCTATGGCTGAAGCCTTTCTGATCGGTGGCGTTCGAACGCCCGTCGGCCGTTACGGCGGGGTGCTTTCGAGCGTTCGACCCGACGACCTCGCTGCGCTGGTCGTCGCCGAGGCCGTGGCGCGAGCGGGCATCGACCCTGCGCGCATCGACGAGGTGATCCTCGGCGGCGCGAACCAGGCCGGCGAGGACAACCGAAACGTGGCGCGGATGTCCGTGCTGCTGGCCGGTCTTCCTGACTCCATCCCCGCTGTGACGGTCAACCGGCTCTGCGCATCCGGACTCTCGGCGATCACGATGGCGGCGCAGGCGATTCGCGCCGGCGATTCGGACATCATCGTCGCCGGCGGTGTCGAGTCGATGAGCCGTGCGCCGTGGGTGCAGGCGAAACCGACGAAGGCGTTCGCGAAGCCCGGCGACCAGTTCGATACGTCGATCGGCTGGCGGTTCGTGAATCCGAAGCTGGCCGCGCGCGAGAAGGCGACATTCTCGATGCCCGAGACCGGCGAAGAGGTCGCACGGGTGTACGGGATCAGTCGGGAAGACGCGGATGCCTTCGCCCTCACCAGCCACCAGAGGTCGATCGCGGCGATCGACGCGGGACGGTTCGCGCCGGAAATCCTCGGAGTAGAAACGGCATCGGGAACCGTGCTGGTCGACGAGGGGCCGCGGCGCGACACCAGCCTCGAGGTCCTGGCCGGGCTGAGGCCCGTTGTTCGCGGCGGGTCGGTTGTCACGGCGGGCAACTCGAGCGCGCTGAACGACGGCGCGTCCGCCGTCGTCGTCGCGAGCGGCGAGGCCGTGGAGAAGTACGGACTCGTTCCGCGGGCGCGAATCGTCGTCGGAGCGAGCGCCGGAGTCGCCCCCGAGGTCATGGGCATCGCACCCGTCCCCGCGACCCAGAAGGCGCTGTCGCGTGCGGGGCTCTCAATCGCCGATCTCGACGCGATCGAGCTCAATGAAGCATTCGCGACCCAGTCGCTGGCCGTCATCCGCGAGCTCGGACTCGACCAGGCTCGAGTCAACGCCGACGGGGGTGCGATCGCGCTCGGGCATCCCCTCGGATCCAGCGGCTCCCGACTCGTCGTGACCCTGCTCGGACGGATGGAACGAGAGAGCGCACGCTACGGGCTCGCGACGATGTGTGTTGGCGTGGGCCAGGGGAGCTCGCTGATCCTCGAAAGGGTCTCCTGATCGTGCCGGCGGCCCTGGGCGAGAGCGAACAGCGAGACACGATTCGCGTCACTCGACTGGCGGATCGAGTGGTCGTCCAGTTGGATCGCCCGGATGTTCGCAACGCCATCAACCAGAACATGGTGGATGAGCTGCACTCGATCTGTGCCGAGCTCGAGGTCAGCCCGCGCATCCTGATCCTGATTGGCGGTGACGGCGTGTTTGCGTCTGGCGCCGACATCGCTGAGTTGCGCGAGCGGACGGCGGAGGACGCTCGAAAGGGCATCAACACACAGTTGTTCATCCGGATCGCAGACCTGCCCCTGCCGGTCATCGCGGCGCTCGACGGATACGCACTCGGCGGCGGAGCGGAACTCGCCTACGCGGCCGACTTCCGCATCGGCACCCCCAGGCTGAAGGTCGGAAACCCGGAGACGGGGCTCGGAATCGTCGCGCCGGCCGGCGCGCTGTGGCGACTGCGTGAACTCGTGGGCGAGCCGCTCGCGAAAGAGATCCTGCTCGCCGGTCGTGTCCTGGGCGCGGACGAAGCGCTCGCGGCCGGCCTAATCACACGGATTGCCGAACCGGCCGAGCTGCTTTCCACGGCCAACGCGCTCGCGGACGAGATCGCATCGAAGGACCCGCTCGCGACGAGATACACCAAGGCGCTCCTGCGGATGCCGAGAGGCGACCATCCGGGCGCCGATCTCGAAGCGCAGGCCGTGCTGTTCGAGTCGCCGGAAAAGTACCGCAGGATGACCGAGTTTCTCCAACGGAGAAAGAAGTGACCGGGGTGCCCTCGATCGTCGGAGTGCTGGGCGGCGGTCGAATGGGCGCGGGGATCGCGCACGCGTTCGTCATAGCGGGTTCCCGAGTTCGAGTCGTAGAACGCGACGACGAGCAGGCGGGTTCGGCTCTGACGCGCGTGACATCGGCCCTGGCGGCGAGCGTGGATCGGGGCACCGTGGTCGAGCCGCTCGACGATCTGGTTTCGCGGGTCGAATCGGGCACGGATGATGCGCTGTTCGACGAGTGCGACCTCGTTGTCGAAGCCGTGCCCGAGGACCCGGGCCTCAAGGTCGCCTCCCTCGCCCGCATCGAGGATCGCGTCGGCGCGGAAACGCCGATCGCCAGCAACACGTCGTCGCTCTCGATCGACGACCTCGCCGCGACGATGCGGTTTCCCGGCCGGTTCCTCGGTATGCACTTCTTCAATCCCGTGCCCGCATCCGACCTCGTCGAGCTCGTCGTGGGTGCGGCGACGGAAGACTCGATCGTCCGCGACGCGCAGGACTGGGTGGCCCGCCTCGGCAAGACGCCCGTCACGGTGAAGGATTCGCCGGGGTTCGCCTCGTCGAGGCTTGGCGTCGCGATCGGACTCGAGGCCATCCGGATGCTCGAGGAGAGTGTCGCTTCGCCTGCGGACATCGATGCCGCCATGGTGCTGGGCTACAAATTCCCCGTCGGGCCACTCCGGCTCACCGACATCGTCGGACTCGACGTCCGACTCGACATCGCCGAGTACCTGCACGCGCGACTGGGTGAGCGTTTCGCACCGCCGCAGCTCCTTCGGGACAAGGTGGCGGCCGGCGAACTCGGCCGAAAGACGGGGCGAGGATTTTTCACGTGGGAGACGGAAGCCAACGGAGGCACTCGATGACGACAATCCTGCCCAGCTATGTGAGCGGCAGCTGGTGGACACCGGCTGACGGGGTGAAGTCCATCCCGGTCCGTGATGCCTCGACCGGCGAGGTTGTCACGGGCGTCAGCACCGAGGGCCTCGACCTCGCGGCGGCACTCGAGTACGCACGCACGGCCGGCCAGGCTTCCCTCGGTCAGCTGACCTTCCACCAGCGCGCGCTGCTGCTCAAGCGGTTCGCGCAGGCCCTGACCGAGCGCAAGGACGAACTCTACGAACTCTCCAGCCGCACGGGCGCGACCAGGGGCGACTCGATGGTCGACATCGACGGCGGAATCGGAGTGTTGTTCACCTACTCGTCCAAGGGGCGCCGCGAACTGCCCAACTCGCGCATCTACGTGGATGGACCGGTCGAACCGCTGTCCAAGGACGGCTCGTTCCTGGGCCGTCATGTCTACACCCGACTCCCGGGGGTAGCGGTGCAGATCAACGCGTTCAACTTCCCGGTCTGGGGCTCGCTCGAGAAGTTCGCGCCGGCGTTCCTGGCCGGCGTTCCGTCGCTGGTGAAGCCCGCGACTCCGACGGGTTACCTCGCCGAGGCGTTCGTGCGGATTCTCGTCAACTCCGGGCTGCTCCCGGACGGCTCGCTCCAGCTCGTCTCCGGCAGCGTGCCCGATCTGTTCGAGAGCCTCCGACTCGGCGACCTCGTCGGATTCACCGGGTCGGCGTCGACCGCGGAGGGCCTTCGCGCCAACGCGTCGGTGCGGACCGGCGGGGTGCGCTTTACGAGCGAGACCGACTCGATCAACGCATCCGTGCTGGGCAAGGCGGCTGTCGCGGGTACCCCCGAGTTCGACGCCTTCGTTCGCGGTGTGGTGACGGAGATGACGGTCAAGGCCGGACAGAAGTGCACGAGCATCCGCCGGGTGATCGTGCCCCGGGCATCCGCCGACGACGTGACGGCCGCGATCGCCGACCGGATCGCGCAGCGCCTCGTGATCGGAGATCCACGCGTCGAGGGGGTGACGATGGGTCCACTCGCCTCGGTGGAACAGCGCGACGAGGTGCTGCGCCAGGTCGGCCGGCTGGTCGCGGCCGGCGGCGAGATCGTAGTCGGATCGACGGATGCGCCGAGCGCGCTGCATGCGGACGGCTCGTCGTCGGTCGACGAGGAGGGTGCGTTCACCTCACCGGTTCTTCTCCGGTTCGACCGGGCAAACGAGGCTGCGGTGCACGAGGTCGAGGCGTTCGGTCCGGTGGCGAGCCTCGTCACCTACGAAACCACGGCGGAGGCCATCGAACTGGTCGGCCGCGGTGGGGGCTCCCTCGTGACGAGCATTGCCACGCACGATCCGGAGGAGGCAGTCGAGTTGTTGGCCGGCATCTCCGTTTGGAACGGGCGCGTGCTCGTGCTCGACCGGGATGATGCCCGCACGTCAACCGGCCACGGTTCTCCGGTTCCCCACCTGGTGCATGGTGGGCCTGGCCGGGCGGGTGGTGGCGAGGAATTGGGCGGCATCCGGGCCGTGCTCCACCACATGCAGCGGACCGCGCTGCAGGGTTCGCCCGAGATGCTCACCGCGATCACCGGGATCTGGCATACCGGTGCGGCGAGCGACTCGACGGGCGAGCATCCGTTCCGGAAGACCCTTGAGCACCTGCACCTCGGCGACAGCGTTGCATCCGAGCCGCGCGAGATCTCGTTGGATGACATCGAGCACTTCGCCGAGTTCACTGGCGACACGTTCTACGCGCACATGGACGAAGAGGCGGCGGCGGCGAACCCGTTCTTCCCGGGTCGCGTCGCGCACGGCTACCTGCTGGTTTCCTTCGGCGCTGGGCTCTTCGTCGATCCTGCTCCTGGCCCGGTGCTCGCCAACTACGGTCTCGAGAACCTGCGGTTCCTGACGCCGGTGTCGCCGGGTGACACCATCCGGGTGGTTCTCACGGCCAAGCAGGTCACACCGCACGAGACCGACGAATACGGTGAGGTGCGCTGGGATGCGGTGCTGATCAACCAGCTCGACGAGGTCGTGGCGACCTACGACGTACTGACCCTCGTCGCCAAGGACAGCTATCGGCCCGCGAGTCCCTCGAGCGCCATAGCGAGTACATCCGCTGCCAGCTGATCGCCCGACTCCGGGCCGTCGGGGCGATACCACTCGACGATCGAGTTGATCATCCCGAACAGCAGTCGTGTGATCACACGCGGGTCGATGTCGCTGCGCACTGAGCCTTCGTCGCGCGCCTCCACGACGAGCGCCGTCACTGAGCGGTCGAACTCGCGGCGCCGACGAAGTGCCTCGCGCTCGACCTCAGTGTTGCCCCGAACCCGCAGCAGCAGAGTCACGTAGGGGAGCCGGCTGGTCAGGATGTGGACGGCACCACGGAGCACGTAGGCGAGTCGTTCCTCGGCGGTGCCCTGCTTCGCGCCATCCTCGAGCAGCACCCCCTCGAGGCCGCCAAGCGCCTCATCGAGCGCAGCCCCCAGCATCTCGGCCTTCGCCGGGTAGTGGTGGTAGACGGCGGCCTTGCTGAGCCCGAGCCGTTCGGCGATCATCCCCATCGAGGTCGCGTCGTAGCCGAACTCGATGAATGCGGTGACCGCGGTGTCGAGCACGAACTGACGGTCGAGGCCGGGTCGGCCCTTCTTCGGCGGCGGAGCTGCGTCGGTTGCTGACATCAGTGCCCAGTCTGGCAGAGCGCGAAGTCGGTTTCGGCGCTCATGACCGGAGGTCGTAGAGGCGCTTCAGCTTGCCCTCGCTGCGGGGCAGTGTTCCCGACTCGACGACGACCACCCCCAGCGTTGACCCGATCTGCACCTTGATGGTCTTGATGAGCTGCGCGACGGCGGCCTCCACATCGGCGGCGCTCGCATCCTCTCGCGGCTCGATCCGGATGGTCAGCTCGTCCATCCGCCCGAGGCGCGTCAGTTCCAGGAGAAAGTGGGTCGACAGCGCGGGGACGCCGAGCACGATCTCCTCGATCTGAGTGGGGAACAGGTTCACTCCGCGGAGGATGATCATGTCGTCGTTGCGGCCGGTGATCTTGGTCATGCGGCGCATCGACGGACGAGCGGTACCCGGAAGCAGCGTGCTGAGGTCGCGAGTTCGGTAGCGCAGGATCGGGAAGGCGCGCTTGGTCAGCGACGTGAAGACGAGTTCACCCTCGGTGCCGTCGGGCAGTCGCTCGCCGGTCGTGGGGTCGATGATCTCTGGCAGGAAGTGGTCCTCCCAGATGTGCGGCCCATCCTTCGTCTCGATGCACTCGTTCGCGACGCCGGGGCCCATCACCTCGCTGAGGCCGTAGATATCGAGGGCGTCGATATCGAGCCTCTCCTCGATCTCCTTGCGCATCGCATTCGTCCACGGCTCGGCGCCGAGCACGCCCGCCTTGAGCGTGGTCGAGCGCGGATCGATGCCCTGCGCGACCATGCAGTCCGCGATCGTCAGAAGATACGACGGCGTGCACATGATTACGTCGGGCTGGAAATCACGGATGAGCTGCACCTGCTTGGTGGTCTGGCCGCCCGACATCGGGATGACGGTCGCCCCCAGCGCCTCGATGCCGGCGTGTGCGCCGAGCCCACCCGTGAACAGGCCGTAGCCGTACGCGTTGTGTACTCGCATCCCCGGTCGGACGCCCGAGGCACGCAGCGAGCGTGCGACGAGGCCGGCCCAGATTTCGAGGTCGCCCTTGGTGTATCCAACGACGGTGGGAAGGCCCGTCGTGCCCGAGGACGCGTGGATGCGAGCAACCTCCTCGGTCGGCACCGCGAACATCCCGAACGGGTAGTTCTGGCGAAGATCCTCCTTGGTCGTGAACGGCAACTTCGCCAGGTCGTCGAGCGAACGGATGTCATCGGGATGTACGCCGACCGCGTCCAGCTTCGAGCGATAGTGCGGAACGTTGGCGTACGCGTGGCGCACCGTCTCTTGCAGGCGAGCGAGTTGCAGGGCCTCGAGCTCGTCGCGGGACATCCGCTCGGCCGCATCCAGTTCCTCGGGAGCGGCGGGGCGGAGGCGGGTCATGGTCGTCGTTGACATGGGCAATCCTTGGAATCGAAGGCGGTTACACCGGGGGTGGGGGAGTCGACGTTCGGCGGCTGCGGCCCCGGAACTCGGCGACGATGGCACCCTCGGCATCGAGCACCTGCACGTCATAGATTCCGGAACGTCCGGACTTCGCCCGCTCGAGCGCGGTCGCGGTCAGGATGTCGCCCGTCGTGGTCGACTTCAGGAAGGTGACGTCCGCACCGGCGGCGACCGTCACGAACTCGCTGTCGTTACAGGCGATCGCGAAGGCCGTATCGGCGAGGGCGAACACGAAACCGCCGTGGGTGATGGCGAAGCCGTTCAGCATGTCGTCGCGAATGGTCATCGTGACGACGGAGTGGCCCGGCTCGTTGAGCAGTACGGTCATCCCGAGCGACTCCGAGGCGCGGTCGTGCCGCATCATGATGCTCGCAACTCGATGGGGGGTAGCTGGCATCTGGAAACTCCTCGATGAGTTGCCGCTCCTTGTGTGCGGATTGGCCGTGAACATATACTAACTGAACGACCGGTCACTAATGCAAGGGGCAAGGATGACCACGCCAACGCACTCACCCTTCGTCGAAAAATCGCCGGAGGAGCGAGAATTCGAGCGGCTCATCGACGCCGACATGCGCATCGAACCGCGCGACTGGATGCCGGACGCCTACCGCAAGACCCTCATCCGGCAGATCTCCCAGCACGCGCACTCCGAGATCATCGGGATGCAGCCGGAGGGCAACTGGATCACACGTGCTCCGAGCCTCAAGCGCAAGGCGATCCTGATGGCCAAGGTCCAGGACGAGGCCGGGCACGGGCTCTACCTTTATTCAGCTGCGCAGACGCTCGGCATCGACCGCGAGACCATGTTCGAACAACTCATCACCGGGGCCGCGAAGTACTCCTCGATCTTCAACTACACGACACCGACCTGGGCCGACATGGGGTCCATCGGCTGGCTGGTCGACGGCGCTGCAATCTGCAATCAGGTGCCGCTGTGCCGCGCATCCTATGGACCGTACGGCCGGGCGATGACGCGCATCTGCAAGGAGGAGTCGTTCCACCAGCGCCAGGGATTCGAGATCCTTCTGCAGCTGATGCGCGGAACGGATGCCCAGCGGGCGATGGCCCAGGAGTCGGTCCATCGCTGGTACGCGCCGGCACTCATGATGTTTGGACCGCCCGACGAAGACTCGCCCAACTCGCAGCGCAGCATGGCGTGGAAGATCAAGCGCTTCAGCAACGACGACCTTCGCCAGCGATTCGTCGACATGCTGGTGCCGCAGGCCGAGGTGCTCGGCCTCACGCTTCCGGACCCCGACATCGCGTGGAACGAGGAACGGGGCCACTACGACTTCGGCGAACTCAACTGGGACGAGTTCTACGAGGTACTCGCCGGTCGCGGCCAGGCCAACGCCGTGCGAGTCGCCCGTCGCAAGAAGGCGCACGAGGATGGCGCGTGGGTCCGGGAGGCGGCTCGTGCCTACGCCGACCGCGAAGCCGCTGAACGCGAAGCGACCGAACGGATGGCATCGTGACGAGCCCGGGAGATTCGGGCGGCCGCGAGACCTGGCCGCTGTGGGAGGTTTTCATCCGGTCATCCCGCGGCCTGTCGCACGTGCACGCCGGCTCGCTGCACGCGCCCGACGAGACCATGGCGGTGCGCAATGCTCGCGACCTCTATACCCGTCGCGCGGAGGGGGTCTCGATCTGGGTGGTTCGGGCATCCGACATCACCTCGAGCGATCCGGATGCGAAGGGCGAGTTCTTCGAGTCGCCGCAGGGCAAGGAATACCGCCACGCGACGTATTACACCGAGTCAGAGTCGGTGCCGCACCTGTGAACCACTCCAACCACGTCGTCTCGAGCGCGATCACTGCTGAGTCGATCGCCGACTCTTCGGTCGTCGCGCCGGAGACGGTCGCACAGTACGCATTAGGCCTCGGCGACGATGCACTGGTGCTCGCCCACCGGCTCGGCGAGTGGATTGCTAACGCGCCCGAGCTCGAGGAGGACGTGGCGATCGGCAACATCGGCCTCGACCTTCTCGGCCACGCCCGCAGCCTGCTGACCTACGCCGGTACCGCGTGGGACAGGTCCGAGGACGATCTCGCCTACTTCCGCGACGAACCGGAGTTCCGTTCGCGGCAGCTGTTCGAGCAGCCGAACGGCGACTTCGCCGTCACCATTGCGCGCCAGCTCATCGCCTCCGTGTATTTCGCCGAGCTGTATCGCGCGCTCGCCGCATCTGACGATCCAACGCTCGCCGCCATCGCAGCGAAGGCGGTCAAGGAGGTCGACTACCACGTCGATCACAGCCTGCAGTGGTTGCGACGACTCGGGCTCGGTACCGAGTTGTCGCACGAACGGATGCAGCGCGGCCTCGACATCATGTGGCCGTTCGCCGACGAGCTGTTCCAGCCCGATCCTTTCGCTGCGGAGCTCGAGGGCATCGCGGTCGACTCGACCAGGCTGCGCGAGGCGTTCGACGCGCTCGTGCCGCGACTGATCGTGGATGCCGGGCTGGAGGTTCCGACGGGCGCACCCGCTCAGGGCGGCGGGCGGCTCGGCCGTCACTCGGAGGCGCTCGGCCCGATGCTGGCCGAGATGCAGGTGCTTGCCCGCGCCCATCCCGGAGCGATCTGGTGAACACCGAGCTGCTGGCGCGCCCGCGCCCGGAGACCCCGTCCGAACTGGCCGTCTGGGACCTGGCCGCGACGGTCGTGGACCCGGAGGTCCCCGTGTTGACCATCGAGGACCTCGGAGTACTTCGACGGGTCGCGATCGAGGGATCGACGGTCGTGGTCGACATCACCCCGACCTACTCCGGCTGCCCGGCTGTCGACGCCATCCGGGATGACGTCGTTGCGGTGCTCGGCGCGGCCGGCTACGGCAATGTCGTTGTGCGTACCGTGTTGGCTCCCGCCTGGACGACCGACTGGATGAGCGAAGCCGGTCGCGCAAAGCTAGAGGACTACGGAATCGCGGCACCCGTTTCGCGCGGAACCGGCGGGACCGTGAACCTGGGCCTCGGCATCCGCTGCCCGCACTGCGGATCGATGCACACTCGCGAACTGTCCCGTTTCGGCTCGACGTCGTGCAAGGCGCTCTACGTGTGCCAGCGCTGCCAGGAGCCGTTCGACTACTTCAAGGAACACTGATGCCTCGGAGATCACGATGACCGACACAAACATCGCGCCGACGCGTCGCCGTGCCCGCTTCCATCCGCTCACGATTTCCCAGGTGCGCAGGCTCACGGATGACGCCATCGAGGTGTCGTTCCAGGTGCCGGACGATTTGGCCGACGACTACAGCTACGACCCCGGCCAGTACATCGCTCTGCGGACCGACCTCGACGGTGAGAACCTGAGGCGGAGCTACTCCATCTGCCAGGCGCCGGTAGACGGCACGCTCAAGGTCGCGATCAAGCGCGACCTCGGCGGCCTGTTCTCGACCTGGGCGGTCGATAACCTGCGGGCCGGCATGGAGCTCGACGTGATGAGCCCGGAGGGCAAGTTCACCTCACGGGTGGTTTCGGCGACGGCAGCGCACTACGTCGCCGTTGCCGCCGGGTCGGGCATCACGCCCGTCATCGCGCTGATCGAGAGCACGCTCGCCGCGTCGCCCGATGCTCGCTTCTCGCTCGTGTACTCCAACCGCACATCCATGGAGACGATGTTCGTCGACGAGCTCGCCGATCTGAAGGACCGCTATCCGACCCGCCTCGCGCTGTACCACGTGCTCACGCGCGAGCGCCGCAGCTCGGAGCTGCTGTCGGGCCGCCTCGACGCCGAGCGGTTCCGCGAGATCCTCGCGAAGCTGATCGATCCGACGGATGTCGCCGAGTGGTTCCTCTGCGGACCGTTCGAACTCGTGCAACTGTGCCGCGACACCCTCGCCGAGCTCGGCGTCGACACGAGTGCGGTGCGCTTCGAACTCTTCACCACTGACCGCCCTGATCGCCCCGCCGGACAGTCCGGACGTCCGGTCGAGGTTCGGGCGGGCGAGGGTGTGCACACGATCACGTTCCGACTGGATGGGACGACGGCGACGGTGACGTCTCCGGTGCACAGCAACGAGAGCATCCTGAACGCGGCCCTGCGTGTTCGCGGCGACGTACCGTTCGCGTGCGCCGGCGGCGTCTGCGGCACCTGCCGCGCCGTGATCACCGAGGGCACCGTCGATATGGTGGAGAACTACGCGCTCGAACCCGAGGAACTCGCGAGCGGCTACGTGCTGACGTGCCAGTCCATTCCGACCAGCGAGCGCGTCTCCGTCAACTACGACGCATAGGCATCACGCGTCGCATCCGCGCAAGAGAAAGAGGGACTCGTTCATGGTGGTCGACTTCTCCGTCACCGATGGCGTCGCCGAGATTGCGCTGAACGATCCGGGCAAGCTGAACGCGCTTGACGAGCAGGCGCTCGCAGACCTGGGCGACGCCTTCGATCGCGCCGCCGAAGCCGATGTTCGCGCGCTTGTTCTCCGCGGCGAGGGTCGGGCTTTCTGTGCCGGTCGCGACATCTCGAACGTGACGCCGGAGACGGATGACGCGATCGGTTACCTCGCCGGACTCGTGACCCCGCTGCTGCGAAAGATCGACGACTTCGCGGCGCCAACGTTCGCGGTCGCATCCGGAGCCTGCCTCGGCGTCGGCCTCGGGCTCCTTCTCGCCTGCGATGTTGTGTACGTCGCGGACAACGCCAGGATCGGCTCGCCGTTCGCGAACCTCGGGGCCACACTCGACTCGGGTGGCCACGCCCTGTTCTTCGAGCGGCTCGGCGCGCATCGCACGCTCGACCTCATCTACACGGCCGAACTGATGTCCGGGACCGAGGCCGTGCAGGCGGGGCTGTTCAGCCGCGTCGTGCCCGCCGACGAGGTACTCGAGTTCACCCGCGAGCGTGCGCGGAAGGTCGCCACCGGTGCGACGGGCGCCTTCCTGGCCAGCAAGAAACTCGTCCACCAGCTGCGCGACGACCGGGTCGGACTGTGGGAGTCGATGGCCGCCGAGAACGCCGCACAGGGCGAGCTCTGCGCGAGTCCCGACTACGCGGAGGGTTTCGCCGCCTTCCAGCAGAAGCGTTCCCCGGTCTTCCGCCGTCGCTAGCTCTGAATCGGGCGAGTGCGGTGAAAGCGGGCGCGCACGCCCGCTTTCGCCGCGTTCGCCCGGATTCGCTCTCGGGCCGAGCTTGTGGAGACCGAGGGCTAGAGAGTCGAAGGCTAGAGGGAGCCGAGGAGGGTGAGCGGCTCCTCGATGCAGCGTGCGACGAAGTTGATAAAGCCGGATGCCACATCCCCGTCGCAGACGCGGTGATCGAACACGAACGAGACCGTGACTACCTTGCGAACCGCGAGCTCGCCATCCACGACCCACGGCCGGTCGATCATGCGACCGATTCCGAGCATCGCCACCTCGGGGTAGTTGATGATGGGCGTCGAACCGTCGACGCCGAACCCGCCGTAGTTATTGAGCGTGAATGTGCCACCGCGAAGCTGCGCGGCCGGGAAGTCGCCCTTGTCGGAGTGTGCCACCACCTCGGCTACCCGGTCGCGCAGCTGGCGAGTTGTGAGGGATCCCGCGTCGTGGATGACCGGAACCATCAGTCCGCGCGACGTCTGCGCGGCGAGCCCCAGGCCGATCGAACCATGGCGGATGATCTCGCTCGCCTCCTCATCCACCGAGGAGTTCAGGATCGGGAACTCGGCGAGGCCCGCGACCACGAAGCGCGCGATGAGGGCAGTGAGGCTGAAACGCTCGCCGGTGGACTTCTGGAGGCGATCCTTCGCAGCGAAGAGCTCGGTCGCGTCGACGTCGAGCCAGATCGTGGCCTCCGGGATGGTGCGCCGCGACGTGCCGAGCCGCTGGGCGATGAGCTTGCGCATGGCCGACATCTGAACTCGCTGGTCGCCCGCCGCAGGGACCGGGGAAACCGCAAGCACGTGGGACGGTGCAGCCAGACTCGTCTCGAGGGCGGCGATCGCGACATCCACGTCCGCTCGCAGAACCAGTGCTCCGGGTCCGGTGCCGGCCAGCTGCGTCGCGTCGATGCCGTGCAGTCTGGCCTGCTTGCGAACGAGCGGCGACACGACGGGTGAGTGGCGCTCGGGGTCGAGCAGCGTCCCCGCGGGGGCGAGCGGCGAGGGTGCTGAGGTGCGATTACCGAACCGCCCGCCCGCCGGCCGCTTCAGTCGAACCGTCGACTCCTTTGTTCCGTAGCCGATGAGGACCGCTCCGGATCCGGTCGGCTCGGCCTCGCGTGCACGCAGCGCGGTGCCCGGCACGACATCCGGCTGCTCGGGTTCGACGACGCCCTCGACGGGGCTCGCGACAGTGATCAGGATGGACCCCTTGTGTACGACATCGCCCGGCCCGGCGTGCAGGGCTTCGACGCGGCCCGCATAGGGCGACGGGAGTTCGACAACCGACTTCGCGGACTCGACCTCGACGACCGGCTGATCGATAACGATGACGTCGCCCGGTGCGACCAACCACGAGACGATCTCCGCCTCGGTCAGGCCCTCGCCGAGGTCGGGGAGCAGGAACTCGCGGGACATCAGTCCCACTCCCAGGTGTCGAGCGCCGCCAGCACGCGCTCCGCCGTCGGCAGGTGGTACTCCTCCAGCTTGGGAGACGGGAACGGGATGTCGAACCCGGTGATCCGCAGGATAGGCGCGGCGAGGTGGAAGAACTGGCGCTCGGTAACCCGAGCGGCAACCTCGGCACCGTATCCGCCGAACTGGGCCGCCTCGTGGATGATGGCGGCGCGGGACGTTTTACGAACGGATGCACCGACGGTCTCGTCATCGAAGGGGGACAGGCTGCGCAGGTCGATGACCTCGATCGAGAGGCCCTCGTCGGCACCGAGGTCGGCGGCCTGCAGCGCCGTCTTGACCGTTGGTCCGTACGCGAGGAGTGTGACATCCGTTCCCTCGCGGAGCACCACGGCCCGGGTCATCGGCGGCGTCGCGACCGGGAGGGCGACGGCGTCCTTCATCCAGTAGCGGCTCTTTGGTTCCAGGAAGATTACCGGGTCGTCGCTCGCGATCGCCTCACGCAGCATCGAGTACGCATCGGCCGGGTTCGACGGCGTCACCACGGTGAGTCCGGGCGTGTGGGTCCAGTACGCCTCCGACGAGTCCGAGTGGTGCTCGACGCCGCCGATCCCACCGGCGTAGGGGATGCGGATGACGATCGGCAGCGTGACGCGACCCTTGCTGCGGTTGTGCATCTTCGCGACGTGGGAGGTGATCTGCTCGAACGCCGGATAGCTGAAGGCGTCGAACTGCATCTCGACGACGGGCCGCATCCCGTACATGGCCATGCCGATCGCCGTGCCCACGATGCCCGCCTCGGCGAGTGGCGAGTCCCAAATGCGGTTGTCGCCGAACTCCTTGCTGAGGCCATCAGTGACGCGGAATACGCCCCCGAGCGCGCCGACATCCTCGCCGAACACGACGACGCGGGAGTCCTCGGTCATGGCATCCCGCAGCGCCGCGGTCAGGGCTCCGGCCATCGACACGGAGGCGGGAGCCGCCGCGGCGGAAGCGACGGGGCGGTTCTCGAGGATGGTCATGACTGGCTCCCGGCTTCGGTGGCGGCGAGCTCGCGCTCGAGGAACGCACGCTGCTCGAGGAGTGCGGGCCGCTCGGCCACGTAGACGTGGTCGAAGAGCTCGAGGGGGTCGAGGTCCGGCTCGACGCTCATCGCGTCGCGCGCCTCGGTCGCGAGCGCCTCGGCAGCTGCGGCGATTTCATCGGCTACGGCGGGCGTCAGGACGCCAGCCTTCGTCAGGTATTTCTCGAGTCGGATCAGCGGGTCGAGTTCGCGCCACTTCGCCTCCTCGTCCTTCCCGCGATAGCGGCTCGGGTCATCCGAGTTGGTGTGGGCTTCGACGCGATAGGTGAGTCCCTCGATGAGCGTCGGGCCGCCACCGGAACGGGCGCGTTCGACGGCCGCGCTGATCACGGCGAACATCGCGGCGGCGTCGTTGCCGTCGACGAAGTAGCCGGGCATCCCGTAGCCGATGGCCTTGTCCGCGAAGGTGCGGGCCCGGGTCTGTTTCGCGACCGGGACGCTGATCGCGTACTGGTTGTTCTGCACGAGGAACACGACGGGCGCCTGCCAGACGGCGGCGAAGTTGAAGGCCTCGTGGGCGTCCCCTTCGCTCGTGGCTCCGTCGCCGAGGAAGGTGAGCGCGACGACGTCGTCGCCCTTGAGCCTCGCGGCGGTCCCGAGTCCGACGGCGTGGAGGGCCTGCGTTGCGAGCGGCGTCGCCTGTGGGGCGATGCGGTGTTCGCCCGGGTCAAATCCGAGGTGCCAGTCGCCGCGGAAGTGCGACAGGACCTGGGCCGCCGGAACTCCGCGCGTGAGCACCGCGATGCTGTCGCGGTAGGTAGGGAACATCCAGTCGTGTTCCTGCAGCGCCGCGACGGCCGGAATCTCGCAGCCCTCCTGGCCGCTCGCCGACGGATAGGTTGCCAGCCGTCCCTGGCGCGTGAGCGCGCTGACCTGGATGTCGAACCGCCGCGCTTTCACCATCTTGCGGTAGAGGTCGAGGAGCACTTCGTCGCTAGGGCGAGTAAATCCGGCTGCCCGCTTGCCGGACACGACTGTACCCCTGCTGTCGATCAGCGAAATCGGCAGCTCTGTGGGGCGCACGGGCTCGTCGCGGGCGGCAACGCTGTCACTCATACGGCAATGGTGCAGCAGCGCGAACGGGGTTGCGAGGGTCCCCG
>DASXCU010000057.1:0-7606 GCA_036491035.1 Galbitalea sp. | reverse complement strand
GGATAGTCCCTCGGTGTTGCCGGGTGTCACGATTCCTGGAGCGGCTCCGATCGGGAAGGACTTCGTCGATCTGGGTGAGGCTACCTCCGCATCGGAACAGACCCGCATCCTCGGACTCCTCGGACTCAACAAATGACCCAGCATCGCGGTTTCGAAATCTCGCAACTCTGATGGGACTGTGTGACGGTCGCGTTGCTGTTGTCACCGGAGCCGGCCGAGGTATCGGCCGAGCACACGCCCTGGCACTTGCCCGGGAGGGTGCGAGCGTTGTGGTGAACGATATCGGCGCGGCCGTCGACGGAACTGGGTCGTCGGCTAGCCCAGCGGCGGAGGTCGTCGCGGAGATCCAACGAAATGGCGGCTCCGCGGTTGCCGATGCGAATGATGTGTCCGACTGGGAGGGTGCCCGACGTCTCGTCGCGACCGCCGTGGAGAGTTTCGGTCGCCTGGATGTCCTCGTGAATAATGCCGGGATCCTTCGGGACCGAATGCTGGTGAATATGAGCGAGCGGGAGTGGGATTCAGTGATCGGCGTTCACCTGCGAGGAACATTCGCCACGACTCACCACGCGGCCAATTACTGGCGAGACGAGTCGAAGGCTGGCGCCAGCGTGGATGCTCGAATCATTAACACGACCTCGAACTCGGGGTTATTCGGGAATATCGGCCAGGCAAACTATGGAGCCGCCAAGGCGGGCATTGCCGCACTCACGATCATTTCGTCTATCGAGCTTGCCCGGTACGGCGTGACCGTCAATGCCATATCGCCGGGAGCGGACACAAGGATGACCCAGGGTGTTGTCGAGGAGTCCGGAATCGTCGCCGGCGGGTTCGACCCGAGGTCGCCGGCAAATATCGCACCGGTCGCCACGTGGCTGGCTAGTGGGGAATCAGCGGCGATTACGGGACGCGTCTTTCTGGTGAGAGGCGCAACCATCACCGTCGCGGAGGGCTGGAATCGCGGTCCTGAGATTACGCAGGATCACGAGTGGCTTCCCAGTGAGCTCGGCCAACACCTGCCGACGCTCGTTGCGGCTGCACGACCGAACGCCTCGAACCGCGTCTAACCGATTCCGATGTCGATCCAGGCGCTGTTGGGGAGAGAGTCCGCTGTCCCATCCGTCTTCTCCTGGAACGCCCGGGATGTTCGGATCTATGCAGTAGGCGTTGGCGCCGACGAGCGGTTCAGTTCACCCGGCTCGACGGGTTCGCCGCTGCGGCCGATTCCGTCTTTCGCCGTCCTGCCGGGGGCCTCCGCGCGAAGGCAGCTCGATCTGAGCGAGATGCCTCGGGACAGGACCGTTCACGCCTCGCAGTCACTCGAGATTCGTCGACCGCTGCCCGTCAGCGGGATGCTCACGACAACCTGCCGAGTTGTCGGCGTGTGGGACAAGGGCTCGGGCGCGGTAGTCGAAACGGAGGCCGTATCGCGGGACGCTGGAACGGGGGAGATCGCGATCGTCAATTCGTCCATGTCGTTCGTCCGCGGATCCGGTGACTTCGGTGGAGACCGTGGGCCGTCGTTGGCAACGCATCTACCGGAGCGCGAACCCGACGTACAACTGGACTACCGAACGACGGATGACCAGGCCGTTCTCTACTGCCTGTCCGGTGACGACAACCCCCTGCACTGGGATCCGGACTTTGCCCGACGGTCCGGGTTTGAGCGGCCAATCCTGCACGGGTTGTGCACCTATGGGTTCGCGACACGTGCCTTGGTGGACGCGGTGTGCGAGGGAGATCCAAATCGGCTTCGGGCGATTTCCGCGCGCTTCAGTGCGGTCGTGTTTCCTGGCCAGCTGTTGACGGTCGCCGTCTGGCGGCAAGCGGATGAGGCATGGTTCCGGGTGTCCGTTGGTGGCACGACCGTCCTCGACCTCGGTCATTGTTCCTTCGATGGAGCCGCCGGGATAGCAGGCGAGAAAGGCGTCCGCCAATGATGACGGTGGATGAATCGGTCGCGGTCGCAGCCGCGCCGGCGGCGGTGTGGCCGATCCTTACCGACCCGAAAGAGGTTGTCGGTTGCATTCCAGGCGCCGAGTTGCTCTCGTTGGAGGGCGACTCGTTCGACGTGAAAGTCACTGTCAAGTTCGGCCCCATGGCCGTGTCCCTCACCGGACACGGCACGATGCGCGTCGATGCCGCGACCGCGAGCGGGCTGATCAGCGGGGACGGTGGCGATTCGAGGGGAACGACACGCGCGAAGGGAGAGGGGTCGTTCGCGCTAGCCCCCGAGCAGGATGGCAGTTCGTCGCGAATTGACATTCATGGAACGGTGACGATGTCGGGCCCGCTGGCCGGCGTGATCGAGCGGGGGGCGAGTGTTGTCATTGCACGGCTGACGCGAGCGTTCGCGGAGGCGCTGGCGCAGCGGGTCATGCGCGATCCGGATGGCCCCGAATCCACGCCCGCCACAACTCCATCCAATTGAGGTATACTGTTGCATACAATGACTAGGACAGCGTCGTGAAGGTCTACCAGGCACTCGCGGAGTCATTTGTTCGCGAGCAGACCTCCACGGTTTTCGGCCTCATGGGCGATGCCAACATGCAGTGGATGAATGCCATGTCGGCTCTCGGCGTCGAGATGGTGAATGTGCGTCACGAGGGCGCGGGCCTCGCGATGGCTGACGGGTGGGCTCGGGTGACCGGACGTCCCGGAGTATGCACCACGACGAGCGGTCCGGGCACCGCACAGCTGGCAACAACCATGTTGGTTGCGAGCCGGGCTGGCACGCCTCTCGTAGCGTTCTGCGGCGATGGCGATCCCGATAATCGTGCGGAGCCGCAATACCTCGACCAGGCCAGGTTCGCCGCGGCGATCGAGGCCGAATTCGTGCGGGTTGCCTCGCCGGAGGCGGCATTCGATGCCGTGCAGCGAGCGTTCTTCATCGCTTCCAGCCAGTCGCGACCAGTGCTGCTGAGTGTCCCCAGCGAGGTACAGGCAAAAGACGTCGACCTGGACCCCGACGACTACGTCCCCTCGCGCTCGCTCCTTAACAAATGGCGCGATGCGCCGAATCAGGAGGCTGTCGCTGCCGCGGCCGCGATAATCGCGGCCGGGCAACGAGTGGTGATCGTGGCCGGAAGGGGCGCGGTTCGTTCCGGCGCGGCGGCTGAAGTGCAACGACTCGCGGCTGCCAGCGGAGCGCTCGTCGCAACCTCGCTGCTCGCAAAAGGCTTCGCGGCAGATGACCCATTCAATGTCGGGATCGCTGGGCTATACGCGACCCGTTATGCGATCGAACTATGTCAGCAGGCGGACGTCGTCATCGGTGTGGGGGCGAGCCTGAATGCATATACGACGGAGCATGGCTACCTGTTCCCCGATGCCCGGTACGTTCAGGTGGACACCCGCCCCGCCGCACTCCTGGGCGACGGTCGGGTCGCGGATTGCTACGTGCGGGCGGACGCCGCCCTCGCGGCGGATGCGATCGCGGACGCGCTTGAGGCACATCCGGCTCCGGTCGGATTTCGAACGCCCGAAGTGCGCGACCTCCTCGCGCAGGCGAGTGAGGACTCTCAGCCGTTCGACCTCGATGACGGCACCCTCGATCCGCGAGAGGTAGTTCGACAACTCGATCGGGATATTCCCGACACGATCGGACTCGTTCTCGGGAGCGGGCATCAGGTGCGTTTCCCAACCATGCTGATGAACAGGAAGCGGCCCTTTGTCATCGCACAGCATCACTTCGGCTGCATAGGCCAGGGACTCACCGTCGGTATCGGCGCCAGCTTGGCCAGCGATCGCGCGCCGGTTTTCACCGTCGAGGGTGACGCGGGGTTCATGATGCACCTGGCGGAGTTCGAGACCGCGGTGCGCTACCGCGTGCCGCTCCTCGTAGTGGTGATGAACGACGAGGCGATCGGCGCCGAATTCCACAAATCGGTTGCCTCAGGTCTCGACCAGTCCCTGACCCTAATGACTACTCCGGATCTCGGACTGGTCGGTCGCAGCCTGGGGGGATCAGGCGCGCTGGTCCGTACGACGGATGAGCTCAGCGTCGCGTTGGCAGACTTTGTCGCGAACCCGCGGCCGTACCTCCTGGACGTTCGAATCTCCCGGACCGTTCTCAGCATCCCGTACCGGAGACTCTGGTACGGCGAAGACGTATGACATGAAAGGAAACCAGCGACGATGGGCAAGATAAGCGGCGGCGAGGCGGTAATTCAGACACTCCGAAAGCAGGGGGTTACCCATGTCTTCGGGGTAATCGGAACGGCGATGCTCGACGTGTACGACGCGCTTCACGATGCCCCCGACATCACCTACGTCGGCACACGGCACGAGCAGAACGCGGTGCACATGGCGGATGCGTTCGCCAGAATCACCGGCCGAGCGGGAGTCGTGTTTGCCGGCCAGCCCGGCCCCGGCGTTACCAACCTGGTGAGCGGAATTGCTGAGGCTCGCCTGGCCTTCTCCCCGCTGGTGATTATTGCCGGGGATACGTCGACAGCTCAGGTGGATCGCGGAACGTTCCAGGAGGTAGACCAACAGTCTCTCCTTGCTCCGGTTACCAAACGCACGGTGACGGTTCGCTCGGCAGCTCGAATCGCCGAATATGTCGATGAGGCGTTTTTGGTCAGCCAGTCCGGCCGCCAGGGTCCGGTCGTCGTCAATATTCCCGGTGATCTCCTCGCCGCCGAGGTCGACGAGAGTACCGTTGCGGTCCGCGCGCGCCAGGCGGGTGCAGCCCCGGCGCCATCCGAACTCGCCCGGGCGGTCGAGGTGCTGAGGCTTGCTCGCCGACCGCTGATCCTCGGCGGCGCCGGCATCAAGTGGGCCAACGCATCCGCCGCGTTTGCGCGGTTTGTCGACGTGCTCGACGTCCCGGTTGCAGCATCTCCGGGCAACGGTGACATCATCGCGAACGATCACCCGCTGTATGTCGGCCAGGTCGGACCGCGCGGCA
Organism: Galbitalea sp.; assembly: GCA_036491035.1. Lineage (GTDB taxonomy): Bacteria > Actinomycetota > Actinomycetes > Actinomycetales > Microbacteriaceae > Galbitalea. Next base: position 2,694 of record DASXCU010000057.1, on the reverse strand, counting down.
ACGTCGTGGCGACCGAACTGCTGCGATCGGCCGACGTCGTTCTTGCCCTGGGCACCCGGCTCAGCTACAACACGACTCTCTTCAAAGCCGAGAATCTCGCACAGGGAGTGAAGATCATCCAGGTCGACGTCGAGCCGATGGCGGTCGGTCGCTATTTCCCGGCGGACGTCGCGATCGTTTCGGACGCTGGCGCGTTCCTCGCCGCCGTCCCCGCGAGTGATGCAGTCGCCGAACGCGAATCGGGGTGGGTCGACGGAGCCAGAGAGCGGCGCCGCGATTTGCTTGCTGCGCGCGCGGACGCAGTAGCGAGCCACACCGGTGCCCTGTCGCCCGCCATCGTGTATGCGGCGCTTGCGCAGAATCTTCCGAGAGACGTCATCGTGACCGTCGACACCGGTACCGCCTCGCTTCACGCCGTCGACGGTATGCAGACGTACCAGTCGCCGGGCCTGCTTACGCCGCTCGACTTCGGAATTGTCGGTTTCTCGTATCCTGCGGGCATCGGAGCCAAGGCTGCTGCCCCGGAGCGGCCCGTTGTCAGCATAATTGGCGACGGTGGCTTCAGCATGGCAATGATCGAACTTGCGACGGCTCGCGAGTCGGGCCTTCCCACCACAACTATCGTCATCAACAACGGATGCTGGGGAGCAGAAAAGGCTTACCAGCGCGATTTTTTCGACGGCAGGTACACGGGCTCGGATATCTTCAATCCGCGTTTCGATGAGGTAGCGAGGGCATACGGATGCGTGGGCGTGAGGGCCGAAACGGTCGACGAGCTTCTCACCGCGGTGCGTGCCGCCCTCGGATCCGACGTTCCCACGGTCATCGAGGTCACGGTCGACCCCGACAGCATCACCAGTTTCCGCAAGGACTCGTTCCCACACAGGAAGGCCGCATCGTGACGGATGAAACAGCACCCGAGGTTCTTTTCTCCGAGGAGGCGTCCGGAGTGCGGCGCGTCACGCTCAACCGAGCTGAGAAGCGAAATGCCATTTCGCGTCCGATGTTCGCGCAATTGACGGAGGCCTTCACCCGCGAACCGCCGGCAAATGAACGAGTCACGATCCTCGACGCCGTCGGTCCCACGTTTTGTGCGGGCGTCGACCTTTCGCAACGTACTGAGGGTGGGGACGGTGAAGGCGAGAGCCCACTTGAGCTCCTCTGCGCGGCGATTGCGGCCTACCCGCTGCCGGTCGTCGCCGTCCTTCAGGGATCAGCGATTGGCGGCGGCGCGATGATTGCGCTGCACTGCGACTTTGTGATCGCCTCGTCCGATGCAAAAATCGGAAACTCTGCCGTTCAACTCGGTCTCGTTCCAGCGTGGCCGGTCGCACGTCACATCCTGGGTCTCGCGGGACCTTCTCTCGCAGCACAGATCCTCCTGCTCGGCGATCTCATCCCTGCCCGGGAGTTGGCCGACGCCGGCGTGATCGCGAGAGTGGCGGAGCCAGCCGAGCTCCTCGAGACGAGTCGTACGCTCGTCGACCGACTTGCCGCGAATGCACCGCTTTCGCTCCGTGCAATCAAGGCGACCCTGAGCGCGGTCGACTTCGAGCCCCAGTCTCACGAGACGGTATTGGCCAGGATCCGTGCGGCCCAGCAGAGCGAGGATTCGAAGGAAGGCGTGAGGGCGCGGGCGGAGAAACGATCCCCGGTGTACACGGGACGCTGACGTCATTTCTGTCCGGACGCGCCGCTGCTCCGGTGTCGGATCGGGCCGCCAATGGACGCGGTATGCTGCGGTATTATTCTGAATGCTTTCCCTTGGGGGTTCGGTGGCCGGTCCACGTCAATTGGTAAATACGAGCCAGGCTTCGCGCACGCCGTATGAGCTGATTCGCGACGCGATTTTCAACGGGGTATATGAGCCCGGTGCGCCGCTGATCGAGCTCGCACTGGCCGAGCAATTGGGTGTGAGCCGCACTCCGATTCGCGAAGCACTGACCCGCCTCGAGCAGGACGGTCTGGTCGAGCGCGGCGGTCGTGGCCTCATCGTGCGTGAACGCAGCCCAGAGGAAATCCTCGACATCTACGAGGCCCGACTCGCGTTGGAGACGGCCGTCGTACAGGCGGCGGCTCGACGCCACACTCTTCTGGACGGGGTTCGAATCGAGAACGCCATGAAGGTGTGCGAAGCAGCAACCCCGGGTACGGAAGAGATGGTCGCGGCCAACGACGGGTTCCATCGATCCATCTGGGCCGCAAGCCACAACGACGCGCTGATTCGCTTGCTCGAACAATTGAGGATGCATCTGGCGCGCTACCCCGGCACCACCCTCGCGTACCCGGGGCGCTGGGAAGAGGCTCTGGCCGAACACCGGGCGATTACGAAGGCTGTCCTCGCGGGCGACGCCGCCGAGGCGGGAGAACTATCGCGTTCGCACTTCCGCCACGCTGGGGACATTCGCGTCAAGCTCTGGGAAAACGAACTCTCCTAACACGCGCGAACCGGCCCGAATCGGGGCCTGTTTCCGCCGCTCCTCGACTGAGCGTTTCCCGGGAATCCGGGCCAATCCGCCCACCAGTGCGCGATGCTTGAATTTGCGGTAACATTGTATACAGTCGTATGCGGTTGTGTTTGGCGGTTGGTCCTCAGTGTGGAGGTTTGTGATGCGTCGTTCTGGTTTTGGTCGTGTGTGGCGGCCGGTTGTGGTTGTGCCGGTTGTGGTTGTTGTTGCGGCGTTGGTGGGGTGT
>DASXCU010000056.1:0-32556 GCA_036491035.1 Galbitalea sp. | reverse complement strand
GCTTGCGCGCCGCCGCGAGCTGGGCGACCGAATCCTGGCAGAACAGCACAGCGTTCGAGATGGTGGACGGGTCGATCGGAGTCGAGGAAGGCGCGCTGTCAGTCATAGCCCAACACTATGCGGCACTAAGCGGCGGGCGTTCCGAGTCGCCTGCTGCGGCATCTCCGAGCCCTCCACCGTCTCCAAGGCCGAGGTCGCGAGCGGTCGTGAATCGGTTGGCGGGTTCGCTGGTGTGCGTGCGGCCGCTGGGCGTGGTCCATTGGATGTCGCCGCCCCGGAGGTGGCCGATCGTGACACCGGTGTGGTGTTTCTCGTGGTGGTGCGCCGGGCACAGGTGCGCCAGGTTGTCGTGCGCGGTCTGCCCACCGTGCCGCCATTCCTGTGTGTGGTCGATGTCGCAGTGGATCGCTGGCCGGCTGCATCCCGGTTTATGACAGGTGCCGTCCCTGCGCTGCAGGAACGCCCGCAGCGCGCGTCCCTGCGCTGCAGGAACGCCCGCAGCGCGGCCGGAACCGAGTATCGGTCCCGCCCCACCGACAGCGTGACGCCGGTCTCGGGATGGGTCAGTACGCAGCCAGGACTTCGCCGCTCCGGCAAGTCTCGTCGCCGTGTCGAGGTCGATGGGCCCGTAGCCCTCGAGGATCGGCAGGTCGGACTCACCGGTCTTCGACGGGTGGCCGAGCATCGCCAGCACCGGAACTGTGACCACGACCGAGGGACGGATGCCGAACTCCGGCCTGATGGTGCCATCAGAGGTAACGACCACCCCGTCGAGGAGCAGGTCCGCGACAACATCGTGGCGCAGCTGGGTCAGGGTGCGGGTTTCGTCGGGACCCTGCAGAGCACGAGCCATCTCATCCGCACGGTTGTGAGCGGCGAGCCCGATCGTCGCGGTCGTATAAAGATGCAGCCAGCCCATCCCGTCCCGCGCCGGTTCGAAGAAGACCTCACGATCCGCGATCGATTTCTCGTGCCGGTCCGCGATCGTCGCCGCGTCCATCCGCTCCCGGGTCGTTCGCGCCTTCTGATCGAACTTCGCGAAGGTCAGCCTGGGCGCCGCGGGCAGCACCGCAGTCTCAAACGCGGAATGCAGCTCATCCACGAAGGAGCCGGCATGATTCACGATCGACTTCGCGTGCCGGTAACTGAAATCGCCCCCGCGAAGCCCCGCCATCCTCAACGGCAGTCGCTCTACCAGCATCCGCGACTCCTCGATCAGCGACTCCGCCGACCGCTCCGGAATGCGAAGAGCCAACGCCACCTCGGAAATGGCGGTGCGTCTGGCCGTCGCCGCCTGCGACCACGGACGCATCCCGTGCGAAGTCGTGACGTCAATATTGAGCTCCGCGAACCTCGACAACTGGTAAACCTGCTCCACCTTGAACGCTGCGAACCGTGCCTCAGAACGCGCCACCGAGGCCAACCCGTCCACCAGCCCACCGAGCGCGTCATCGACAGCGACCGCGAACGGCGTCTCCTCGATATCGGCTTCCAGCAGGCTCCCCGTACCTATACGTAAACAGTTGCCACCGACATTTCGCCCAACAGTTTCCCCACCCCGATTCGACCGTGGACAACGCTCACAACGGCGAATTGTGTAGGACGAGGGGAACTCAATAGACGCCCCGAAATTCCATGAGAGGTTCTCGACAGAGCGCGTCGGCGGGAGCAGACTGGGAACCACCGTTCTCTGTATTGAGGAGGCACTCATGACCGCCACATCCACTGAAGAGTTTCTGCCCGTTCTGTCCGCGGGACGGCACCGTAGCGCCAAACGAGGCGCCTGCTTCATGGAGTACGCCTCCTACCTCGCTGGTGAGCGATGGAGCGATCGCCCGTCGTGCACACATCCCGCGCTCGCCTCGCTGGCGCGCCTCATCAACGACCTCACCTCGGACAGCGAGCGCTCGCGGCTCTCGAGCCTGATCCCTTCCGTGGTGGGCCTGAACGGCGATGACCCGCGCGTGCCAGTGCTGCTCGCAGTACTCGCCGCGACGAGCGCCCTTCCGATCGCCAGTCACACTCGGCAGAGTGCACTCGCGACCGGCCTGCTGCGGTGCGAGCAGCTGCTCGAGCAGTGGGAGGGACCGGAGATCGAGCGCGCGCGCATGCGCATCCGCGCCGCCTTCCTGCAGACGCCCGGTACCGAGTTCTGGGCTCGTGACTTCATCCGTCAGGTGTCGCCGCACGGCACACGCGTACTCACCGTCAACGACGAGGCGCTCCTTCGCACCGCCGCCATCGGCATCGCCGATGCGTGCGTGACCGATGCGGATGCCCGCCTCGCGCGCCTGCTCGAACAGGCCGTCGAGGAGTGCACGGAGCTGCTCGTACCGGCGGTCGTCGAGCAGCGCACCGGGGAGCTCGTCTCGGCCTAGATTCGCGCCGATAGACTCGTTGACGGACACAATCCGTTCGTCAAAGGAGCAACGCCGTGCCAGGAGAGAACCTCACCAGAGTCGAAGCACAGGCCCGCAAGGCCATCGTGGATGTGACAAGTTATGAGGTCGATCTCGACCTGACGGAGGGTGACCGGATATTCGGATCGACCACCACCGTCGTGTTCTCGGCGACACCGGGGTCGTCGACCTTCATCGACGCGATCACCGACTCCGTCCACTCCGTGCTCCTCAACGGCGACGTGCTCGACCCGTCCGTCGTCAGCGACGGCGTGCGCATCCAGCTCGACAACCTGAAAGAGCACAACGTGCTCGTAGTGGATGCGGAAGCCCTCTACACGAATACGGGAGAGGGACTGCACCGCTTCGTCGACCCCGTCGACGGCGAGGTGTATCTATACTCGCAGTTCGAGGTTCCGGACAGCCGTCGCGTGTTCGCCGTCTTCGAGCAGCCGGACCTCAAGGCCACCTTCCACTTCACGGTCACCGCCCCCGCGGCGTGGCGCGTCGTCAGCAACTCGCCGACGCCGGACCCGGTCAAGAGCGGCGACTCGAAGACGTGGGAGTTCGCCACGACGCCCATCATGTCCAGCTACCTGACCGCGATCATCGCCGGACCCTACGACGTCGTCGAGAGCTCGCTGAAGTCGCGCGATGGCCGCGAAATCCCGCTCGCCATTTACTCGCGCAAGTCGCTGACCGAGTTCGTCGACGCGTCCTACATCTTCGACATCACCCGCAAGGGGTTCGAGTTCTACGAGGAGAAGTTCGACTACGCGTACCCGTTCGCGAAGTACGACCAGCTCTTCGTCCCCGAGTTCAACGCTGGCGCGATGGAGAACGTTGGCGCGGTCACCTTCACCGAGAGCTACGTCTTCCGTTCCAAGGTGTCGGATGCCATCCGCGAGCGCCGCGTCGTCACGATCCTGCACGAGCTCGCCCACATGTGGTTCGGCGACCTGGTCACCATGAAATGGTGGAACGACCTGTGGCTCAACGAGTCGTTCGCCGAGTGGGCGTCGGCACAGGCATCCGCCGACGTCACCGAGTGGACCGAGGCCTGGACGACGTTCGCGATGATGGAGAAGAGCGCGGCGTACCGCCAGGACCAGCTCCCATCCACTCATCCGGTCGTTGCCACGATCAACGACCTCGAGGATGTGCAGGTCAACTTCGACCACATCACCTACGCCAAGGGCGGCTCGGTTCTGAAGCAGCTCGTGGCCTGGGTCGGACTGGACGCGTTCTACGCCGGTGTCGCCGCCTACTTCAAGAAGCACGCCTACTCGAACACCGAGCTGAAAGACCTGCTCGCCGAGTTGGAGACCACCTCCGGTCGTGAGCTCACGGAATGGTCGAAGGTCTGGCTCGAGACGGCCGGCGTCAACACGCTGCGTCCTGAGATCGAGACCGGCAAGGACGGCGTCATCACGAAGTTCGACATCCTGCAGACCGCGGTGACCGACTATCCAACCATCCGCCCGCACCGTCTTGCCGTTGGCTTCTACGCGCTGCAGGGCGGCAAGCTGGTTCGCACCGAGCGAGTCGAACTGGATGTCGCGGGCGACCGCACCTCCGTCGCCGACCTGGTCGGCAAGACAAAGCCCGACCTCGTGCTGCTCAACGACGATGACCTCGCGTACGCGAAGATCCGACTCGACGACGACTCGCTGGCCGTCGCCATGGAGCACCTGAAGGACATCGACGACGCACTCGCCCGTGCGCTGGTCTGGGGAGCGGCCTGGGATGCTATGCGCGACGGCGAGACGAGGGCGAGTGACTACGTGAACCTCGTGCTCGACAACATCGCGAGCGAGACCGAGTCGACGACCATCCGCGTCACCCTGACTCAGCTGCTGACGGCCGCGCGCTTCTACGTGACTCCGGGCAAGCGGGATGCGGTCATCACTCAGGTCGGCGACGCGTTGTGGGCGCTCGCAGAGGGCGCGGAGGCGGGATCGGATGCGCAGTTCCAGTTCGTGAAGTTCTTCGCCGCCGTCCCCTCGACGCCCGCGCACGTCGCCGCGCTGAAGGCGCTCCGCGAGGGAACGAGTTCGCTCAGCGGTCTCGAAATCGACGCCGACCTCGACTGGGAGCTGCTCGAGGGCCTGGTGCTGTGCGGTGCGGCCGGACAGCCGGAGATCGACGCCGCGCTGGACGCCGACAACACGGCGAACGGCCAGCAGGCGGCCGCACGAGCGCGGGCGACCATCCCGACCGCCGCAGCCAAGAAGGCGGCGTTCGATTCGCTCGTCGACAAGGATGACCAGTCGAACGTCATCGTGCGCAGCATCGGCGTCGGCTACACCCACACCAACGATCCGTCGTCGCTGGCGGAGCAGGTGGCGCCGTACTTCGACTCGATCACGACCGTCTGGAAGTCGCGCAGCTACAAGATCGCCGAATACATCGTGCTGGGGCTCTACCCGACGCCGCTGGTGTCACAGGAACTCGCCGACGCGACCAAGGCGTGGCTGGCCACGAACAACGACATCCCGGCTCTGCGCCGACTCGTCGTCGAGAACCTTGCGGGGATCGAGCGGGCGCTGGTCGCGCAGAAGAAGGACGCCTGAGTCGCGCCTCAGTCGGGAACGCGGGCCAGCGTCGTCCGGATGCTGGTCCCCACCGCGACGAGGCTGAAGACGAACACCAGGCCGAAGCATCCGATGATCGCGGTGGTCGTGCCAAGGACGCCCAGGCCGGCGAAGATGATGCCGGTGATGGCCAATGAGAGCGACGCGCCGCCGGAGTCCGCGATGCTCATCGCCGAGCTGTTGAAACCCTGTTCGCTCGGGGTGGAGTACTGCAGGGTGAGCACCGACAGCCTCGGATAGGAGAGACCCATCCCAGCGCTGGCGAGTCCCCAGGCTGCCATGATGCTCCAGGCGGGAAGCCGAGCGATCGTGATGCCGAGCAGGATTGCAATCGCCGCTGCCACCGTAGTCGCACCGACACGTACAAACAGCCCGTGGAACCGTTCATCGGGTCGGCGACCCTGGGCCCAGGATGCGAACGCCCAGACCACTCCGGCTCCGGTGAGCGCCAACCCCGCCCCCGCGGCGGTCAGCCCGTAGTGGTTGATGAGCAGGTATGGGACGTAGACCTCAGCGCCGAAGTAAGCGCCGGCGATCAGACCGCGGGTGGAGATTACGCCAGGCAGTCCGCGTGCGGCCCGTAGGGTGCCGGCCGGCAGCAGTGTACGCAACGCGACCAGAGCGACCGCGAACGCGATCAGGGCGCCAGCAATCTGGATCCATCCCGCGAGTTCGCTGGAGAGATCCAGACCGAGCACTGCGAGGGCCACCAGCACAGCCCAGCAAATCCTGGCGACACTCCAGGGCACGGCGTGGGGTTCGCTCTGCACCGGGATGCGGCGCAGCGCTGGCAGCATTATGGTGACGGCCGGAACGACGAGAATGACGACTCCGAGGAAAACCCAGTGCCAGCCGACGTACTGTGCAACGAGCGCGGCGAGGTACGGACCGACGAGGGAGGGCACAACCCAGGCCGCCGCGTAGGCACCGAAGATCTTGGGCTGCAGTGCGGCCGGGTACAGGCGCGCCACGATCACGTAGATCGCAACGGTGACGGCACCCCCCGCAAGACCGTAGATGAGCCGACCGAGAACGATCATCCACATGTCGACGGCGGTTCCGGCGACAATCAGCCCTACGACGAACAGCGCGGCCGAGGCATAGAGGACAGGCCCTGGCCCTCGCCGGTCCGACCAGTTGCCGGCGACGACCATTCCGACGATCGCCGCGGCTAACGGCGCGGCAAAGGCGAGCGCGTACAACCGGGTTCCATGCAGCTCGGCGCTGATGCCTGGCATGACCGTGGTCACGGCGAGGTTTTCAAACGCCGAGAGAAAGACGAGCGCGAACGTTCCGACCGTGCTCGACAGATAAGGTGCCGAGAGGATTCCGGCTCGCTCCCGATCCTCCCCCGCTGTCGACACAACTTCCAGCCTACGATCGCGCCCGCGGTGGGCCGCCATCGACCGTCGTCGCGGCTTTCGCGCAAACGCTCCTTCGGGGGTTTACCGGATGCTGGCGCTCATTCGGGTTAGCTAGGCTCGAAGCGTGCAGGAGACATCGTGATCGAAGCAGTAGGACTGACCAAGCGCTACGGCGAGAAGACCGCGGTTGACGGAATCAACTTTCAGGTGCAGCCAGGACGGGTGACCGGATTCCTCGGCCCCAACGGCGCCGGGAAGTCGACGACCATGCGGATGATCGTCGGTCTCGACCGGCCGACCTCCGGAAGTGTGACGTTGAACGGTAAGACGTACGCCGAGCTGAAAGCGCCGCTGCACGAGGTCGGTGTACTGCTCGACGCAAAGGCGGTCCACACCGGACGCAGCGCGTACAACCACCTGCGTGCCCTCGCCGCGACCCACGGCATCGGCCGCAAACGAGTGAATGAGGTCATCGCCCTGACCGGCCTGGAGGCGGTGGCGCGCAAGCGCGTCGGCGGCTTCTCCCTCGGGATGGGCCAGCGCCTCGGGATCGCCAGCGCGCTGCTCGGCGATCCGGCCATCCTGATCCTCGACGAGCCGGTCAACGGGCTCGACCCGGAGGGCGTCATCTGGGTGCGCACGCTCGCGCGCCACATGGCATCCGAGGGTCGCACCGTGTTCCTCTCATCGCACCTGATGAGCGAGATGGCGCAGACGGCGGACCAGATCATCGTCCTCGGCCGCGGCCGGATCATCGCGGACGCGCCCGTCGGCGACATCATCGCGCAGGCGGCAGGCAACTCGGTGCGGGTGCGCACGCCCGACGCCGAACGGTTCGCCGAGCTTCTGACGAACAAGGAAGTCAGCGTCACGAAATCCGCGCCCGATCTCCTCGTGGTCAACGGAACGAGTGCGGCCCACATCGGCGAGGTCGCCGCGGGGTCACGCATCGTTCTGCACGAACTCACCCCGCTCGCCGGCTCCCTCGAGGACGCCTACCTCGCCCTCACCGAGGACGACGTCGAATATCACGCCGCCGGTTTCGGCGATCAGGAGGCCGCACAGTGAGCACGACCACACCCACTACCAATCGTCACGCCGCCCCCGAACCGGTCGTCCCCACTCCCGCGCGCTCGTCGCGCCTGACCTTCGGCGGCGTCCTGAAGTCGGAGTTCATCAAGCTCTTCACGCTGCGGTCCACCTTCTGGTGCATCGTGATCATCGTCGTGCTGTCGGTCGGCGTGGGACTTCTGCTCGCCACGGTCCAGCCGCCGGCCCGCGCCGGCATTCCGTCGGCCCCCAACCCGAGCACCCTGCAGCAGCAGGCCACCGCGGTGCGGGATGCGACGGTCGGTACCGGCATCGGGCAGCTCGTGTTGTCCGTGCTCGGCGTGCTCGTCATCGCCGGTGAATACAGCACGGGGATGATCCGCTCGACGTTCGCTGCCGAACCTCGGCGACTGCCGACCCTGTTCGCCAAGGCGATCGTGCTCGGCATCACGACGTTCGTCGTCGGCCTGATCACGATCTTCGGCACGGCGGCGATCATCTTCCCGTTGCTGCCGGCGCTGCACGTGCACCCCGACTGGTCGGACTCGAAGTTACTGCTGGCGCTGTTCGGAGCGGCGGCCTACCTCGCCGTGATCAGCCTCATCGCCTTCAGCATCGGCGCGATCATCCGCAACACCGCGGGCGGTATCGCCACGGCTATCGGCCTGATCCTCGTCGTTCCGACCATCCTTGAACTGGTGGCGGGCACCACGGGTGCCGTCTGGGCCGAGAACCTCGCGTCGTTCGCCCCCACCCAGGCGGGAGCCAAGGTCTACGCGTACGTCAGCAGCACACCCGCAACAACGGATGGTGTGGTGTCGCTGGACGCGCACCAGGGCGGACTCGTCCTGATCGCGTGGTTCGTCGTGCTGTTCGTCGTGGCCGCGGTGCTGCTCAAGCGACGCGACGCCTAGGCGCCGCGGGAGGGCTGGTTACCAGCCCTGCGCCATCAGCGCGACGATCGCGACAGATGCGCCGACCGTGATGGCGTGCCGAACGAGGATCCAGCGGACGCGGTAGCCGAGGAGCGTCTGCGACGGCGAGAGCCGGGCGGCCGCGAGGTAGCGGTCCGCGGTCGAGGCGGCGTTGCGGGCAATCAGCAGCGGCAGGCGGCTGACGGAACGCAGGGCCATCATCGACGCGGACACGGCGATGGCGACAACGAGGATGGTCAGAAGCGGTCCGCCGTGGCGGGTTTCCGCGGAACCGAGCTCGGGAAGAATGGCGATGGCCGCGGCGATGGCGGAGATAATCCAGGCACCGGCCAGAAGGCGGGTGCGGGCGGCGACGAGTGTGGTCCAGTCCATGCCGAGCATCTTGGCGCGCATCTCGACCGACGGTTGACGACCCAGGCGGCGAGCGAGGTCGCGATCGGGCGTGCGAATGTCACCGATGGTGGGCGGTGCCCAGTTGTTCTCGATCTCCATGACTGCTCCCCCGTGCACTGAGTAATTCGGTGCGTCCCCGCTAACGGTTTCCCGTAAGACCAAAACTATTGGCGCAGCCCCTGTCGCGGTATCCCACATAAGGGGGCACTCGGACGCGGGGCAAATAGACTGGTTCGGCCATGTCAGACGAGCCTGTGCCCACAAAACGCGCCCCCCTCACGTTGCGCTCCGGCGAGCACGGCGAGGCCGTCACGGGTAACTTCTGGGCCGAGGTCGGCGGTCGTCCCACCTTCGAGAAACTCGTGCGGCGGTTCTACGCCGGCGTCGAGAACGACGAAATCCTGAAGCCGATGTATCCGGAGGACGACCTCGAGGGTGCGATCCAGCGGCTGACCGGCTTCCTCGAGCAGTACTGGGGCGGTCCCGGAACCTACAGCGAGCAGCGCGGACATCCACGACTGCGGATGCGTCACCAGCCGTTCCGGATCAATCCGGCGGCACGGGACCGCTGGCTGCTGCACATGCGCGGGGCGGTGGACTCCCTCGGGCTGCCTCCGCTCCAGGAGGGGATGCTCTGGGGCTACCTCGAGCGCGCCGCCTTTGCGATGGTCAATACGTTCGAGGAGTAGCAATCCGGTACGCGAGGTAGACGACCCCGGCGGCGAAACGACGCTCATCCAGGAGCTCGAGGCCGATCCGCACGTCGTCGGGAATCGCGTCGACGCCGCCGCCGACGACGACCGGCGACACGAACAGGTGCAGCTCGTCGATGAGGCCGGCACGGAACGCGGATGCGGCGAGCGTGGATCCGCCGATCCCGAGATCCCGGGGCGACGCATCCTTCAGCGCACGCACCTCGTCGGGCACGAACTCGCGCTCGATGCGCGTGAGGCGGGTACCCACGGTGTGAAGCCCGCTCGAGTACACGACCTTGTCGGCCCGGCCCCAGATCGTCTGGAAGTCCTTCACCACCGCGGGCTCGGTCGTGGTGTCCCAGGTGTCCCAGACAGACATCGTCTCGTACATGCGCCGACCGAACAGGTACGTGCCGATGTTCCGCTCCCGGTCGTTGACGAAGGCGTGAACCTCTTCGTCGGGTGCGGTGAAGTCGAACTTGCCGGACGCATCCACGGTGTAGCCGTCGAGGGATGCGTGCGCCGAGTAGATGAGCTTTCCCATGACAGCAGTCTCGCAGTCAGTGCGCCCGCGCCACCACGTTTCTGGCGTGCCGCAGCACGGGCTCGTCCACCATCTGGCCCTCGAACGTAAACACGCCGTGCTGGCCGACGGCCGCCGCGAGCAGCTCGCGCGCGTGCTCCGCCTCGGCGTCGGTCGGCGCGTAAGCGGCGCGAATCGGGGCCACCTGGCTCGGATGGATGCACGCCGTCGCGGCGAAACCGCTAGCGACCGCATCCCGTGCCTCGGCGCCGAGACCGTCGAGGTCGGCGATGTCCAGGTAGACCGAGTCGATGGCGGCCGCCCCGGCGTTCGCGGCGGCGAGAAGCACCGACGAGCGAGCGAACCGGGCGACGTCCCGATACCTGCCGTCCTCGAATCGGCTGGACGTACCACCGAGCGAAGCGACCAGGTCTTCCGCGCCCCACATCAGTGCGACCACATTCGGTGCGAGCGCGAGTTCCGGCGCGGCGAGCACTCCTGCCACCGTCTCGCACAGCGCGATCACGTCGTAATCGCCGAGCACGGCGACGTCGCCGGCGCTCGAAGCCTTGGCGAGCATAACGCGCCGGTATTCGGTCTTCGCCAGCAGGGCGAGGTCGGCCTCGAACTCCCCCGTCGTGGTGGCGTTCACCCGAACGATCGTGCGGGCAGGGTCGAGCGGATGCGCGAGAACGGCGGCTCGAGCCGCGTCCTTCGCGCCCGCGGCGACCGCATCCTCGAGATCCAGGATGACCGCATCCGCTCGCTCCAGCGCCTTCTCGTACCGCTCCGGACGGTCCGCCGGGCAGAACAGCAGAGCCGGACCGAGGTCGAACACCGCACCCCCCATGCTCAGTCCCGCGCCCCGACGCACCAGACAAGCGCGCTCCGGCGGGTCTCTCCGACGCAGACCCCGTCCTGGTTGCGCGCGCAATGCGTCAAGGTGACGATGCCCTGGCCCTCGCGCGACTTCGACAAGCGCTTGTCGTCGATCGTCGTCTCGAAGTAGAGGGTGTCACCAATGAATACGGGAGCCGGAAAGGAGACCTCCGTGAAGCCGAGGTTCGCCACCAGGGTCCCCTGCGTCAACTGGGCCACGGATGCACCCACCATCGACGAGAGCGTGAACATCGAGTTCACGAGCCGCTGGCCGAACGGCTGCGTCGCAGACCACGCGGCATCCAGGTGCAGCGCCTGGGTATTCATGGTCAGCGTCGTAAACAGGGAGTTGTCGCCCTCCGTGATAGTGCGACCGGGCCGGTGCAGGTACCTCGTCCCGACCTCAAATTCTTCGAAGAACAGGCCGCGCTGCTCGATGGTCTTGCCCTGATTCGGTTCGTCGGTCACAGACTGCTCCCTGGTCTCACCAGCTCGGGCGGGATGCGCACGGGGGCACCCGTCGCCTCCACCACTCTAGAGATGCTCACGCCCGGAGCGAGCTCACGCAGCACCAGACCGCGCCGACCATCCCGGTCCTCGAATTCGAGAATCGCGAGGTCGGTGATGATGCGGTCCACGCACGAGCGACCGATCAACGGAAGCGTGCAACGCGACACGATGCGGGGCCGCCCGCGCCAGTCGGTGTGCTCCATCATCACGACGACGCCGCTGCCCTCGAGATCGAGCCCGGAGAGGTCCTGCCGTCCGTCCTCGTTAGCGAGATCGCCACCCGCCGAGACCTGGAGGGCACCGAAGACGGCGACGTCGGTGTGGTCCGGATCGATTGCATCCTTGCCCGGGTATCGGCCCGCGCCGAGCCTGCCTCTTTCGAAATGAAGAACCAGCTCGGCATGCTCCGCCCGCACCCTAGAACCCGAGTTCGCGGGTGATGACCATGAGCTGCACCTCGGTCGTCCCCTCGCCGATCTCGAGGATCTTCGAGTCACGATAGTGACGAGCGACCGGGCTCTCGTTGAGGAAGCCGTAGCCGCCGAAGATCTGCGTCGCGTCGCGAGCGTTGTCCATGGCGGCCTCGCTCGAGATCAGCTTGGCCAGGCTCGCCTGCATTGTGAACGGCTTGCCGGCGACGATGCGTTTGGCCGCGTCGTAGTAGGCCAGGCGTGCGGCGTGCACGCGTGCCTGCATGCGCGCGATCTTGAACGAGATGTGCTGGTTCTCGCCGATCGGGTGCCCGAACACGTTGCGGGTCTTGGCGTACCGGAGCGCCTCCTCGAGGCAGCCCTGGGCTGCACCGGTGCAGAGTGCGGCGAACGCGACGCGGCCCTCGTCCAGCGTCTCAAGGAAGTTGGCGAAGCCCTTGCCGCGCTCCCCCAGCGTGTTATCGACCGGCACCCGCACGCCCTCGAAGGTCAGCGGATGGGTGTCGGACGTGTGCCAGCCCACCTTGTCGTAGCTGGGCTCGACCGTGAA
The DNA here is from genome assembly GCA_036491035.1 of Galbitalea sp. Classification (GTDB taxonomy): domain Bacteria; phylum Actinomycetota; class Actinomycetes; order Actinomycetales; family Microbacteriaceae; genus Galbitalea. The sequence goes on along the minus strand of DASXCU010000056.1, from coordinate 20,233 downwards.
GCCGGGCGTGCCGCTCGGCACGATGATGGCGGTGAGCTCCTTCTTGGTGCTTCCGTCCTTGCGCTTCAGTTCGCCGGTGACGGCGAGCACCGAGACCAGGCTCGTGATCCTGCTGCCGGAATTGGTGATGAACTGCTTCGAGCCGTCGATGACCCAGTCGCCGTTCTCGACGCGCGCGGTGGTCTTCGTGCCGCCGGCATCAGAACCGGCGTCCGCCTCGGTGAGACCGAAACCGGCGAGGGCGCGGCCCGCCGCGAGGTCAGGCAGCCAGCGCAGGCGCTGCTCCTCGGAGCCGTTGCGGAATATCGGCATCATGCCGAGCCCGACTCCGGCCTCGAGCGTCACGCCGATCGACTGGTCGGCGCGGCTGAGCTGCTCGATCGCCAGGCACAGCTGGAAGTAATCCTTGCCACAGCCGCCGTACTCGCGCGGGAACGGAAGGCCGAAAAGACCCATCTCGCCCATCTGCGCAATGATCTGGTATGGCAGTTCGCGTTTGGTGTCGTACTCGTAGGCGGCCGGCGCGACAACGTTGTCGGCAAAGTCGCGAACGTCGTCGCTGAGCTTCTGTTCCTCGTCCGTGAGTCCGTACTCGGCGGGCTTCTCGAGGGTTGTTCCAAGGGTCATGCTGCTGCTCCTTCGTGAGGGCTTATTCGTGCGACGACCTGGTCGAGCCCGACCAGATCGCCTGTTTGGACGTCGATGGTGACGACGCCGGCTGTGGAAGCGAGCATTTTGTGCTCCATCTTCATGGCTTCGATGGTGACGAGCAGCTGCCCCTCGGCAACCGTCTCACCGGTATTCGCGGACACCGCAACGACGGTGCCCGGCATGGGAGTGCGGATGTCGGGCGAGGCTGAGCCGCCGACGCGGTCGAGACCTGCCCGGTGGTCGGCGAGTTGCTGCTCGGGCGAAACTGTGGAGAGTTCGAACGCCGCGCGCCCGAGGGAGATCCAGATCTGGTTGCCCTCGCGAAGGACGGTCGCGGAGACGGATCGATCCGCGAGCTGCAGTCGAACGGATGCACCGTCCCGAACAAGTCCGTCGCGCACGAGCCGTGCGCGGGCTGGTTCGCCATCCCCCACCCCGACGGTGTCGCCATCGACGAACACGTCGGTTACGGTCTCGCCCAGACGGAATCGATAACGCGCGGGGCGGTTATCCCCGACCCGCCATCCGCGATAGGACTGCCACGGGCCGGTAGCTGCCTCACGGACATCCAGCTCCTGCGAGAGCGCGGCGATTGCGAAGACCGCGTCGCCTGGCGCGGCGTAGTCGATCTCGGTGCGCTCGATGAGGCCGGTGTCGAGGCGTCCGTCCCGCACCTCGGGAAGCGCGAGCAGGGCGGTGAGGAATTCGCGGTTCGTCCGGACGCCCAGCACTATGGTTTCGTCGAGAGCCGAGTCCAGCCGCTGCAGCGCCGCAGCACGATCGTCCCCGAAACCGATGATCTTGGCGAGCATTGGGTCGTAGTCCGCGGAGACCTCGAGTCCCGCGACGAGTGCGCTATCGACGCGGATGCCCGCACCACTCGCCTGTCGCAGATAGCCGACCTTTCCCGTCGACGGCAGGAATCCGCGAGCCGGATCCTCCGAATACAGGCGGGCCTCGATGGCGTGGCCGCGGAGCACGACGTCGTCCTGGGTGAGCCCCAGCGGCTCGCCGGACGCGATCCGAAGCTGAAGCTCGACGAGGTCCAGTCCGGTCACCTGCTCTGTCACCGGATGCTCGACCTGGAGCCGGGTATTCATCTCCATGAAGAAGAACTCGTCGGGTGCCGCATCCGAGACCAGGAACTCGACGGTTCCGGCACCGCGGTAGTCGACGCTGCGTGCGACCTCGCAGGCGGCCTCGCCCATACGTGCTCGCTGCTCTGGCGTGAGAAGCGGTGACGGCGCCTCCTCGATGATCTTCTGGTGCCGGCGCTGCAGCGAGCACTCGCGCTCACCGAGGTGGACCACCGCGCCGTGGGCGTCCGCCATCACCTGCACCTCGATGTGGCGCGGGCGGTCGACGTAGCGTTCGAGCAGCAGCGTGTCGTCGTCGAACGACGTTTTCGCGACCCGGCGAGCGCCGGCGAGCGACTCGGGCAGCTCCTCGGCCGAGATCACCACGGTCATGCCCTTGCCGCCACCGCCGGCGGAGGGCTTGATCAACAGCGGATACCCGATCCCCTGCGCCGCGGCGATGAGATCTGCATCGGACATGCCGGCCGCCCCGACGCCCTCGATGATCGGCACACCGCGCGCAGCGACATGCTCCTTCGCGCGGATCTTGTCGCCCATGACGTCGATCGCGCTCGTGGGCGGTCCGATGAACACGATGCCGGCGTCCGCGCAGGCCGCAGCGAACTCGGCGTTCTCCGACAGGAAGCCGTACCCGGGATGGATGGCGGCGGCGCCGGTTGCTTTCGCCGCGGCGAGAAGCGCCGGGATGCTGAGGTAGCTCTGCTGCGCGGCGGCCGGACCGATGCGCACGGCGACGTCGGCCATCCCGACGTGGCGCGCGCCCGCATCCGCGTCGCTGTAGACGGCGATCGATCGGATGCCGAGCCTGCGTAGTGTCTCGATGATGCGGCAGGCGATCTCGCCACGGTTGGCGATCAGGACGGACTCGAACATGCGCGTCACATCCGGAAGAGGCCGAAGGCCGGCTCGGGCAGCGGCGTGGCCGCGCACAGTTCGAGCGCGAGACCGAGGATCGCGCGGGTGTCTTTCGGGTCGATGATGCCGTCGTCCCAGAGCCGGGCCGTCGAGTAGTACGGGCTGCCCTGCGTCTCGAACTGCTCCCGGATGGGCTCGGCGAACGCGGCCTCATCTTGGGCGGCCCAGGAGTCGCCCTTCGCCTCGACCTGCTCGCGGCGGATCGTCGACAAAACGGAGGCGGCCTGCGCGCCTCCCATAACGGAGATCCGGCTGGCCGGCCACATCCACAGGAAACGGGGATCGTACGCGCGCCCGCACATCGAGTAGTTGCCGGCACCGAACGAGCCCCCGATGACCACGGTGAGTTTCGGCACCCGCGTCGTGGCGACCGCGGTGACCATCTTGGCGCCGTGCTTGGCGATGCCGCCCGCCTCCGCATCGCGACCGACCATGAAGCCGGAGATGTTCTGCAGGAACAGCAGCGGGATGCCGCGCTGGTCGCACAGCTCGATAAAGTGCGCGCCCTTCTGGGCCGACTCGCTGAAGAGCACGCCGTTGTTGGCGATGATGCCGACCGGATGACCGTGGAGGTGCGCGAAGCCGGTGACCAGCGTCGCGCCGTACTCGGGTTTGAACTCGGCGAACTCGCTGGCATCCACGAGACGTGCGATGACCTCGCGAACGTCGTACGGGCTCTGCACATCCGTCGGTACGACGCCGTACAGGTCGTCGGGGTCGGCGACCGGGTCTCGGCTCTCGATCACGTGCCAGGCCGGGTCCGCGGGCGGCGGCAGTGTCGAGACGATGTCGCGGACGATCCCGAGCGCTTCGGTGTCGTCGGCCGCGAGATGGTCGACCACACCCGAGGTACGCGCGTGCAGCTCGCCACCGCCGAGCTCCTCCGCCGTGACGATCTCGCCGATGGCGGCCTTCACGAGCGGCGGACCGCCCAGGAAGATCGTGCCCTGGCCGCGAACGATGACCGTCTCGTCGCTCATCGCGGGCACGTAGGCGCCGCCAGCGGTGCAGGAACCCATGACGGAGGCGATCTGCGGTATGCCCGCGGCGGACATCCGCGCCTGGTTCGAGAAGATCCGTCCGAAGTGGTCGGAGTCCGGGAAGACCTCGTCCTGCATCGGCAGGAAGGCGCCACCGGAGTCGACCAGGTAGATGCACGGGAGCCGGTTCTGCAGTGCGACCTGCTGCGCGCGCAGATGCTTCTTGACCGTCAGCGGGTAGTACGTGCCGCCCTTGACCGTCGCGTCGTTCGAAATCACAAGTACCGGACGGCCCAGCACGAGTCCCACTCCCGCGACGATTCCGGCGCCCGGCGCCTCGTCGCCGTACAGGCCGTTTGCCGCGAGCGGTGACAGCTCCAGGAACGGGCTGCCGTTGTCGAGGAGCTGGTTGACGCGATCACGCGGTAGCAGCTTGCCGCGGGACACGTGACGTTCGCGAGACTTCTCCGGCCCACCGAGTGCGGTGGTCGCCAGCCGTTCCCGGAGTTCGGCGACAAGGGCGCGCTGCGATTCGTCGTTGGCGCGGAAAGTCGGATCGTTCCGATCCACGCGACTGCCCAGCGTCTCCATGGTCCAGTGTCTCCATCGACCTCGTGTGCTTTGCTCAGTTAGTCGTCACTAACTGGATTTAGGTTAGTGTAGATTAACTGGAATGTCCACCGCCGCCGCCTCCGCCACGCTGGGAACTTCCCGCGAACGCGCGAAGGCCGAGCGCCGATCCGCCCTGCTTCATGCCGCGGCCGACCTTTTCGCGGAGCGCGGATTCGAGCGCGTATCGCTCGAAGACCTGGGTGCTTCCGTGGGCATCAGCGGCCCCGCGGTCTATCGACACTTCGCCAGCAAGCAGGCCGTCCTGGCCGCGCTCCTCATCGACGTGTCGCGCGAACTGGTGGCCGGTGCGGAAGTCGTGATCGCGTCGTCCGCTCCCGTTGACGAGAAGCTTCGCGAACTCATCACCTTCCACGTCGAGTTCGCCCTCTCCAACCCCGACGTCATCGTCGTCCAGGACCGCGATCTCGACAGCCTCACTCCAGATGACCGCGGCGCGGTGCGGTCACTGCAGCGCAGCTACATCGAATCGTGGGTGGGGGTGCTTGCGGCCATCCATCCGTCCGTGCCGGTAGGCGACCTGCGCATCCGGGCTCGCGCCACGTTCGGTCTCATCAACTCGACGCCGCACAGCGCGCGCACGTCACCGAAGGCGGCCGTGCGCACCCTGCTGGAGTCGATGGCGCTGGCGGCGCTGACGGTCTAGCGCCGTCGGCGCTAAACGAACGTCAGGGCGATACCGGGGTTGGCGAGGATCGCGCCGACGTCGACCAGGAACTTCGCACCCTGCTCACCGTCCACCAGGCGGTGATCGAAGGTCAGGCTGAGAGTCAGCACGTCGCGCAGGGCGATCTCGCCGCGGTACTCCCACGGCTGACGGCGTGCGACGCCGAGCGCCAGGATCGCCGCCTCGCCGGGGTTCAGGATGGGCGTGCCCGACTCGACACCGAAGACGCCGATGTTCGTGATCGAGATCGTCCCACCGGTGAGCGCCTTCGGCGTCGTCGCCCCGGAGCGAGCGGTCTCGGCGAGAGAAGCGATCGCATCCGTCATCTCCGACAGGCTGAGGAGGTCGGCATCCGGGATGTTCGGAACCATCAGCCCACGCGGTGTCGCAACCGCGATACCGAGGTTCACGTAGCCGAACTCGACGATCTCCTGGTGCTCGTCATCCCATTTGGAGTTGAGGGTGGGGTGATCGGCGAGCGCGAGGCAGACGGCCTTCGCCGTCATGGCGAGGACGTTGACCTTCTGGCCGGTGCGCTGCCGAAGCTGCTGCACGAGATCGACCGTCGAGGTGACGTCGATGGTGACGAAGACCGTTGCCTGCGGCGTTCCGGTGATGCTGCGCACCATCGCCTCGGCCGTGGCACGACGAACACCCTTGATCGGCGAGCGACGCTCACGCGGACGCGTGCCGCGGGCGGCCTTCGACTCCTCGGCCGTGCGCGCAATCGCGGGCGGGCTGTACGAACCGGACAGGGCACGCGATGGTGCCACCGTTGGGGTCTGGCTCGGGCTCGGTGCGGAACCGGATGCGGCCGCCTGGACGTCGGCGCGAGTAACGAGCCCGTCGTCGCCGGTCGGCGTAACAGTCCCTAGGTCGACGCCGAGGTCGCGCGCGAGCTTGCGCACGGGCGGGGTGGTGCGAACCGGGCCGGATGCCTGCGGGGCTGGCTCGGTCCCGACGGTCTCGACAGGCTCGACGGTCTCGACAGGCTCGACCCGAGGTTGCGGCTCGGCAGCAGCCTTCGCGCCACGCGCGCGACGCCTGGGACGGTTGTCGGTCTCGACCGTCGGCCCGTACCCGACGAGCACGGAGTTGCGCTCGACCGGGGCATCCGCCTCGTCGGTCAGGTCGAACGCGACGATACGGGCGCCGACCGAAACAGTCGTTCCGGGTTCGACGTAGAGTGCGGAAATCGTTCCGGCGAACGGCGACGGCAGCTGAACGATCGCTTTCGCGGTCTCCACCTCGGCGATGGGCTGGTTGAGCTCGACGAGCTCCCCCACGGTGACGTGCCAGGCGACCAGCTCGGATTCGGTCAGACCCTCACCGAGGTCCGGCATCGCGAAATCGGTGCTCACGGTGTCGCCTCCATCAGCGGGCGCTCCAGCCGGTCAGCGAGTTCTCGCGACCCATGACGCGGTCCACCGCGTCCAGCATCCGGTCGAGGTCCGGAACGAAGTGGTCCTCGAGCTTCGCCGGCGGGTACGGAACGTTCAGTCCGGTGACGCGCTGCGGCGGAGCCTCGAGGCTGTAGAAGCAGCGGTCCGTGATGACCGCGGCGATCTCGCCGCCGAGGCCACCGAACTCGGCGGCCTCGTGCACGATCACCACGCGTCCGGTCTTGTTGACCGAATCCTCGACGGTGTCAAAGTCGATCGGCGCCAGCGAGCGAAGGTCGATGACCTCGATCGAGATGTCCTCGTCCGCCGCGGCCTCGGCCGCATCAACTGCCGTCGCGACGAGCGGGCCGTAGGCGATCAGGGTCACGTCCGTGCCCTCGCGCACGACGCGTGCCTTGTCGAGCGGCATCGGTTCGGCCTCGAGGTCGACCTCGCCCTTGGTCCAGTAGCGGCGCTTCGGCTCGAAGTAGATGACCGGGTCGTTGGACGCGATCGCCTGGCGGAGCATGGAGTACGCGTCCTGCGGGTTCGAGGGTGTGACCACGCGCAGGCCCGCGGTGTGCGCGAAGTACGCCTCGGGCGACTCGGAGTGGTGCTCGACCGATCCGATCGCCCCGCCGTAGGGCACACGAAGCGTGATCGGGATGTTCACCGCGCCATTCGTGCGCGCGTGCAGCTTGGCCACCTGCGCGACGATCTGGTCGAACGCGGGGTAGATGAATCCGTCGAACTGGATCTCGCACACCGCACGGTAGCCACGGAAGGCCAGGCCGATCGCCGTACCCACGATGCCGGACTCGGCGAGCGGGGTGTCGACGACACGCAGCGGACCGAACTCGTGCTTGAGCCCGTCCGTGACGCGGAACACGCCGCCGAGCTCGCCAATGTCCTCGCCCATCAGGAGAACGTGGTCGTCATCCTGCAGCGCACGGCGAAGGCCCGCGCCGATCGCCTTGGCCAGGGTCAGTTCTGTCATCGAGTTTCACCCTCAATGGCTGTGACATTTCTCATCGAGTGCCCCCCTCGATATACGAGAGATACGCCGCGAACTCGCGCTTCTGGCGCTCGAGGCCGGAGTGCGGCTCGGCGTAGACGTGGTCGAAGATCGTGAGCGGGGCAGGGTCTTCGAGCGCAATACACGCGGCGCGGAAGCGCTTCGCAGCATCATCCTCGGCGGCCTTCACAGAGGCGCGAACACTGTCGGTCAGTAGCCCCAGGCTCTCGAGGTACGCCTCAAACCGCTTGATCGGATCCTTCGCGGCCCACTCCTCGCGCTCGGCGAGGTCCTCGTAACGCGACGGGTCGTCGGAGGTCGTGTGCGGCCCCATCCGGTAGGTGACCGCTTCGAGGAAGGTCGCACCGGAGCCTGCGCGAGCGCGCTCGAGCGCGACGCGCATGGCGGCCATCACGGCGAGTACGTCATTGCCGTCCACGCGGATGCTCGGGATGTTGAACCCCGGTGCGCGGTCAGCGATCGGACGAATGGTCTGCACTCCGACCGGCTCCGAGATCGCCCACTGATTGTTCTGGCAGAAGAAGATGACGGGAGCCTTGAAGCTCGCGGCAAAGATCATGGCCTCGTTGACGTCGCCCTGACTGGTGGCTCCGTCACCGAAGTAGGCGACCGCGACCGAGTCGGCGCCGTCGCGCTGCACGCCCATGGCGTACCCGGTCGCGTGCAGGGTCTGTGCACCGATGATGACGGCTGGAGTCGCCATGTTGACCGTGAACGGGTCCCAGCCGGAGTTCGCGGTGCCACGCCAGACGCGCGTCATGTCCTCCAGCTTCACGCCGCGAACGTAGGCGACGCCGTGCTCGCGGTAGCTGGTGAAGACGAAGTCGTCCGTGCGGAGCGCCCGTGCTGAGCCGATCTGCGCGGCCTCCTGGCCGAGGGACGGCGGCCAGAGTCCCAGCTGACCCTGGCGCTGCAGCGCGGTGGCCTCGTTGTCGAAGCGGCGGACCACCACCATGTCTTCATAGATGGCGAGCAGATCTTCGTCGCTGAGGTCTTCGACCCAGCTGTCGTATTCGACCGATTCGACGCGGATGCCCGTGGGGCTCAGAAGCTGGACCGGAAGGTCCGCCTCCGCATCGACGGAAACCGCTGTTGGTTGGGTTTTCTCAGAAACACCTGTGCGCACGATAGCTCCCTTTGACAACGCCCCCGGGCCGATTGGTAAACCGGGAGCGAGAACGATCTCTATGACCGTAGCCGGGTGAGCCCTAAGTCCCCCCGAGCGCCATTGTTCGGGGTAGGAGCGACGTTACCGGGCGGTTATGCCCCGTGCAAGCTGACGCACGGGGCCTCCAAGCGCCGAGAACGAGATTTGTGGCATTCCGGCTATGCCACGCGCATCGACGCGGCTAGCAATCAGGAACCGGCAGCGAAAACCCGTGAAATCAGGGGCACGCCCGGGCGGTAGGCGAGGTGGATGTAGTTCGGCGCGTCCAGGAGAACCAGATCCGCGCTCCTGCCGAGCGCGATCGCGCCGATGTCGTCGCGACGAAGCGCCGCCGCTCCCCCGGCGGTCGCCGCGTGAAGCGCCTCGGCTGGTGTCATCCCCATGTCGCGCACGGCGACAGCAATGCAGAACGGCAGGGACGACGTGAAGCTCGACCCGGGATTGCAGTCGCTGGCGAGGGCGACCGTGATGCCGGCGTCCAGGAGGCGGCGGGCGTCCGGATACGGCTGTCGGGTCGAGAACTCGACTCCGGGAAGCAGCGTCGCAACGGTCGTGCCCGCGGCGAGGGCGTCGACGTCGGCGTCGCTCAGGAAGGTGCAGTGGTCGACGGCTGCCGCGCCCAGCTCGACCGCGAGTTGCACTCCGCCCGACTCACCGAGCTGGCCCGCGTGCATCCGGGCGCCGAGGCCCCGCGCGATTCCCGCGTTCAGGATGAAGCGCGCCTGGTCGACGTCGAACGCGCCGGACTCGCAGAACACGTCGATCCAGCGGGCAGAGGGCGCGCAGGCATCGAGCATGGGACCCGTGACAAGGTCGACGTACCCGGTCACGTCGTCGGCGAATTCGGTGGGTACTACGTGTGCGCCGAGGTAGGTCGTCTCTGGGGTGAGGTCGCGGGCCAGCCGGAGCGCCCGGGACTCGTCGGCGACCGTGAGCCCGTATCCGCTCTTGATCTCGACGGTGGTTGTGCCCTGTTCACGCATCTCCGCGACGAGCCGGGCCGCATTGGCCAGAAGCTGCTCGTCGCTCGCCCCGCGAGTGGCGGCGACCGTGCTCCGGATGCCGCCCGCCTCGTATTTCCTGCCGGCCATCCGAGCCTCGAACTCGGCGGATCGCTCGCCCGCAAACATCAGGTGGCTGTGGGTGTCGACGAAGCCCGGGATCACGCATCCGCCGTTCGCGTCGACGCGGTTGTCTGCCGCGGGTGCGCTGGCGCTGTCGCCGATCCACGCGATCCGGTCGTTCTCGATCACGAGTGCCGCGTTCCGCCGTTCACCGTCGTCCGCGACCAGCAACCCGATGTTGTCGACGAGGGTCGTCATCGCTCGCTCAGTCCTGCCGCCGCCTCGAGCACGCACAGGGCAACGAGGCGAACGGTGCGCTGGTCGGGAGCGTCGGCGGTCGCATCCACCTCCGCGAAGTCGATCGAGTCGACGGACGGGAAGGCGCCGGCGGCACGAACGGCGGTCCGAAGTTCGGAGGCGGCGATACCGCCGGGCACGGAGGCCGGGCAAGCCGGAGCGACCGAGCGGTCGCAGACGTCCACGTCGAAGTCGACGTGCACGGGACCGCCCGCCGAGGCCGCGACCTCGAGAGCCTCGGCCATCACGTCGGCGATCGGGCGGGACAGCAGGGCGCCTCGGCGAATGACGGTGATGCCGAGATCGGCGGCACGCGCCGCATAGTCGGCCGAGTTGGCGAAGTCGGCGATGCCGACCTGCACGACACGGGTGCCGGCCAGACCTGCCTCGACGAGACGTCGCACGGGCGAGCCGTTGGATCGGCCGTCGCGGAGGTCGTGGTGAGCGTCGAGCGTGACGAGGCCGGCAGTCGCGATCCGGTCACCCCAGGCGCCGAGAGCCGCGGGGACAGTTGCGGCGTTGTCCCCGCCGAGAATTACCGCGAGGCGGGACCGCGAGATCGCGTCCGCCACGAGGGCTGCGGCGGCATCCTCGTCGCTGTCCGGATCTGTCGCATCGCCGAAGTCCGCGAAAGTGAGCCCGAGCGGACGATCGGTGAACTCGCTGTAATACCGAAGCGCGGCGCGAACAGCCGTCGGCGTCTGGTTGGCGTTCGTCACCGACAGTGAGGTGGAGAAGGTCGGGATGCCGAGGAGGGCAAGGTCGACGCTAGTGGTCGATGACGCTGGCCAGTCGCCGGCGCGTGGCCAGTGCGGGTCGATCGACAGTGCCACTAGCCCTCCCTCATCGGAACCCTGACACCGAGGGTATCGGCGACCGCGATCGCCTCGTCGTAGCCAGCGTCCACGTGGCGGATCACGCCGGTCGCTGGATCATTGGTCAGCACCCGCGCGAGCTTCTCTGCCGACAGCGCCGTGCCGTCCGCGACCGTGACCTGGCCGGCGTGGATCGACCGACCGATCCCGACACCGCCCCCGTGGTGGATCGACACCCAGGTCGCGCCGGATGCCGTGTTCACGAGCGCGTTGAGGAGCGGCCAGTCTGCGATCGCGTCAGACCCATCCTTCATCGCCTCGGTCTCCCGGTACGGCGAAGCGACCGAGCCGGAATCCAGGTGGTCCCGCCCGATCACGATGGGCGCAGACAGCTCGCCCGAGGCGACCATGTCGTTGAACTTCAGCCCGGCGCGGTCGCGTTCCCCATAGCCGAGCCAGCAAATGCGGGCGGGAAGGCCCTGGAAGTGCACGCGCTCCCCCGCCATCCGGATCCACTTGGCGAGCGACTGGTTCTCCGGGAACAGTTCCAGCACCGCGCGGTCGGTCTTGTAGATGTCTTCGGGGTCCCCGCTGAGAGCCGCCCAGCGGAACGGCCCCTTTCCCTCGGAGAACAGCGGACGGATGTACGCGGGCACGAAACCCGGGAACGCGAATGCGTCCGCGAAGCCGGCGGTCTTCGCCTCGGTGCGGATGTTGTTGCCGTAGTCGAAGACTTCCGCGCCCGACTTCTGGAAACCGACCATCGCCTCGACCTGCTTCGCCATCGAATGGCGTGCCGCATCGGCGAATCCGACCGGGTCGGCTTCCCGGGCCGCGTGCCACTCCGCGAACGACCACTCGAGCGGAAGATATGCGAGCGGGTCGTGCGCGCTGGTCTGGTCGGTCACGATGTCGATCTCGGCGCCAAGGCCAAGCAGCTGTGGGAAGACGGAGGCGGCATTGCCGAGCAGCCCGATCGAGAGCGCCCTCTTGTCATCCCGTGCCGCGTACGCCAGTTCGAGCGCGTGGTCGATCGACTTCGCCTCGACGTCGAGGTAGCCGTGCTCGATGCGACGGGCGATCCGGGACGGGTCGACGTCGATGCAGATCGCGACGCCGTCGTTCATCGTCACGGCGAGTGGCTGGGCCCCGCCCATTCCACCCAGACCGCCGGTGAGGGTGATGGTTCCGGCCAGTGTTCCGCCGCCCTGCTGGTCTTGCCCGCCCTTGCGGGCGGCGAGCTTGGCGGCGACGGCCGAGAACGTTTCGTAGGTGCCCTGCAGGATTCCCTGCGTACCGATGTAAATCCAGGAGCCGGCCGTCATCTGGCCGTACATCGTGAGGCCGAGCTGCTCGAGACGACGGAACTCGTCCCAGTTCGCCCAGTCGCCGACCAGGTTCGAGTTGGCGAGGAGCACGCGCGGCGCCCACTCGTGAGTCTGCAGGACGCCGACCGGTTTGCCCGACTGCACGAGCATGGTCTCGTCGTTCTTCAGGGTCTCGAGCGTGCGGACGATGGCGTCAAAACTGTTCCAGTCGCGCGCCGCTTTTCCGCTGCCGCCGTAGACGACGAGCTTGTCCGGATGCTCGGCGACCTCCGGGTCGAGGTTGTTCTGCAGCATCCGAAGCGCCGCCTCCTGCGGCCATCCAAGCGTGTGCAACTCGGATCCGCGGAATGCTTTTACGGGGCGGGGACCACTGGTCATACGAGAACTCCTCCTGTGAGAGAGACGGCGGATTCGGCGGCGGCGAGCAGCGAGCCGTCCTGGACTCCGGCCACCGCGGCCGCAATCTCGGGGGCGAGGTAGCGGTCGGTGTCCGGTGCGGGCACGGTCTCGCGCAGTTTCCCGACTACGGCTCTGGACACCGCGGATGATTCGAGCGGTGCCCGCATGTCGATCGCACGGGCCGCGGTCAGCACCTCGATCGCGACGACACGCTGGGCGCCGTCGATCGATCGGCGCAGTTTGCGTGCGGCGCTCCAGCCCATCGAGACGTGATCCTCCTGCATTGCCGACGACGGGATCGAGTCGACGGATGCGGGGGCAGCCAGACGCTTAAGTTCGCTCACGATGCCGGCCTGCGTGTACTGCGCGATCATGTGACCGGAGTCGACTCCCGGATCGTCGGCGAGAAACGCGTTCAGTCCGTGGTTGCGAGACACGTCGAGGAACCGGTCGGTGCGGCGCTCACTCATGCTCGCGAGATCGGCGGTGACGATCGCGAGAAAGTCGAGCACGTAGCCGACCGGAGCGCCGTGGAAGTTGCCGTTCGATTCGACGCGGCCGTCCAGCGTGATCACCGGATTGTCGATCGCGGAAGCCAGTTCCCGGCCCGCGACGGTCGCGGCGTGCTCGATTGTGTCGCGCACAGCGCCGTGCACCTGGGGCGCGCAGCGCAGCGAGTACGCATCCTGCACGCGAGTAAATCCCTCCGGGCGCGAAAGCATCGGGGACCCGCCCAGCACGGCACGGAGATTGGCGGCAGAGTCTCGTTGGCCCGGGTGTGGACGCAGCGCCTGGATGTCGGCGGCGAAGACCGCATCCGTCCCGCGCAGTCCCTCGATGCTCATCGCAGCGGCAAGATCGGCGGTCGTCACCAGGGCGCGAAGATCGGCGATGGCGAGCACCAGCATGCCGAGCATGCCGTCCGTGCCATTGATGAGAGCGAGGCCCTCCTTCTCCTGCAGGACGAGGGGCTCGATTCCGGCAGCAGCGAGCGCCTGGCCAGCCGGACCCAGCTCGCCATCCACCCGCACGCTGCCCTCGCCCAGCAGCGCGAGCGCGCAGTGCGCGAGCGGCGCCAGGTCGCCCGAGCAGCCGAGGCTGCCGTACTCCATCACGACGGGAGTAATTCCGGCGTTCAGGACGGCCGCGTAGGTCTCCGCGACGAGAGGACGGACTCCGGTGCGCCCCGTTGCCAGAGTGGCGAGGCGCAGCAACATGAGGGCACGGATGACTTCGCGCTCCACCTCGGGACCGGACCCCGCGGCGTGGCTTCGAACCAGCGACCGCTGCAGCTGCGCTCGGCGCTCGACCGGAATCTGCTTGCTCGCGAGCGCGCCGAAGCCGGTCGAGATGCCATAGTGCGGAGCGCTGTCGGCCGCCAGGCCCTCGACGATTGCCCGGCTGTCGCCCATTGCCGCGAGGGCATCGCTCGCGAGTTCGACACGAGCGTCCCGGCGAGCAACGGCGACGACATCGTCGAACGACAGGGGCCCGATGCCGACGGAAACGGTCGGGGGCGTAGTGATCACATCGCCATTGAACTCGCGGACCGGGAGCCCTGCGAGAGCGTGTCTGGATAAACTGTCTGAAATGCCAGACATACCTGCGGCACGGAATGCCCTCCGCGTGCTCGGTTACCTCGCACGCCGAAGCGGACCGGTGCGCGCGTCGACGCTCGCCCGCGAGCTCGACCTGCCCCGGTCATCCGTGTACCAGCTGATCGCGGTGATGATGGATGAGGGGTTCCTGGTGCGATACCCCGAGGACCACGCCTACGGACTGAGCGGCCTGCTCTCCGAGATCGGCACATCCTCGAGTCGCACGGCGCGGATCGCCCAGCTCGCGCAGCCGCTGCTGGAGCGTCTCGTCGCGCAGTCCCCCGTACCCGTGGTCGCCCACCTTGCTGCACTCAGCGGTCCGGATGTCATCTACATCGCGAAGGTGCAGGGCTTCCGCGCCCCGACCACGGTCTCCCGGATCGGTGTGCGACTCCCGGCTCACCTCACCGCGACCGGGCGCTCGCTCCTCGCCGCGCTGCCGGGACCGCAGGTCACCGCCCTGTACCCGCACGACACCGACCTCATCGTGCGCGCAGGTGAGGGACCCCGTACCCGCGCACAACTCGACACCATCCTGCAGCGCTGCCGTGAGGATGGCTGGGCCCGGGAGGACGGCGACATCACACCCGACTACGCGTCGGTGGGAGCGGCCGCCCTCGACCGCAACGACTATCCATCCGCGGCCGTCGGGCTGACGTTCCTCGAGAGCGCCGTGACGAACGCCGACTGGTCGGCGCTCGGCGGTCTCGTCAGCGCGACCGCCGCCGCGCTGACGGCCCGCCTTCGGCCCGAGGCCCGCTAGAGCGAAGCGCGCAGTCCTTCGAGCAGCGGAGTAGTCGGGCGCCCGATAAGCCGCGACAGGTCACCGGTGGTGTACCCGATGAGGCCGTCGCGGATGTTCGCGTCGAGCGCCGTCACGAAGCCGACGGTTCCCTCATCCAGCCCGGCCGAGGTGAGGATCTCGGCGTGCTCAGCTGTTGTGACCGGCTTGTAGGTGACGGGCTTGCCGGTTGCCTTCGAGATGGCGTCGGCGAGGTCGGCCTGCGACCAGGCGACATCACCAGACAGCTCGTACACCTTGCCCTCGTGGCCCTCGGTCGTGAGCACCACGGCCGCGGCATCCGCGTAGTCCCTGCGCGACGCGCTCGAGACGCGACCGTCGCCAGCGCTGGAGACCAGGGAGCCCGACTCTGCCGCCTGCGTCGCCGAACCCGTGTAATTCTCGGTGTACCAGCCGTTCCGGAGGATGGTGGACGGGATCCCGGATGCCACGATGAGCTCCTCGGTCTCCTTGTGCTCGGGGGCCAGCACGAGCGCGGACGTGGTCGCCTTCGGCGCGCTCGTGTACACGATGCGCTTCACACCGGCGGCAACGGCGGCATCGATAGCGGCCCTGTGCTGCGGCACGCGCTTCCCGGGCTCGCTCGCCGACACGAGCATCAGGGTGTCGGCGCCCTCGAGCGCCGCCGTGAGAGTCGCCGGGTCGTCGTAGTCGAGCCGCGCGACCCGAACGCCTCGAGAGGCAAGGTCATCGAGCTTCGCGAGGTTGCGACCGCCCGCAACGATCTCGGACGGGGCGACACCGTCCCGCAGAAGCGCTTCGACGATGAGGTGGCCGAGGTGGCCCGTTGCTCCGGTTACGACAATGGTCATGAGATTCCTTTGATCGATTTCGACGATGGTCGCCGGAGACAACCTGCCTCGAGCGAACTTACTTCCCAACTGCTAGTACCCACTTTTCGGTAAGCTACCCGCATGAAAGTAAGTACCCTTCTTGGATCGTCGCACGGATTCACCGACGGTATCCTGCCCGAGGCGTGCTCGAGTCGGACGGTGCTCGATCACGTCACGAGCAAATGGGGTGTCCTTGTGATTGTGGCCCTCTCCGAGCAAATGCTCCGCTGGGGCGAACTTCGCCGCGTGGTAGAGGGCGTCAGCGAGAAGATGCTCGCTCAAACCCTCAAGACGCTCGAATCCGACGGGCTCGTACTGCGGGACGCGCATCCGGTGATCCCGCCGCGCGTCGAGTACAGCCTGACGGCTCGCGGCCGCGAGCTCGCCGACCGTCTGCTGCCTCTGATGGACTGGATAGCGGACAACGCCGACGCGATTCTCGCGAGCTAGTCTGTTGCCACAGAAACGAAGGAGTTTCACGAATGCCGCAGGATCACTGATGAACCGCGAACCAGATGCGATCATCGTCGGCGCCGGACTCGCCGGGCTCGTCGCTGCCGCTGAATTGATCGATGCCGGCAAGCACATCCTCCTGCTCGACCAGGAGCCGGAGGCGAGCCTGGGCGGACAGGCGTGGTGGTCGTTCGGCGGCATATTCCTGATCGACTCCCCCGAACAGCGTCGGTTCGGCGTGAGGGACAGCCTGGAACTCGCTCGTCAGGACTGGCTCGGCACGGCCGGCTTCGACCGCGAGGAAGACGCCTGGCCACGAAGGTGGGCGGAGGCGTACCTCCAGTTTGCCGCGACGGAAAAGCAGGCCTGGCTGCGCGAGCGCGGAGTGAAGTTCTTCCCCGTTGTCGGATGGGCGGAGCGCGGCGGATACACGGCGACCGGACCCGGCAACTCGGTACCGCGCTTCCACATCACCTGGGGCACCGGACCCGGAGTGGTCGCCCCGTTCGAGGCGACGCTGCGGAAGGGAATCGCGGCGGGACTCGTCGACATCCGGTTCCGGCACGAAGTGAAATCGCTGATCGTCGAGAAGGGGGCCGTCGTCGGCGTGCGCGGTTCGGTCCTCGCTCCCGATTCGGCCGGGCGTGGCGAACCCAGCAATCGGGATGTCGTCGACAGTTTCGAGCTGCGAGCTGCCGCCGTCATCGTCTCCAGTGGCGGCATCGGCGGCAACCACGAGCTCGTGCGCAAGAACTGGCCGAAAAACATGGCGCCACCGCCTGCGGAGATGTTGAGCGGCGTGCCCGCCTCCGTGGACGGCCGGATGCTCGGGGTCGCCGCGAAAGCCGGAGCCCACCTCATCAACGAGGACCGCATGTGGCACTACACGGAGGGCATCACCAACTACGCGCCCGTGTGGGCGAAGCACGGCATCCGGATCCTGCCCGGTCCATCGTCGGTCTGGCTGGACGCGACCGGCAAGCGATTCCCGGTCCCGCTGTTTCCCGGCTTCGACACCCTGGGCACGCTCGAACACATCGCCGCGACCGGTCACGGGTACAGCTGGTTCGTGCTCACCCAGAAGATCATCGAAAAGGAATTCGCGCTCTCCGGCAGCGAGCAGAACCCGGACTTCACCGGAAAAAGCATCCGCCTGCTGCTGAAGCGCGTCGGTAAGGGTGCTCCAGGTCCGGTGGAGGCATTCAAGCAGAAGGGTGTCGACTTCGTGGTTGCGAACGACCTCGACGAGCTGCTCGGCAAGATGCAGGCACTGTCCCCGGATGTGACGATCGACGTCGCGCAGGCGCGGTACGAGATCGAATCCCGCGACCGGGAAATGACCAACGAGTTCACCAAGGACGCACAGGTCACGGCGCTTCGACAGGCCCGCCGGTATCTCGGGGACAGGCTGATCCGGGTGGCGAAGCCGCACCGCATCCTGGATCCCGCCGCCGGACCACTGATCGCGGTGAAGCTGCACGTCCTGACCCGCAAGAGCCTCGGCGGAATCGAGACCAACCTGTCGGCGCAGGCGCTCGCTGCGGACGGCACGCCGATTCCCGGCCTGTACGCGGCCGGTGAGGCCAGCGGATTCGGCGGCGGCGGGATGCACGGCTATCGCGCACTCGAGGGAACCTTCCTGGGCGGCTGTCTCTTCAGCGGACGCACGGCCGGCCGCGCGGTCGCGGCTCTCTCGCCGGAATCGTGAACCCCGAGCTCGCCGCATCGATCCTCGGCGTCGAGCAGGGCGCCGATCGGTCGACCATCGAGACGGCCTACCGGCGAAAGGCCAGGCACACCCACCCCGACCGGTCCGCAGCGGGCAGCTCGGCCGACGAGTTCGTGCGAGCGGGAGTCGCGCGGGACACGCTCCTCGCGGAGCTCGACAGACCGAAGACAAGGGTCGCGGCCCCTGAACCTTCGGCGTCGACAGGTACGCCGACCGTGCGGGCGACACCGATCGCTTCGCCGCGGGGCCGCGGAATCGCCGTGATCTCCATCACGGTCCTTCTTGTCGTCGTCGCGCTCGTCGTGGTAACCGGAGTGTTGACGGACCAGACGGAGACAAACCCCGGGTCGGTGAAGTTCGATTCGGACTCGCTGCCACAGGATCCGCTCAGCGGCGCGACCATCCTTCCCGTCAAGAGCGTCCCCGAAATCGAGGCCCACTGCGGCGGCAGGAATGCGTGCTGGGTGTGGAGCATCGTCGCGAAGCAGTCCTGCAGCGGCACCGTCGTCGTCGACTTCTACAACCATCCGAAGGATGCGTCGCCGGCGGAGAGCGCCACCCAGCGGGTCGTCGTCAACGCCAACGAGCCCAGCTACGTCTCCGTGTCGTCGATGACGTTCCGCGAACCGTACGCGGTCATCTCGCAATACGACTGTTAGGGAACGCCTAGGCTCTGACTATGAGCGACTGGAACGACAAGATCATCAAAGAATTCCACGACAACAACGGTGTCGTGGGCGGGCCGTTCGCGGGGGCGCATCTCCTGCTGCTGACCACCGTGGGGGCGAAGTCAGGCGAGAAGCGCACGAGCCCGATGATGTACTTCCCGAACGGGAATACTCGCATCGTGGTCGCCTCCAAGGCGGGTGCCGATACGCATCCGCACTGGTATCACAACCTCATGAAGAACCCCGAAGTCCACGTCGAGGCGTCGATCGACGGCGGCATCGAGGAGTACGACGCGGTCGCATCACCGATGCCGGAGAACGAGCGGGTCGTTAAGTACGCCGAGATCGGCGCATCGAACCCGGGCTTCGCCGGATACCAGGAGAAGACCAGTCGCAAGATCCCGCTGGTCATCCTGAACCGCGTCGACTGATCCAGCCTCGGGTCGAGCTCCTCGAGAGCTAGCGCGCCAGGCGCCACGCCTTCCGCTTGATGAGGACGTGGCCGCGCGGCGTGGTGAGGCGGGTCCACGGGCCGGACTCGAAGATCCGCACCTCCTCGGACTCGTTCTCACCGAGGAAGCCGAGCGAGAGCGCCGCGAAGGCCCCGCCGGCCGCGACATCCTCGAGTCCTTCGATGTCGCGGCCCCAGACCTCCGCGCGCACCTTCTGAACGAGCTGAGCACCGGTACCTGTGGGCACGGCCACCGCGACCTCGGCAATGCCGGACCGCGCGATGCGATCGATCACGCCCACGGTCGTCGCGGTGCGCGGAATCCAGCCGCCCTTCGGTGGTGAGATTGCGGCCCAGGTCACGGTATTGACGCCGATCGGCACGGTCATGGTGACGGGAGCCGCCGCAATCTTCATCTCGGCGTCGAGTCGGTTGACCCGCTCCAGCAGCGACCGGATGGGCACGACGGTATCGAGCGCATCCGTCTCCGTCAGGGCGAACGTGCGAAGGCCCAGCACGGTCGGCACCTCGTCGAGCAGACCGGCCGGATAGAGAATGGCGACGTAGACGGCAAGGATGCCGCCGCCCGCGATCAAACGCACCGAACCCTCTTCGATTCGGCTGGCGCGAGAGAGGTAAACCTGGAGGTCGCGCAGGGCGAGGCCATCACTGAGAGTAAGTGTCGGGCTCATCGGAGTTCTAAACTACAGGGCATGAGCGACCCATTGTCGGGACTTCTGGCCACTCTCGATCTGACCGACACGGGGGCGAGAACCACAGAGGACATTTTCACCGGCCCCAGCGAGTGGCAGCCCCACGGCCGGGTCTTCGGCGGCCAGGTTCTGGCGCAGTCGGTGGTCGCGGCGACGCGCACGGTGCCGGAGAACCGACCCATCCATTCGATGCACGGATATTTCCTTCGGCCGGGCGACATTGCGCTCCCGATTACGTTCTCGGTGGACCGTATCCACGATGGCCGCTCCTTCACTACGCGCCGCACCCAGGCCTACCAGCAGGGCGTTCCGATCCTGTCGATGATCGCGTCGTTCCAGACCGAGGACGAGGGCCTCGAGCACCAGGAGCCATTCCCGGAGGGCATCCCGGACCCGGAGTCGCTGCCAACCGCGGCGGAGACCCTGGAGGGGATCGATCATCCGGTCGCCAAGGTGTGGGCGTGGGGACGCCCGTTCGACATCCGACACGTCGAACGCCCGATCTGGATGGACGTCGAAGGCGAGCCGCAGACCCACCAGGCCGTATGGATGAAGGC
>DASXCU010000055.1:0-8804 GCA_036491035.1 Galbitalea sp. | reverse complement strand
ACAGTGGCTAAGGCCAAGTTCGAGCGGACAAAGCCGCACGTAAACATCGGAACGATCGGTCACGTCGACCACGGAAAGACCACGCTCACCGCAGCTATCTCGAAGGTGCTCGCGGACAAGTACCCGTCGGCGGTCAACGTTCCCCGCGACTTCGCGTCGATCGACTCTGCACCTGAAGAGCGTCAGCGCGGCATCACGATCAACATCTCGCACGTCGAGTACGAGACCCCGAAGCGTCACTACGCTCACGTTGACGCACCGGGCCACGCTGACTACATCAAGAACATGATCACCGGCGCTGCACAGATGGACGGAGCAATCCTCGTGGTTGCTGCGACCGACGGCCCGATGGCACAGACCCGTGAGCACGTTCTGCTCGCAAAGCAGGTTGGTGTTCCTTACCTGCTCGTCGCGCTGAACAAGGCCGACATGGTTGACGACGAAGAGATCCTTGAGCTCGTCGAGCTCGAGGTTCGCGAGCTGCTCTCCAGCCAGGGCTTCGACGGCGACAACGCTCCCGTTGTTCGCGTCTCCGGCCTGAAGGCCCTCGAGGGTGACGAGAAGTGGACCCAGTCCGTTCTCGACCTCATGGAGGCCGTGGACGAGAACATCCCCGACCCGGTGCGCGACAAGGACAAGCCGTTCCTGATGCCCATCGAGGACGTCTTCACGATCACCGGTCGTGGAACCGTCGTCACGGGTCGCGCCGAGCGCGGAACCCTCGCCATCAACTCCGAGGTCGAGATCGTCGGCATCCGTCCGACGCAGAAGACCACGGTCACTGGTATCGAGATGTTCCACAAGCAGCTCGACGAGGCATGGGCCGGCGAGAACTGTGGTCTGCTGCTCCGCGGTACCAAGCGCGAGGATGTCGAGCGCGGCCAGGTTGTCGTGAAGCCGGGTTCGGTTACGCCGCACACGAACTTCGAGGGCACCGCCTACATCCTGTCCAAGGATGAGGGTGGTCGTCACAACCCGTTCTACGCGAACTACCGTCCGCAGTTCTACTTCCGCACCACCGACGTCACCGGCGTCATCACGCTGCCCGAGGGCACCGAGATGGTCATGCCCGGCGACACGGTCGGCATGACCGTTGAGCTGATCCAGCCCATCGCCATGGAAGAGGGCCTCGGCTTCGCAATCCGTGAGGGTGGCCGCACCGTCGGCGCCGGCACGGTGACGAAGATCCTGAAGTAGTAACTCTTTTCACGAAAACGGGGTCGGGCCTTCGGGTCCGGCCCCGTTTCCGTTTTCGCGATCTAAGCTGATGCCCGTGACATCAGGGGAGGCGGAACCGGCACGACGCGCCATCCCGGGGTCGCGCATCCGCCTCGCGCTCCTCGTCTCGACCCTGGCCCTCCCCGCCGACCTCCTGGTTGCCTACGCACGCGCGAGAATCATCGGTAGCTTCCCCGGTGAGTACGGGATGTTCGGCCCTGCGGGCGCGGCGATTCTTCACGGCCAGCTTGCGTCGGTCTACGCCGACCCGGCAAATCAGGCAGGCCCGCTCGAGCTTCTTCCGTACGGCGTGGCACACGTTCTCGGCGTGGGCGGTACCGCCGGATGGACCGTGTTCTACGTTGTGGTCTGCTTTCTGGCGTGCCTGGCCCTAACGAGTGTGATCCTGTTGCCCGTGGCGTCCCCACGGGGTCGCTGGGTGCTGTATCCGGCGCTCGGGGTCACCCTGCTTGCCGTCCTCGGCTCGTTTCTGCCACGCGCGGTGTTTCTCGGTCATCCAGCCGACTTCGTTATCCCCCTGCTCTGGATCGCCGCAGCGTTGTTCGCCCTCGACCGCCGATTCGTTTCCTGTGCCGTACTGATCGCGCTCGCGACGGGTTTCGAGGTGTGGGGCATCCTGGGGGTTCCCGTAGTGCTCCTTGCACCGTCGCCGCGGCTCGTTCGTGCCGGGCTCGCGGGTCTCGTGGTGCTGGCTGCGCTGTATCTGCCTTTCGTGCTCACCGGGTCGTTCCGGATGTTCGGATTCCACTGGACCGTCGACCCCGCCACACTCTACGGATTGTTCTGGCCCGGGCTGTCGGCATTTCCGTGGTCGCTGCGGGTTGCCCAGTCCGTGTTCGCCCTCGCCGCCGGAGTCGCGGCAGCGCTCCTCCTTCGTCGGAATCGTTTCGGTCCGTGGGCCGTTCCGTTTTCCATCGTGGCGGCTCGGTTAATCGTCGACCCCCTCCTGCTCTGGTACTACTGGTTCGCCCCCGCGAGCATCGCGCTCGCCGCGCTGGCTGTCGCTATCCACTGGCGGGCGTGGACGATCGCGATCGGGGCACTCGGGGTCATCATCCTGCTGTGGTTCGCGGAGTCGATCCAGCCGGTCGCGGCAATAATTCTCGCCATCGCGGCGCTTGGACTGGTATTCGCGCGAAATCGACTCCCGACCCCCGCGTTCGTCGAATCCCGCTAACGCTCGGCGCTCCAGGGGAAGGGCTTCATTGCGATCCCGGGCCGTGGTAGGCAGGAGGAGTGCCCAGACTTCGCCGCAGTGACCCGGCCGGACCGGGGATCCGGCGAGTAAGGTCGGGGCGCGGGTTCAGCTATCGAAATAGCGACGGCAGGGCCATCCACGACAGGGCCACACTGGAACGCATCCAATCGCTCGTGATCCCGCCGGCGTGGACGGATGTCTGGATCACCGCCTATCCGAACGGCCATATCCAGGCGACGGGGCTGGATGCGGCCGGTCGCCGCCAGTATCTCTACCATCCGCTCTGGCGCGAGCGGAAAGACCGCGCCAAGTTCACTCGCGCACTCGCACTGGCCGAAACGCTGCCGGTGGCGCGGCGGGGCGTCACCACTGACCTGCGGCGGAGGGGCACACCGCGGGTTCGCGTTCTCGCGGCCGGATTCCGGATGCTCGACAGCGGCAGCCTGCGAGTCGGCTCCGAACGCTACGCCGACGCGAATGGCAGCGTCGGACTGACGACTCTGCTCTGCTCCCACGTGACGGTGTCCGGGACCCGCATCCTGCTGAGGTTCCCGGGGAAGAGCCGCCAGGCGTGGGAGAGCGAGATCGATGATGCCGACCTCGCGACGGTGCTGCGTATCCTCGGCAGGCGCGGGCCGGGCGCGCGCCTGCTGAGTTACAAGTCCAGGAGCGACTGGCATCCGATCTCCGCGGCCGAACTCAACGAGTACGTTCGGGAGCGCACCGGGGGAACGTTCACGGCGAAGGATTTTCGTACCCTCCGCGGCACGATCGTCGCGGCGCAGAGTCTCGCGCGACAGGGTCCGAAGCGAACGGGCCGGGAACGACGCAGTGCGGTCGTGCAGGCGATGCGGGATGTCTCGGCCGAGCTGGGCAACACACCCGCGGTCGCTCGACGCAGCTACGTCGACCCTCGTGTGCTGAAGGCGTACGCCGCCGGCCGCACGATCGACCCGCAGCGCCCTGCGTCGGCGGAGAGCGAATTGCGCGCCCTTCTGGCCGACTGACGGCGCGCACAATTCTTCGAACTCTCGAACGTTCGGTAACGCCGCAGGAATTCGTGCGAGTATCGCCACCGTGAGTGTTGCACCGGTGATCCTGGTCGTCGAGGACGATCCGGAGATGCGCCTGCTTCTGGAGCGCGGCCTGGCGTCGGAGGGCTACGACGTCCGTGCCGTCGACAATGGCGTGGATGCGCTGATCACCGCGCGCAACGAGCCGATCGCGGGTTCGGTCATCGACGTCATGCTGCCCGGGATGTCCGGTTTCGAGATCTGTCGCCGGCTTCGGGACGGCGAGGAGTCGTTCCCGATCCTCCTTCTCACGGCGCGCGACGCCGTCCAGGATCGCGTCTTCGGGCTCGACAGCGGCGCGGACGACTACCTCACGAAGCCGTTCGATTTCACCGAGCTGTCGGCCAGGGTCCGTGCGATGCTGCGCCGAAATTCGGGCGTGGACCGGATGCGCGTCGCGGTCGGCAACCTGCTGCTGGACTCCGAGACGCTGCGCGTCACGTGCGGTGAGGTCACCATCCCGACCAGTCCGAAGGAGTTCGCGCTGCTGCGCCTGCTCGCTCTCGAGGCGGGAACGGCGGTCAGCCGGGTGCGTATCCTCGAGACGGTGTGGGGGTCGGCCGAGCACATCGATGCCAACATCGTCGACCAGTACATCAGCTACCTTCGGCACAAGCTGGATCCGGAGCGCTGCGGAATTCGGATCGTCACCGTCCGCGGTCGTGGATACCTGATCGAGGTCGCGTAGGTGCACTGGTTTCGCGGGCGCACCATCCGGAGCCGCATCGCGCTGTGGGCGGTCCTGATCGCTGTCATCCTTGTTGCTGTCGCGACGTTCGTCTTTCGCGCGGCGGTGGAGACGATCGTCTCGACCACGACCCACACCCTGCTCACCAGCAATGGTGCGTCGTATGAGTCGGCGATCCGCACGGGTACGACGAAGGGATTCTCGCCGCCCGGGGAGGACCAGTTGCTGGCGGTGATCAATCCGGCGGGCAAGGTCGTCGTGTCGAGCCTGCCCGACAGTCTCGAGGATCGCGTCCAGAATCTCGCCATTATGACTCCGGGCCTCCACACCGTGCGCATCTCGCCCAGGCTGCAGTATGACGTCGTCAACGAGGATGTCGACATTCCCGATGCCGATGGCACCTGGCACATCATCGAGGCGCGCAACAGCGACTCGGGCCAGGACACCCTGAACGGACTCACCCTCGTGCTCATCATCGGGGCGGTACTTCTGGTCATCGGCTTCGGGATCTCGACCTGGGTGGTCAGCGGCCTGGCGCTGCGTCCGGTGACGCGGATGAGGGAGCAGGCGAGCCTCCTCTCCCACTCCTCGACCGCGGACACGCTCCCGGTCGGTCCGGTTCCGGATGAGCTGTCGGCGCTCGCCGAGACGCTCAACGCGTTCATCACGTCGGTCCGATCATCCGCGGATCGCGAGAGACAAATGGTGGCGGATGCGAGCCACGAGTTGCGAACGCCGGTCGCCGTACTTCGGACCCAGCTTCAGCTCGCGCACCTGTCGGCCGGGAACGCCGTCGCGCTGGAGAAGGAGATCACGGCCGCCGAGGGCACGCTCGACCGCCTGTCCAACCTGACCACCAACCTGCTTACGCTGTCCCGGATCGAGGCCGAGGAGCCGCCCCCGGCGACGACGGGTGAGGAACTGGTCGCCGAGTTCCTGCGCAGCATGGACCGGGCTATCGTCCTCGGCTCGACTCGCGCCGTCTCGGTCGACTTCACCCACGAGGGCGTTCCGCCGAAGTCGTCGGTCGCCGTCCGAACGGTGGACTTCGCTGGACTGATCGACAACCTGGTGGCCAATGCCATCGCGGCGTCGCACCGCGGCGCAGCCGTACGGGTGCGCCTCGAGGGCGATACGGACCGCCTCGTTCTGACGGTCGTCGACTCGGGATACGGAATGTCGGAGGACTTCCTGCAGGTCGCCTTCGACCGGTTCACCCGCCCCGCCGTGTCACGTCCGCGCGAGGCGGGCGGCAGCGGGCTGGGTCTCGCGATCGTGAAAGCCATCGCGACGCGAAGCGGCGGCACGGCCACGCTCGAGTCGCGCGAGGCGGGCGGCGTGCGCGCGACTGTGACCCTGCCGCTGCTGCCGACGTAAGATCCGCCGCGCTTCGCCTGTGAGGATCTTCAGGTCCTGACGCGACTTCTCGGGCTTCGACCCCAGTTCCGCTGTCGAGAATCGGGGAATGAACAGCAGAACCGGTCGCCGAGTGCTCGTCGTGATTCCGACCTACAACGAGATCGACAACCTTTCCGAGATCACGCGACGTGTTCTCGCCGCGACAGACGGTGCGGACATCCTCGTCGTCGACGACAACTCACCCGACGGCACCGGCCGCCTCGCGGACGAACTCGCGGCCGCGTCCGGCTTCATCTCGGTGCTGCATCGTCCGGGAAAGTCCGGGCTGGGGAAGGCGTACCGCGCCGGATTCGACTGGGGGATCGACGCCGGCTACGACGTGCTGGTCGAGATGGATGGCGACGGCTCGCACCAGCCCGAACAGTTGCCCGGTCTGATCGCGGGCATCGACTCCGCCGACGTTGTACTCGGGTCGCGCTGGGTCCCGGGTGGTAGTGCCCCGAACTGGGCTCTGCGCCGAAGGATTCTCTCGCGCGCGGGCAGCCTGTACGCCCGGGTCGCTCTCGCCCTGCCGTTCGCGGACATCACCGGCGGATACCGGGTCTTTCGCGCCGCCGCGCTGCTCGCGATGGACTACGGCACGGTGGATGCGCAGGGCTACTGCTTCCAGATCGAGATGCTCCTGCGCGCGAGAGACGCGGGGCTGCGCATCCGCGAGATACCGATCGATTTCGCCGAACGGTTGTCCGGCAGCTCCAAGATGGACCTTTCGATCGTGGCCGAGGCAGTTGGCCGCGTTACGCTCTGGGGCGTCCGGTACCTGCCTCACCGAGCGGCTAGCCTTTTGACTGATGGTTCAGATGCACATTCATCACAGGTACACGGCGGGTTTGCTGCTGCTCACGGTATCGACGGGCGTGATTGACGCCGACAGCTATCTGGCGCTCGACCACGTCTTCACCGGCAACATGACGGGCAACCTGCTCTTCATCGGGTTCGCCATCGCCGGCGTGAAGACGATCCCGTTCGTCAACAACTCACTGGCGCTGCTCGGCTTCGTCGTCGGGACGATCGTCGGCGGACGCATCGTCGGCCGCGGACATCCGAAGGGCCTGCCCCGGGTCTCCGCCTGGGTGCTGCTGGCGGGCGGCCTGCTCGCGGTGGGCATCGCGACGACGTGGACGGTACTGCGCCACCTCGACCAGCCCATCCTGCTGGTGCTGACCTTCCTGCTCGCCTGCGTGATGGGATCGCAGGTGTCGGCCGTCAAGCCGATCGGAAACGCGGATGTGACGACAATCGTCGTCACGAACACGCTCGCCAATCTCGCACGAGACAGCCGCATCGCCGGCGGCAAGTACGAGAACTGGGCACCCCGGCTTCTCGCAGTGGCGTGCATGGGGGTCGGGGCGGCGATCGGTGCGGTCATCATCCACTTTTCGGGGGGCTATTTCGCCCTCTATGCCGCCATGGTCTTCTACCTCGCCGGCGTACTCACGCTCGTCCTGACGTCCCGAGCGGGCGCGAAAGTGGCGGTTTCGGCAGCGGTCTGAGCGAGCGCACGCGTGACGGTCGGGACAAATCTGAGCGAGTCCGAAGGACGAGTCCACGCGCTCCATCGGAGCGCGACACGCCCGGGTTGCAGCATGCCAGTCAATGTGGCAAACTCGTGTAGTTCCACATTCCGGTGCTTCGCGCCCGGATCACCGTTCCGTTTGTGCACAGGCTGCGTTTTTTGAACAGCGAGTCTGGGCCTCGGATGGCAGAACACGACTCAATCAAATCCGAAATCGATCCAATCGATTACTCACGTTCGCGCGCGGGTTTGAGGCACGACCAGCAACAACTTTTGACAGATAAACAGTGGTGCGTCAGTTACCGCCGGCCAGCAATGGCCGTCGGCCCGCTTTCGCAGCGTTACAACAACTAGCTAGAAAGCGAGTCAGACATGGCGGGACAAAAGATCCGCATTCGACTTAAGTCGTACGACCACGAGGTCATCGACAGCTCGGCGCGCAAGATTGTCGACACCGTGACCCGTGCGGGCGCGACTGTCGTCGGCCCGGTGCCGCTGCCTACGGAGAAGAACGTGATTGTTGTGATCCGCTCTCCTCACAAGTACAAGGACAGCCGCGAGCACTTCGAGAAGCGCACCCACAAACGTCTGATCGACATCATTGACCCGACGCCGAAGGCTGTCGACTCGCTTATGCGTCTCGACCTGCCAGCCGACGTCAACATCGAGATCAAGCTGTAGGACCCCACCATGTCTTCCATCAAATCCACCAAGGGCCTGCTCGGCACAAAGCTCGGCATGACCCAGGTCTGGGATGAGAACAACAAGC
Source organism: Galbitalea sp. (assembly GCA_036491035.1). GTDB lineage: Bacteria > Actinomycetota > Actinomycetes > Actinomycetales > Microbacteriaceae > Galbitalea. Next base: position 902 of record DASXCU010000055.1, on the reverse strand, counting down.
TCATCCCCGTCACGGTCGTCGAGATCACCCCGAACGTCGTGACCCAGCTGCGCACGCAGGAGGTCGACGGCTACTCGGCCGTGCAGATCGCATTCGGCCAGATCGACCCGCGCAAGGTCACGAAGCCGCTCACCGGTCACTTCGATAAGGCGGGCGTCACGCCGCGCCGTCACCTGACCGAGCTGCGCACGGATGACACCTCCGAGTACGCGCTCGGACAGGAGCTCGCCGTTGACCGCTTCGCGGCCGGCCAGTTCGTCGATGTCGTCGGGACCAGCAAGGGCAAGGGCTTCGCCGGTGTCATGAAGCGCCACAACTTCAAGGGCGTCTCGTCGTCGCACGGTTCGCACCGCAACCACCGCAAGCCGGGCTCCATCGGCGCATCCTCGACCCCTAGCCGGGTCTTCAAGGGCATGCGCATGGCGGGCCGCATGGGTGGCGACCGCGTCACCGTCCTGAACCTCAAGGTTCACTCGGTCGACCTCGAGAAGGGTCTGCTGCTCGTCAAGGGCGCCGTTCCCGGTGCTCGCGGCCGCATCGTTTTCGTCCGCAACGCAGTGAAGGGGGTCTAGTCGAATGGCTACCTCAATTGACGTGCTTGACGTCAAGGGCAAGAAGTCGGGCAGCGTCGAGCTCCCCGAGAACCTGTTCGACGTTCAGACCAACGTTCCGCTCATCCACCAGGTCGTTGTCGCGCAGCTCGCTGCGGCACGTCAGGGCACGCACAACACTCTTCGCCGCGGCGAGGTTTCGGGTGCCGGCCGCAAGCCGTTCAAGCAGAAGGGAACCGGTCGCGCTCGTCAGGGCTCGATCCGCGCGCCCCAGATGACCGGTGGTGGAATTGTTCACGGACCACACCCGCGCGACTACTCGCAGCGCACCCCCAAGAAGATGATCGCCGC
>DASXCU010000054.1:0-1665 GCA_036491035.1 Galbitalea sp. | reverse complement strand
CGACGCCAAGCTCCGCGTTCAGACGCGCACGCAGATCGCGTCGCTGCAGCGTCGACTCGGTGTCACCACCGTCTACGTCACCCACGACCAGACCGAGGCGCTCACGATGGGTGACCGCATCGCGGTGCTCAAGGATGGCGTGCTGCAGCAGATCGGCACCCCGCGCGACCTGTACGAGAACCCGACGAACGTCTTCGTTGCCGGCTTCATCGGCAGCCCGGCGATGAACCTGTTCCCGTCCGACTTCACGTCCGACGGTGTCAAGTTCGGCTCGCACGTGGTCAAGGTCGAGCGTGACACGCTCGCCGCGATCAACGGCAAGACGGTCACGGTTGGTATCCGCCCCGAAGATGTCACGCTCTCCAACTCCGGTACCGGACTTCCGGTCGAGGTGGACGTCATCGAGGAGCTCGGCGCAGACGGTAACCTCTTCGGCCACGCCGAGGTCGACGGCCAGCGCGTTGACCTGTGTGTTCGCGTCGATGGTCGCAAGCACCCCGTCGCCGGCGACAAGGTATTCCTCACGCCCAAGGAAGGCCACATCCACCTGTTCGACACCGAGAGCGGCAACCGCCTCGGCAAGGCCGTGACCGTTCCCGCCGAGGACCTTTCGCGCACCAAGAAGGGCTAGTCGTAGATTCGGGCCCGTCATCCGGAGGATTCGATCCACCGGGCGACGGGCCCCTTTCTCATTAGACGAAGGAATCGGATGCCCGGTTCGCTCAACATCACGTCCGCGATTGCGGATCCCGATCTTCTCGACCTGCCGTGGAGCCTGCCGCTCGAGGAGTGGCCGGACGACACGATCGCCGCGCTCCCCAAGGGCATCTCACGACACCTCGTGCGCTTCGCGCATCTCAGCGGTTACGTGATCGCGATCAAGGAGACGTCAGAGGAGTTTGCCCGGCGCGAGTACGACATGCTGCGCACCCTGCAGCGCATCGACGTGCCGTGCGTCGAGCCGGTGGCCGTGATCACGAACCGCACCGACGCGGAGGGCAACGAGCTCGACTCCGTACTTGTCACCCGGCACCTCAAGTTCTCGCTCCCCTACCGCGCCCTGTACTCGCAGTCGCTGCGCCCCGAGACCGCCACTCGGCTCGTGGATGCTCTCGCCGTTCTGCTCGTGCGCCTGCACATCGTCGGATTCTTCTGGGGCGACGTCTCGCTGTCGAACACGCTGTTCCGACGGGACGCCGGAGCGTTCGCGGCGTATCTGGTCGACGCCGAGACCGGCCAGCTCTACGACGGGCTATCGAACGGCCAGCGGGAGAACGACCTCGAGATCGCGCGGGTCAACATCGCGGGTGAGTTGCTCGACCTGCAGTCCGGCGGTCGTCTGGATGAGGACCTCGATCCGATCGAGATCAGCAACGGCATCGCCCGGTCGTATCGCAACCTCTGGAAGGAACTCACCGGTCCCGAGGAGTTCGACCAGTCCGAACGCTGGCGCATCAACCGACGCGTCGAACGGCTCAACAGCCTGGGCTTCGACATTGAAGAACTGGCGATCAAGACGGATGAGAGCGGCACGCAGGTGCGCATCCAGCCGAAGGTCGTGGACGCGGGCCACCACAGTCGGCGGCTCCTGCGGCTCACCGGCCTCGACGCCGGCGAGAACCAGGCCCGCCGCCTGCTCAACGACCTCGACGCCTACCGTGCCAC
>DASXCU010000053.1:0-3242 GCA_036491035.1 Galbitalea sp. | reverse complement strand
GGCAGGTCGACGCTGAAGTTGGCGACCTTCGACACAACGAGCAGCTTCGTCGTCCCGTCGCGGAACTCCTGGTACAGCCGCTCGCGCTCATCAACCGGCGTCGCGCCGGTGAGCTTGGGCGCACCCAGGGCCTCGGCGAGTGCGTCGATCTGGTCGAGGTACTGTCCGATCACGAGGATGCGTTCGCCATCGTGTTTCTTCACCAGTTCCTTCACGACACCGAGCTTCGCGGGTGCCGTCGCGGCGAGGCGGTAGCGCTCGTCATCCGCGGAGGCCGCGTACTCGAGGCGCTCCTGCTCGGGCAGGTCGATGCGAACCTCGTAGCAGGAAGCGGGGGAGATGAAGCCCTGTGCCTCGACCTCCTTCCACGGAGCATCGAAGCGCTTCGGGCCGATGAGGCTGAACACGTCGCCCTCGCGGCCGTCCTCGCGCACGAGAGTTGCCGTGAGTCCCAGTCGGCGTCGCGCCTGCAGATCGGCGGTGAGCTTAAATACGGGGGCAGGGAGCAGGTGCACCTCGTCGTAGATCACCAGGCCCCAGTCGAGCGCGTCGAGCAGCGCGAGGTGGGTGTACTCGCCCTGCCGACGCGCGGTGAGAATCTGGTAGGTCGCAATCGTGACCGGACGCACCTGCTTAACGAGCCCCGAGTACTCGCCGATCTCTTCCTCGGTGAGCGTCGTGCGCTTCAGCAGTTCGGAGCGCCATTGGCGAGCAGAGACCGTGTTCGTCACGAGGATGAGCGTGGTCGTCTGGACGGTTGCCATCGCGCCGGCTCCGACCAGCGTCTTGCCGGCGCCGCAGGGGAGCACGACGACGCCCGAGCCGTGGTCGAAGAAGTTGCTGACAGCTTTGTTCTGGTAGTCGCGAAGGGCCCAGCCATTTTCGACCAGGGACATCGGATGCGGTGTCCCAGGCGTGTAGCCGGCCAGGTCCTCGGCGGGCCAGCCGAGCTTCAGTAACTCCTGTTTGAGCTGGCCGCGCGCCCACGCCTGCACCACGTAGGTCTGGTCGCCGCGCTTCTCGAACAGCAGCGACGCGACCTTCCGCGCGCGGGTGATCTCGCTGAGCACCGCCTTGTCGGTCGCGGTCAGTGTGAGGGCGCCGTCCTCCGCCCGCTCGATCACGAGCCGACCGTAGCGCCCCACGGTCTCCGTAATGTCGACCGAGACGCTCTGGGGGATCGGGAACCTGCTGTACCGGTCGAGCGTCGCCAGCATGTCCTCGGCGGGGTGGCCGGCCGCTCGGGCATTCCACAGGCCGAGCCGCGTGATGCGGTAGGTGTGGATGTGCTCGGGTGCCCGCTCGAGCTCCGCGAACACGGCGAGGTCGTGGCGAGCATCCTCGGCGGCCGGATGCGCGACCTCCAGGAGTACGGTGCGATCGCTCTGGACAATCAGCGGACCGTCGGGCAAGGGCATCCCTCCAGCCTAGCGGCGGGGGCTACTGCTCCGCCGGGCCGACGGCGGTAATGCTCGAGAGCGGCAGGGTGCGCTCCAGGTCCGAACGCCGATCCCGCGCCCGCAGTCGGCCGCCGGCGAGGCTCGCCGGCTCGAGCTGCAACTCCACGGATGACCCATCCGGCATCGCCACAGTCACCGTCAGCCCGATCTTCGCCTTGATCGCTGCGTCGATCTGGCGTTCGAGCCACGCCTGCCCGTCCTCCGCGAGCGTCGAGTCACCGATCAGCCGCAGTCGCGCGACGATTGCTTCCGCGCGCGACTCCTGTGAACCGACGTTCGATCGCGTGCTTCGCGGCCGGTCGAGCAGGATGATCGTGCCGTTCGCGTCTTCGGCGGCGACCGGGTACCGCGCCTCGCTGAGTGACCAGAAGACGACTTCGGACGGGAATCGGCTGACCGCCTTATATGGTCCGATCCGGGTCAGTCCCAGCGCGATGAGTCCGTGGTCGACGACGATCGCCGACATGACCGTCGCATCCGTTGCCGTGATGTAGCTCTGCGCGCCCTGTTGGTCGGCTGCGGTCGGTGGCTCGAGAATGGCCCCGACCCGCAGGGATCCGAACCGGGCGGCGGCGCCCGCGATCAGGTACTCGAGCGGCTGCGGGATGCCGGTCAGGCTGATGCCACCCAGGAAGTCCCGAATGCTGGCGGCCGTCTCGCCCATCGTCAGCGCGCGATTGACCGTGCCCTCGCTGATCCGGTACGTCGTCGCCAGTGTGCGCGTCTCGACGTCGGCCATCGTGCGGAGCCGCCCGTCCAGTTTCGGTACCAGCGGTCCGGGGGCGACGATCGAGAGGTCGTGCTGCAGGTACACCTTGTCGATCTCGGGCGGGAACAGTTCCCTCATCAGTGCCGCCGCTGCATCCTCCCCGCCCGTGAGCAGTGCGGCACCGGCGGAGCTCGGCGTGGAATTCGCGGTGATGCCGAGGATCTCGGCCTCGCGCGAGAAGGCCAGCGTGCGCTCGCGCATCCACTCCCCGCCGGCCGGGAACAGCCACGCCACATAGTCGGCGAGGCGATCGCCCCAGGTCGCGCCCGCGCGGGAGCCCAGCAACTGCCGGATGTCGTCGGGCAGTCGTTCGAACCAGGCGCCAGCGAGTCGCGCCCAGCGAGCGTCGCCGGAGCGGAGCATCCACTCGTCGGCGAGATCGGTGACGAGCCAGCTGCCGTTCTCGAGATTGGCGAGCCCGGCGCGTGCCGCGATATCGACGCGGGGGGCAACGTCGTCGAGTTCAACCGCCATCGCCGTCGCGAGTCGTTTGGTCTCCGGAAGCGCGATACCTCCGCGGGCAAGTTCACGCGCCGGCTCGTGCTGCAGCTCGCTGAGCAGCGCGGCGACGGCATTGGTCGCGTTGAAGGCGTGCTCGCTGGCGGAGTGATCGATGAAGCGGGCGTCGGCCGGGCTGACTGGCATCAGGCTCGCGGGCGCCGGCTCCCGCTCCAGCTCCGCGGCGCTCGGCAGGCCGATCGACGGCCAGCTGGCGAGTTGCTCCGCGACTGGTTCGTAGGATGCCCAGTCGCTGTCCACGCGGTCGACGAGCGCAAGATCGTACGCGCGCTGGAGTTCGGGCCGGGTCGACTTCGGCGTCAGTGTCGCGATCGCGGCGAGGGTCGGGCGATCGAGGCCGGCGAGCGCCTTCTGGATGCTCGCCGGATCGAGCAGCGCATCCGCCAGGTCAAAGAAATCGCCGAGGCGGGAATCCCGAACCTCGCGCAGGGTCAGCAGGGCTACCAGCTCGGGGTCGCCCAGGTCCCGCAGCCGACCGGCCAGCGAGAGAGTGG
>DASXCU010000052.1:0-20888 GCA_036491035.1 Galbitalea sp. | reverse complement strand
GGCGGCGTCTTCCTGCGCGGTCTCCAGGGCGCCGCGCTTCTCGGCGAGGGCGAACCGGGCCCTCTCGATCGAGGTGCTGACGACGCTGAGTCGCTCCGCGGCCGCGTCCCGCTCGGCGACGAGCTCGAGACGGGACCGCTTGCCACCGGTGCCACCGCGCAGGACGTACTCGGTGAGCACGTCACCGGCCCGGGTGATCGCCGTGAGCCCGCCGATTTTGCGCAGCGCCGGCCACGCTGCGCGTGCGACATCGAGGTCGTCCACGATGACGACTCGCGCGAGGATGCCCAGAACTCCGGGGGGAGCTGTCACGAAGTCGGCGGCGGCGGCCGCACCGGAGGGAAGCCCCGCGAGCGCGGTCGCGCCCGGCGCATCCGCTACAACGATCTCGACGCGACCGGCATCCGAGTCGCGTGCGCTGCCGAGGGCGGACAGTGCGGCATCGTGGTCGTCGGCGAGAACCGCGTCGGCCAGTGTTCCGAGCGCTGCTGCGATCGCTGCCTCGTACCCGGGCTTCACGCGAACATGCTCGGCGACCAGTCCGCGGATGCCCGGACTTCCGACGATCGACGCCGAACCGTCCTTCTGGTCGACCGCCATCGACAGAGCGGAAGTTCGGGCGGCGAGCGCATCCCGCTCCCGCTCGAGGGCGTGAAGGTCGTCGCGCATCGTCTCGATCGAGGCCTGCAGCCCCGAGACGTGGGTCTCTGCCTCTTCGTAGAGACTGTCGAGCTTGCCGTCGCCCGCATCCGTCGTCGCGGCTTCCGCCTCGAGCGCCACAAACTCGGCCCGCGTCGCCTCGCGCCGCTGCTCGGCTTCGGCCAGCGCCGCCTGCTGGCGCACCAGCTCGCCCTCGGTGGCAGCGAGACGGGACTGGGCGACATCGATCTGCCCGGCGAGGCGCGCCACCTCCAGGTCATGCTTCGAGACGAGGGCGCTCTGTGAGCTGATCTCCTCGTCGAGAGAGTCGAGCGACGCTTTCGCTGTGGCCGTCGCTCCGGCCGCGGCGCCGACGGCGACCTCTGCCGCGGTCACGTCCGTGCGCAGGCGATCCGCCTCGTCCCGGGCATCCGCGACCATGCTCTCGGAGATGGTCGTACTCGTTGCGGCCACCTCGGACTGCTGGCCGAGGAAGGCGAGCTTCTGGTTGGCGAGCGTGTAGAGGCCGCGCAGGTTGCCCTGCACCTGTTCGAGCGCAAACGCGGTCTGTCGCGCGTGGTCGACGGCGTCGCCGACCATCGCCTGCTCGATGCGTCCGACGCGAAGTCGCGCCTGGTCCAGTTGCTCCTGCAGCACGATGCGTTCGCTCTTGCGTTCGTTCTCGCTGCGGCTGAACGCGGTCAGCGACTCGCGCAGCTGGTGCACGTCGTCCGCGAGAATGCGGGCGCGGGCATCCCGAACGATCGCGGCGATGGTCTGCGCCTCGCGCGCGATCTCGGCCTGCTGGCCGAGCGGCTTCAGCTGTCGACGGATTTCGCCGGCGAGGTCGGAGAGGCGGGTCAGATTCGCCTGCATCGCCTCGAGCTTGCGGATCGTCTTCTCTTTACGACGGCGGTGCTTCAGGATTCCGGCGGCCTCCTCGATGAAGCCGCGTCGCTCGTCCGCGCTCGCGTGGAGAACCGCATCCAACTGTCCCTGTCCGACGATGACGTGCATCTCGCGGCCGAGGCCCGAGTCGCTGAGCAGTTCCTGCACGTCGAGCAGTCGGCAGCTCTCGCCGTTGATCGCGTACTCGCTTCCGCCGTTGCGGAACAGTGTGCGGGAGATCGTGATTTCGGTGTAGTCGATCGGAAGCGCACCATCCGAGTTATCGATGGTCAGCAGGACCTCGGCGCGACCGAGAGGTCCCTTTGTCGCCGTGCCGGCGAAGATGACGTCCTCCATCTTGCCGCCGCGAAGCGTCTTCGCTCCCTGCTCCCCCATGACCCAGGCGAGCGCGTCGACGACGTTGCTCTTGCCGGATCCATTGGGGCCGACGACGCAGGTGACGCCCTGCTCGAACGCGAAGGTGGTGGAGGTGGCGAACGACTTGAAGCCTTTGAGCGTCAGGCTCTTGAGGTACAAGGGCGCCCCTTTCGCTTCGTGGCCGATGTCTGGGACTACGGTACCCGAACCGCCGCCTCTCCCCGTCTCATCCCGGTGGCGGCAGAACCTGCGAGAGGTGGCGGGAGAAACCGGCTCGCGGAGGGAGTAGCTGCTCCCGCAGCGGAGCAGTTTCTCCCGCCACCACTCCGACCCCGGAGTCGCAACACAATTATGTAAGCGCTGTTGTATAAGTGCTGTTACAGTTGAGGAATGCCTACCGAACTCACGCCCCAGAGAGATGCGCTTCCCAGCAGGTGGCGAGGCATGCGCGACATCTTCGACCGGATGGATGCGGGCATCAGCGAGGTCTACGCCGAGCTCGGCATTGTCGGTGTCCGGCCGCGCTTCAGCATGGCGATCATGTTCCTCGAGGGCGGACCACTCAGCATCCGCGAGCTGGCCCGCGAGGTCAACGTCACCCACTCGGCGATGAGCCAGACCGTGACGGCAATGCGCAAGGACGGACTCATCCAGTCCGCGCCGGGTGTGGATGCGCGGAGCCGGATGATCGAGCTCACCCCCGCCGGTCGCGCCCTCATCGAACCGCTCCGTCGGGAGTGGTTCGCGACCGAGGCGGTCCTCACCGAACTCGACTCCGAGGTGCCGTACGAACTGGGCCAGCTCATCGCGGACCTCCGTGGCGCACTCGAACGACGGACCTTCACCGAGCGTCTGCGCGCACAGCTCCAGCTCGACGCACAGAAGTGAGCGCCCGAAGCCTGCTGGTCGACCTCCGGCCCCTACGCACCAGTTCGTCGTTCCGGCGACTCTGGGTGGGCACCACGCTCTCCGGCCTCGGCAGCCAGGTCGCGTCGTTCGCCCTGCTCTACTACGTGTGGACGATCAGCCACAATGCGGCGCTCCTCAGTCTGGTCGGACTGGTGCAACTGGTTCCGCTCATCGTGTTCAGCCTGATTGGCGGCCACCTCGCCGACCGCTTCGACCGCCGGCGACTCGTTCTGCTCACCCGGGTTGGGCAGGTGCTGGCGGCAACGGCGATGGCCGCCGTGGTCATTTCCGGCACGCACCAGCTGGTGTGGCTGTTCGGGCTAATCATCGTGCAGAGCGGTCTCAACTCGCTCAGCGCCCCGGCCGCCCGAGCGTTCATCCCGCGCCTGCTCTCGAAGAAGCTGATTCCGGCCGGATACGCGCTCAATAACATCGCCGGGCAGATGCTGCTGCTCGGAAGTCCGGTGATCGCCGGATTCGCGATCGCCGCCTGGGGCGTGGACGGCTGCTTCCTCTTCGACACGGTGACCTTCTTCGCCGCGATCTACGGTGTGTTCGGCCTGCCGACCATGCCTCCCGATCGGAACGCGGATGGAACTCACGATCGCAGTGTGGTCGGTGGATTCCGGCAGGTCGTTCGGACGCCCATCCTGATCGGGGCGTTTCTCGCCGACCTCAACGCGACCGTCCTGTCGATGCCGGTCGCGATGTTCCCGGTCATCAATTCGGAGAAGTTTGGCGGTTCTCCGGTCACACTCGGGCTCTTCCTGCCCTCGCTCGCGGTCGGCGGCCTCCTCGTCGGTCTCGTCTCGGGCCGGATCACGCGGTCGAAGCATCCGGGCATCCTCATGCTCGTCGGCGGCCTCCTGTGGGCCGGCAGTCTCGCCGCGTTCGGCGCGATTCCGTTGCTGTGGGGCGCCATCCCGTTCCTGGCGGTCGCCGGCGCCGGAGACGCGATCAGCGTCATCGCTCGCGGAACGATCGTCCAGCTCGCGACCCCGGACGCCTACCGCGGACGAGTCAACGCTCTCGACTTCGTCGTGGGTGCCGGCGGCCCACAGCTCGGCAACATCCGAGCGGGGCTCGTCGCCGCAGCCAGCTCGGGAAGCGAGAGTCTCATCCTCGGCGGACTCGCTGCCTCCCTCGGGACCATCCTCATCGCGATCTTCACGCCGACCCTTCGCCGCTATCGACTCGACGACGACCCCGTGCCGGCGACGGCCTGACCCGCTACGCCGCGGCGTTCGATGCGTCGATCGCGAGCTTGATTCCGACCAGTCCGAGCAGGGATCCGGTCACCCAACGCTGCCACCTCAGCCAGGCTGGACGTGAGCGAAGAAATCCCGAGATGGCTCCGGCCAGCACGACGATGATCGAGTTGACGATCATGCTGACCGTGATCTGCACGCCGCCGAGCAGGAAGCCCTGAAGGATCACGTGACCCGCCGAGCGGTCCACGAACTGCGGGATGAGCGCGAGATACATGATCGCGGCTTTCGGGTTCAGCAGGTTCGTGACGAGCCCCATGCGGAACAGCTTCCAGCGTGAGTCCCGCGGCAGTTCGCGCGGCTCGAAAACGGATGCGCCGCCCGGCTTCAACGTCTTCCACGCGAGATACAGCAGGTACGCGGCACCCGCGATCTTCACTCCGATGTACAGCGCCGGCACGTAGAGAAACACCGCGGCGAGCCCCAGGTTGGCGAGCGTCATGTAGACAAGGAAACCGACGAACGTTCCGCCCAGCGAAACGAGTCCGGCGCGCGGACCCTGGCTCACGCTGCGGGAAACCAGGTAGATCATGTTCGGTCCGGGGATCAGCACCATGCCGAGCGCGACAAGGGCCATCCCGAGAACCGCCGCGCCCGTGATCATGACCCTCCTTCGCGCAATGCATTTCGATTCTCGCCCAGCGATCATGACAAATGTCACGGCAAAGTCATGATCCGCAATATGGGCGCCGCCCCGCGTCTCCCGGGACGATCGAACTATGACAAACGCTCCCGCTATTCGGCTCACCGGACTCACGAAGAAATTCGGCACGCTCACGGCCGTGAACGACGTGAACCTCACCATCCGACCGGGCGAAGTCGTGGCGCTGCTCGGGCCGAACGGCGCCGGCAAGTCGACGACCATCGACCTGCTGCTCGGACTCGCACGCCCCACCAGCGGCGACGCGCAGCTGTTCGGCGAGGACCCGCGCCAGGCCATCGTGGATGGCCGGGTCGGGGCAATGCTGCAGGGCGGCGCCCTGCTGCCGACCACGACCGTCCGCGAATCCGTTGCTCTGATCCACTCGCTGCACAAGCATCCCCTTAGCGTCGATGATGCCATGGCGCGGGCGGGCGTCACCGATCTCGCAAAGCAGAAGATCGCGAGCCTGTCCGGCGGCCAGATGCAGCGAGCGCGATTCGCGGTCGCCGTCGTCTCCAACCCCGACCTCCTGATCCTCGACGAGCCGACCGCCGCCATGGATGTCTCGGCTCGCCACAGCTTCTGGGAGTCGATGCGGGAATTCACGGAGCTCGGCAAGACCGTCGTCTTCGCCACCCACTACCTGGACGAGGCCGACACGTTCGCCGACCGCATCGTCATCCTCAGCGCCGGGCGGATCATCGCCGACGGCACACCGTCCGAGGTCAAGTCGGTCGTGAGCGGTCGCACGCTGAGCTTCGACGCTTCGAGTTCTTCAGGCTCAGGGATCGGCATCGACCAGTTCGCCAGGCTCGTCGGAGTAACCCACACCGAACGGAAGGGCACCCGCGTCGCGCTGCAGACCGAGGACTCGGATGCGACGCTCCGCGCGCTCCTCGACCTTTACCCGGCCGCCTCCGACATCGAAATCGTTTCCCGCAACATGGACGACGCCTTCATGGCGCTTACCCAGCACTCAGCAACCACGGACACCGCACTCGAAGGAGCAAGCAAATGAACATCCGGTATTTCGGCCTCGAACTCGGCCGCCAACTGCGCAACGCGCGCTCGCTCGTCTTCACGTTCGCGATCCCGATCCTGCTGCTCGTCGTCTTCGGCGGCACGTACGGCAGCGGGTTCGACAAGGTCGTGCACCTGCCGTGGATTGTCGTCACGACGGTGCAGGAGGGTGGCTACGCCGCGATGATGGCGGCGCTCGCGCAGGCCTTCACCATCGTCAACGAACGCTCGGTGGGGTGGAACCGTCAGCTGCGCATCACGCCGCTCTCCGGAACCGGCTACCTCGTCAGCAAGGTGTCGGCGACGCTCGCCGTCGGCCTGCTCGCGATCCTCGTGATCTTCGGAGTCTCGATCCTCGGGATGCACGCCCAGCTCTCCGTGGGCGCATGGGTGATGGCCGGACTCGGACTGTGGCTCGGCACGATCCCGTTCTCCCTGATCGCGATCTTCATCGCCCAGTTCGCGAAGCCGTCGTTCGCGCAGCCGCTCTTCATGATCACGTTCCTCGGGCTCGCCATCCTCGGCGGACTGTGGATTCCGCTCGACATCATGCCGCACTGGGTCACTAACTTCGCCCAGATCGTCCCGTCCTACTGGCTGAACCGCGTGGGTCAGATGGGGGCGAGCCTCAGCGGCAACATCGGGATCCCGACACTGATCCTCGGTGCCTGGACCGCGGCCCTGGCCGCTCTCATCGCCTGGCGCTACCGCCGGGATTCCGCTCGGGCCTGATGCGACGCGAGACCGCGGAAGTAAAGTGACAAACGTGTCGACAATCGGACGTCAGCGGCCGGGATCGGGAATCCGAGCCCGGCTGCTGAACCAGGGCGCGTACCGGTGGTACTTCGGGACCATCTTCGGACTCGTCTACCAGATCGCGGAGTTCGTCTACGTGTGGACCAGCGGCGGCGGCCTCGGCACGGAGCTCGCTGCCACCGGTCTTCTGGTGTTCTTCTACCTCTGCTATGTCGTTCTTCCGCCCCTGATCTGGCCAGAGTCCACACGTTTTCGCACGATCGCAATTGTCATCTACTGGCTGGCGACCTTTGCGCTGATCCCTTTCGTTGGCGTATTTACGGTCTGGGTCTGGACGCTCGTCGCCGCAATGGTCCCGTTCTGCTGGCTTGGATTGCGAGCCACGATCGCCCTCGGCGGGATCGTCATCGCGGCGCAGGGGGTGGTGGCCCTTATTCAGAAGGACAGCCTGGGAAACGGCACCGCAATCGCTCCGTTCGTGACCGTGAGCGTCCTCATTTCGCTCATCGCAATCACCAACCAGATTGCCGCAAACCGCAAGCTGCGGGATGCCCAGGCGACGATCGCGACGCTCGCCGCAGCGGAGGAACGCGCGCGGCTCGCCCGTGACCTGCACGACGTGCTCGGCCACTCGCTGACCGTTGTCGCAGTGAAGTCCGAGCTCGCCGGGCGGCTGGTCGAGCGCGACCCCAAAAAGGCCGCCGCGGAGATCAAGGACATCGAGCAGCTCGCTCGCACGGCGCTCGCCGACCTTCGCGCCGCGGTCACGAGCTATCGGGAGATGAACCTCGACTCCGAGCTCTCCGCGGCGAAGACAGCACTCGAGGCCGCCGGTATCGAGGCTCAGTTTCCCGCCGACGCCGACGCGGTCGACGAAGACCTCCGCCCCCTCTTCTGCTGGGTGCTTCGCGAGGGCGTGACGAACGTCATCCGCCACTCCAACGCGAAGCGCTGCTGGGTGGAATTCGAGTCGCGCCAGCTGCGCGTGCGTGACGACGGCACGCAGTCCGTGCCGCGGGGTCCGTCCGGCAACGGTCTGAAGGGACTCACCGAGCGCGCAACGGAGGCCGGCGCCACGCTCTCGGTCGCTCGCGGTTCCGGTGGATTCTCGCTGACCGTCGGAAAGGCAGCTCGATGATCCGGCTGCTCCTTGCCGACGACCAGGCCCTCGTTCGCGGAGCGATCGCATCCCTTCTCGATCTCGAAGACGACCTCGAGGTCGTCGCGCAGGTCGGCCGCGGCGACGAAGTCGTCGAGGCCGCACGGGCGGCACAAGCGGACGTCGCACTGCTCGACGTCGAGATGCCCGGGCTCGACGGAATCGGTGCGGCACGAGCGCTTCGCGCCGGATTCCCGAGCTGTCGCGCACTGGTCGTAACCACGTTCGGTCGCCCCGGATACGTGCGACTCGCACTCGAGGCCGGGGCGTCCGGATTCGTCGTGAAGGACACCCCATCCGGTCAGCTCGCGGATGCGGTGCGCCGGGTCGCTGCGGGCCAGCGTGTTGTGGACCCGGCTCTCGCCGCGGAGTCCCTTGCAGCCGGGCCGTCGCCACTCAGCGCCCGTGAGACGGATGTCCTGGTCGCAGTCCGGCAGGGCAACAGCTCGGCCGAAGTCGCCGCACAGCTGCACCTCTCCGAGGGCACCGTGCGCAATCACCTCTCGGCGGCAATCGGTAAGACGGACGCCCGTAACGCGTCAGAAGCCGCGCGCATCGCGGCGGAAAATGGTTGGCTGTTGGCATGACCGGGGCGGCAGCTGTGCGAATCCACGAGCTCGCCATCCCCGAGTCCGCAGGTGCGCCCGGCTGGGACGACTTCGTCATCGCCATGGGCATCCATTTTGGCAACGAGGCACTCAGCTACGGCACCGATGAGCTCGCGTACACCCCTGCCGAGGCGCTCCCGGAGCTGCTCGATACGGAGAACCAGCCGACGCGGCTATTCGCCGCCTGGGACGGCGACCGGATGGTCGGAATGGCACGCTACGAAATCGAACCGGGCGACGATCCGCAGACGGCATGGCTCATGGTCGACGTGCTTCGTGGTGCACGAGACCGCGGAGTCGGTTCGGCGCTCAGCGACAAGCTGAACGGGATCGCCCGCACCGACGGCATTCGAAAGGCGATCGTGTATGCGGTGTCGCCGTACGGTGACGGCGAGCGCCTCGTTTCTCCTACCGGTCATGGCTCCGTTCCGAGATCCAACCCGGAGGTGCGATTCCTGTTGGGCAAGGGCTACCGGCTCGAGCAGGTCGTTCGCGGCAGTCGGCTCGCGCTGCCGGTGGATGTCTCGGCTCGTCTTGCCGCCGCCCTCGAATCGACCGGATCCGAATACGCGGTGCATACCTGGACCGACCGCACTCCCGAGCACTGGCGGGAACAGATGGCGTTCCTGCGCCAGCTCATGAGCACCGAAGAACCGGATGCCGGCCTCGACGAACCCGAGGACCTCTGGAGCGTCGAACGCCTCCTCGCGAACGAGGAACGACTCGCTGCCAGTCCGCGCTCGCTCGCTACGGCCGCCGTGGAGCACGTTCCGACGGGAACCCTTGCCGGGTTCACGACCGTGTCGGTACCGCTCGAGGCCGACCGCACGATTTCACAGGAGGACACGCTCGTTCGCCGTGAACACCGCGGTCATCGCCTCGGGATGCTACTCAAACTCGCCAATCTCGCGGAGGCGCAGCGCCTGCACCCCGGACATCCGGCGATTCTCACGTTTAACGCCGAGGAGAACCGTCACATGCTCGAGGTCAACGAGTCCGTAGGGTTCGTGCCGTTCGGCTACGAGGGTGCCTGGCGTCGCGACCTGCCCGCGTGAAATCCTCCGCATTGGGCGCCAATGTTCGAGACACGTAAGAGCGACTCGAACCAACCCGATTCCGGGCATCCAATGGGCTTGAATGGTGCCATGACCGACGCCCGAGGCCTGGTGGTGATTGTCGAGGACGAGCGCGCCATCGCCGACCTGCAGCGCCTCTACCTCACGGAGGCGGGTTTCGGCGTGCACCTGGAGCGCGACGGGATCGCTGGGCTCGCCGCCATCCGCCGACTTCGTCCTGTTGCGATCATCCTCGATGTCGGACTGCCCGGCCTCGACGGAATCGAGATCTGCCGCCGGCTTCGCGAGTCCGGCGACTGGACGCCCATCATCTTCGTGACCGCCAGGGACGACGAGGTGGATCGCATTCTCGGCATCGAACTCGGCGCGGACGATTACCTCACCAAGCCGTTCTCTCCGCGGGAACTCGTCGCGAGACTGAAGTCGCTGCTGCGCCGACAGAGCGGTCCGGACAGCTCGACGGTTCTCACCGTGGGTGCGGTCTCGATCGACCTGGAGCGTCGCCGCGTGACGGCGGCCGAGTCGGTCGTCACTCTCACGAGCACCGAGTTCGACCTGCTGGCGAAACTCGCCAGCTCCCCGGGCCGCGTCTTCACCCGCGAGGAACTCCTGTCGAGCGTCTGGGGCCAGGCCGACTACGCGAGCGGACGGACCGTGGATGTCCACATCGCCCAGGTTCGCTCGAAGCTGGGCGAGGCGAGCCCGATCCGCACGTCGCGCGGCGTCGGCTACGCGGCCGTCGGCGACGACTGATGCGTCGCTCGCTCAGCCTTCGCGGACGCATCACCCTCGTCACGATCACGGTTGCGACGCTCGCGGTACTGGTCACCGGCGGCGTCTCGCTGCAACTCGTTCGCCAGTCGTCGATCGACCAGGCCCGGGCGCAGCTTGCCGCCCAGACCGCGCTCCTCGCGAAGCTGCCCGCATCCACGTCGGTCACCGACCTCAACGAGCGGGTTCGCCTCGCCCTGGGCGACACGGAGGCCGGCACGGTCTCGAGGGACGGCCAGGTCACCGGCGCCGCGGCCGAGCTGCTGACGCCTCGGCTCGTGCGCCAGGGCGAGCGCGGGATCAAGGCATCCACCACCCTCCGCGGCCCCGCGGGCCTGACGCTCGTCGAGATGCGGCCGAAGCGCGGCGGTGGCTCGCTCGTTCTCGCGCTCCCCCGCGGCAGCGTCGACGCCCAGTCGCAGGGGTCCCTGTTCCGAATCGTGCTCGCCCTGCTCATCGGTCTCGCCGTCGCCATTGTCGCCGGCGCGCTCCTCTCGCGCTGGCTGTCACGCCCGCTCGTCGGCGTGGCGCGCACCGCGGCGCGGATGGCCAGGGGCGAACGCGGCGTGACGGTCGAGACAACCGGTCCGGCCGAGGTCGTCGCCGTCGCGGATGCGCTCGGGGCGCTCGACGGTGCCCTGGCGTCCAGCGAAGCGCGGCAGCGGGAATTCCTGCTGTCGATCTCGCACGAGCTCCGAACGCCGCTTACTGCGCTCCGTGGGTACGCGGAGGCGATCTCCGACGGCATGATCGGTCCCGCCGACCTGCCCGGGGTTGGCGAAGTCCTGATCGCCGAGACGACACGGCTCGACCACTTCGTCGCCGACCTGCTCGAGCTGGCGCGACTCGAGGCGGACGACTTCACGATCACGCCGGTCGAGCTGGGCCTCGGCGACCTGCTACGAGCGAGCCGAGACGCGTGGCTCGGTCGAGCGACCGGCCTCGGCGTGCAGCTGGTCGTCGAGACGCAGGAGGGAACCATCCGGAGCGATCCTCGACGAGTCCGCCAGATCGTCGACGGACTCGTGGAGAACGCACTGCGGGTCAGTCCGGCCGGGTCCGTCATCCGAATTGCTGGCTGGGCGAACGAGTCCGGCGCCAGCATCGAGGTTCGGGATGGCGGACCGGGCCTGACTGCTGCCGACGCCGCCGACGCGTTCGAGCGCGGCGTTCTGCGCGAGCGCTACCGCGACTCGCGTCCCGTCGGCACCGGGCTCGGGCTGTCGATCGCCGCACGGCTGGTCTCCCGGCTCGGTGGCAGCATTCGCGCGGGCACGGCGGTCGCGGGCGGAGCCGTCTTCACGGTCACACTCCCCCTGAAGCCATAACGGCTGAGTGCTTGACAGCGAATCGCGTTCTCTGGTTCGTTGAAGTGTGGCCGGGATCGAGGTAGAGGAGTTCGAGATCCCTCGCGCTGTCGGGGCGGAGGGATGGGACGACTTCGTCCTGATGTGCGACATGCGCAACGCGATCGAGGCGATCGCCGTCGGCGGAGCCCAGCTGGCCTTCCCGGCCGAGGAGCTCCTTCCGCGCTGGCAGGATCCTCACGAACCGCGCCGTCTGTTCCTCGCCCGGATCGACGGCCGAATCGTTGGTCGCGGAATCTACGAGCACGCTCCCGAGCCGCGCGACCCACTCGGCTGGATGACGGTCGAAGTTCTCCCGGAGTTCCGGCGCCGGGGAGTCGGACACGCGATCTTCGACGCGATGGATGGAATTGCGCGCGACGACGGTCGGCTCACCTACCAGAGTGGTTTCCTGAGTCGTCAGGTTCCCGGCAGGCGAATCAAGTCGCCGACCGGCTACGGCTCTGTCCCTGCCCGCGACGACGGTGTGCGGTTCGCGCTCGGACTCGGATTCGCACTCGAGCAGGTGCAGCGAATGAGTTCGCTGCCGCTTCCCGTTTCGCCGTCAATACTCGCCGCGCATCGCGCGAAAGCGGAGAAAGCAGTCGGACCCGACTACCGCGTTGTGCGGTGGGAGGGCAGCACTCCCGAGAAACGTGAGGAAGACCTCGCAACCCTGCGCAACCGGATGGCGACGGATGCTCCCGCAGGAGCGCTCGAGGTACGCGAGGAGACCTGGACGGTCGAGCGGGTTCGAGACCAGGATGAGCTGGAGGCACAGAGCCCGCGATCACTGCTCATCTCGGCGGTCGAGTTCGTCCCGAGCGGTCGACTCGTGGCATTCAACGAGCTGTGGCGCCCGGCGGAACTCGATCGCCCGGTCATGCAGCGCGACACGCTCGTCCTCAGCGAGCATCGCGGCCGACGTCTCGGCATGCTCGTCAAGATCGACAACATCCAGGCACTCGCAGAGACGCACCCCGGGCATCCCGCGATCACGACCGAGAACGCCGAAGAGAACCACAACATGCTCGCCGTCAACGAGGCGGTCGGGTTTGTCGCCTTCGCGTATGAGAGTGCGTGGCGAAAGGTGCTCTAGGCGGCACGTCCCAGTCGGACGCGCTGGCAAAAGGCGCAGAAGTGCGATCCGCGGTTCATGAACTGCTCGCGAACGATCGGGCGTCCACAGCGCGGACACGGCAGCCCCTGCTGGCCGTACGCGTTCAGCGAGTGGGAGAAGTAGCCGGACTCGCCATTCACGTTCAGGTACTGGGCGTCGAAACTGGTCCCGCCCTCGGCGAGCGCCCTGCCGAGAACGAGGCGCACCTCGGCGAGGAGGGTCTTCGCTCGCGGCCGCGAGAGGGCGCCGGTCGGCTGGTCGTAGTGGATTCTTGCTGACCAGAGAGCTTCGTCTGCATAAATGTTGCCGACCCCGCTGATGAGCGTCTGGTCGAGAAGCGCGCGCTTGATGCCCGTGTTCCGCTTCGCGAGACGCCGGAAGAACAGCGCGTCATCGAAGGCGGGATCCATCGGGTCCCGCGCAATGTGCCGCACCTGGCTGGGGACCAGGTCCCCGGCGACATCGCCGGACTCGACGAGCTCGTCGATCGCCATCGAACCGAAGATGCGCTGGTCCACGAAATCGACGCGCAGCCGGCCGACATCCGGATGCCGGACATCCAGGCTGATGCGGGTGAGTCGGTCGAGCGGGGCATCCGGCTCGCGGAGGAGCACCTGGCCGCTCATTCCCAGGTGTACGACCAGTGCGGTCCCGGGGTTTGACCGCCCCGACACCTCAAGCGGCACCCACAGGAACTTCCCCCGGCGCCGCGGCATCTCGAATCGGCTGCCGACCAGTCGCAGGACGAAGTCTTCGGCTGGTCCGCCGTGGCGTTTCAGCGATCGTTCGTCGTAGACGCGTACGGCAGTGACCGTTGCGCCAGTTACAGCAGGTTCGAGACCGGCGCGAACGACCTCGACCTCGGGGAGTTCGGGCATCGGCTACTTCTTGCGCGGAAGCTGGAGCTGCGTCCAGGCCTCGAGCGCAGCGGACATCTCGGCCTGCTTCTTGCTCGTGCCTGTACCCGTCGCGACCTGGTCGCCGCCGAGGGAGACGGTCGCGTGGAAGCGCTTGGAGTGGTCGGGTCCGCTGTCCCGCACCGAATAGGCGGGCAGTCCACGTCCGAGTCGGGTGCTCAGCTCCTGGAGACTCGTCTTCGGGTCCATTGCTGCGCCGAATCGCTCGGGGTCTTCGAGAAGCGGACGAATCAGCCGAAGAACAAGCGCCGTCGCGACCTCGCCGCCGCAGTCGAGGTAGACAGCGCCAATGACCGCCTCGACGGTGTCGGCGAGAATGGAGGACTTGTCGTGCCCGCCCGTCATCTCCTCGCCGCGTCCGAGACGGATGTGTTGGCCGAGGCCAATAGCCCTGGCAACCTCGGCGAGCGCCACACTGGACACCAGGCTAGCTCGACGCTTCGCCAGCTCGCCCTCATCCAGCGTCGGATTCTCGGTGTAGAGCATGACGGTGACGGCCTGCCCGAGAATCGAGTCGCCGAGGAACTCGAGGCGCTCGTTGTGCGGGAGCCCGCCGTTCTCGTAGGCGAACGACCGGTGCGTCAGGGCCAACTCGAGCAGCTCGGGGCCGAGCGGCACACCGAGCTGGGCAGCGAGGCTCACCGGCGACCCGGTCGCCGGGGCGTCCGCTGAAGATTTATTCGGGCCCGCCGCGCGAGGAGCGGCGGGCCCAGAAAAATCAGACGTCTGCGACCTTGCGGCCCTTGTACTCCATGTACAGAGCGGTGCCGGCGGAGTCTTCGACGACCTTCGCGCGGTGCGGAAGGCTGTAAACGGTCTTGCCGTTCTCGATCGTCTTCACCAGGGTCGGCGCGGTCGCCTTCCACTGGGCGCGGCGCATGCGAGTGCTCGCACGCGACATCTTGCGCTTCGGTACAGCCATTTCTAACCCATTTCTTCTTTCGCGAGCCGGTCAGGGCTTCGCGTTGTCTTCGGTGGTCAGCCCGTCGAGCCCGGCAAGCGCAGCCCATCGTGGATCGACGGGAGCCTCGTGCTTGTGGCCCGGGTTATCAAGCAGACGCACTCCACACTCCGGGCAGAGCCCTGTGCAGTCTTCCTGACAGACCGGCTGAAACGGTAGTGAGAGCACCACCGCATCCCTGACCAACGGTTCAAGATCCACGTGATCGTCTTGAACCAGATAGTCAAAAGCTTCGTCGAAAGAATACGCGAAAAGCTCGGCAAACTCGACTTCGACCGGGATGGTGACGTCGATGAGGCATCGCACGCACTCTCCTTCGGCTGTCGCATCCACGTCACCCGACACCAAAATTCCGTCGTGGAGCGACTCCAGACGCGCGTCAATGTGGAGGTTCGAACCCTTGCGAACGCCGATGACGGCGTTCCCGAAGTCCTCGGAGACCGTCACATCGATCGACTTCTCGCGCATCTCGCCGGGGCGGTGTACGAGATCGATCACCGAAACGGTGTACGGAGTTTCCTTCAGGTGTGGCACGACAGAAAATTCTACCCGACCCTGTTCAACCTCGCCCGGCCGTGCATCCGCATCCTCTCCGTGCTGAAAACTCAGGCGAAATAGTACGTCCGAGACGCATTGCCCGATCGACCCCCGCTTTCTCCTGAATTTTCATCGAAGGCGGCGAAGGAAGTCCGACAGGATGAGGGGATGATCACCGAACACGCAGAGTTGCCCATCATCTCCGGCCGCGAAGAGGAATTCGAGGCGGCGTTCGCCGAATCCAAGCACATCATCGCCTCGTCGCCCGGATTCGGCGGCCTAACGCTCTCACGAAACCACGAGCGACCGAGTACCTACCTGCTCCTCGTACAGTGGGGAACGCTCGACGACCACGAGACGGGCTTCCGCAAGTCGCCGGCGTACAACGACTGGGTCGCCGCGCTCCACCACTTCTACTCCCCGGCCGCGACGGTCGAGCACTACCAGGTCGTCGCTACCGCCTAGCCCCGAGACTTGCGGAGGAGACCCGCCGGTGTGTCGCCGCGAAATGGCGCCGACACACCCGAAAACTCCTCCGCAAGTGTTTGGGTGAGGGTGTTGTGGGCTAGCTGCCGACGGCGCTGAAGACTCCGTCGTAGATGGCGAGTGCCTCCTCGACCTCGTCGGCCGAGACGTTGCACGGCGGGACGACGTGGATGCGGTTGTCGGCCGTGAACGGCAGCAGACCGGCAGCCATCAGGCCGTTCTTGACCTCGGCGACGACCGCACCCGAGACGGGCGCCCGAGTCTCGGCGTCCTCGACGAGGTCGAGCGCCCAGAAGACCCCGACACCGCGGACGTCGCCGATGAGATCGTGTTTCTTCCCGAGCTCGGCGAGTCCGGGGCCGAGGACCTTTGCTCCGATGTGCGCCGCGTTCTCGACCATCTTCTCGTCGGTCATGGCATCCAGCGTCGCCACGATCGAGGCCATCGCAAGCGGATGTCCGGAGTAGGTCAGGCCACCGGGGAACACGTCGTTGGTGAACGCGTTCGCGATCGAGTCCGAGATGATGACACCGCCCGCGGGCACGTAACCGGAGTTCACGCCCTTCGCGAAGCTCACGAGGTCGGGCTGGACACCCGCGAACGACGGGTTCTGCCAGGCGAACCAGTCGCCGGTGCGTCCGAAGCCGCACATGACCTCGTCGAAGATCAGCACGATGCCGTATTTGTCGCAGAGGTCACGAACGCCGGCGAGATACCCCGGCGGCGGAATCAGGATGCCGGCCGTGCCGGGCACCGTCTCGATGAGGATTGCGGCGATCGTCGACGCGCCCTCGGAGGCGATCACGCGCTCGAGGTGGTGCAGGGCGCGCTCAGACTCCTCCTCGGGCGACGACGACCAGAACTCGGAGCGGTAGGCGAACGGTCCGAAGAAGTGGGCGTGGCCCCGTGCATACTCGTTGGGCATGCGGCGCCAGTCACCCGTGGCGACAATTGCGGCACCGGTGTTGCCGTGGTAGCTCCGGTAGGTAGAGAGCACCTTGTCGCGGCCGGTCGTGAGACGCGCCAACCGGATGGCGTTCTCGTTCGCATCCGCTCCACCGTTCGTGAAGAAGACACGGGAGAAGTGGCCGCCCGCGCGCTCGAGGATGCGACTGGCCGCCTCGCCCCGCTGGATGTTGGCGTGCG
Organism: Galbitalea sp.; assembly: GCA_036491035.1. Lineage (GTDB taxonomy): Bacteria > Actinomycetota > Actinomycetes > Actinomycetales > Microbacteriaceae > Galbitalea. The sequence goes on along the minus strand of DASXCU010000052.1, from coordinate 4,260 downwards.
CCGGTGCGATCGTCGTCATGATGTCGGCCTGCGCCTTGATCGCGGCAACGACCTTCGGGTGCTGGTGCCCGATGTTGAGGTTCACGAGCTGGCTGGAGAAGTCGAGGTACGCCTTGCCCTCGTAGTCCCAGAGCTTCGTGCCCTTGCCGCGCGCCGGAACGAAGGGCTTCAGCGCGCCCTGCGCACTCCACGAGTGGAAGACGTGCGCGCGGTCGAGGTCGAACGCGCGCTCACCCTCTGCCGAATCAAACTCTGCGGTCATAGCTGCTCCTTCGCAGTGATGTGTTCCCGGATGGCCGGAATGACGGTCTCTCCGTAGACGCGAAGCGTCTCTTCCTTGTTGTCGTGCTGCAGGTAGCCGGCAAACTGGTCGACGCCGATCGCCTTCAGTGCCTTGAGCTTTTCGATGTGGTCCTCGGCGGTGCCGATCAGGCAGAAACGGTCCACGATCTCGTCGGGCACGAACTCGGCGTGCGTGTTGCCCGCGCGGCCGTGCTCGTTGTAGTCGTAACCCTCACGGCCCTTGATGTAGTCGGTGAGCGCCTTGGGGACCGTGCCCGCATCTCCGTATTTGGCCACGATGTCGGCGACGTGGTTGCCGACCATCCCGCCGAACCAGCGGCACTGGTCGCGCATGTGCGCCAGAGTCGCCGCATCCGACGAGTCCCCGATGTACATCGGTGCGGCGACGCAGAACTTGACCGACAGCGGGTCGCGGCCCGCCGCCTCGGCGGCGTCCCGGACCGTCTTGATCATCCACTCTGCGATGTCGAGGTCGGCCAGTTGCAGGATGAAACCGTCGCCGACTTCGCCCGCGAGCTTCAGCGCGAGCGGACCGTACGCCGCGACCCAGACGTCGAGCGCCGAGCCTGTGCTCCACGGGAACTGCAGCTGGGCACCGTTGTATTCGACCGGTCGAGAGTTGGCTAGCTCACGGATGACGTGAATGGACTCGCGGAGCGTTTTCAGCGTCGTCGGCGCACCGTTCGTTACACGCACCGCGGAGTCGCCGCGGCCTATGCCGCAGATCGTGCGGTTACCGTACATCTCATTCAGCGTGGCGTAGGTGGATGCCGTCACGGTCCAGTCCCGGGTCGCCGGGTTCGTCACCATCGGGCCGACGATGACGCGCTTCGTCTCGTTAAGGATCTGGCTGTAGATCACGTAAGGCTCCTGCCACAGCAGGTGCGAGTCGAACGTCCAGACGTGGCTGAACCCGTACTGCTCGGCCAGCTTCGCGAGGTAGACCGTTCGAGAGGCGGGCGGGTTGGTCTGGAGTACTGCTCCGAAATCCATGTGAGTCCTTAGATCAGGTACTGGCTGAGGCCGCGCTTGAAATACTTGCCGTCGCCCTTGGTCCCGACGTAGTCGTTGTCGTCGACGATGACCTTGCCGCGGGAGATCACAGTGTCGACGTGTCCGTCGATCTCGAAGCCCTCCCAGGCGGAGTAGTCCATGTTCATGTGGTGGGTCTTGCCGAGCCCGATCGACGTGTGGCCCTTCGGGTCGTAGACGACGACATCGCCGTCCGCTCCCGGCTGGATCACGCCCTTCTTGCCGTACATCCCGAACATGCGCGCCGGGGTCGTCGAGGTGACTTCGACAAAGCGCTCGAGCGAGATGTTGCCATTGACGACGCCCTGGTACATCAGGTCCATACGGTGCTCGACCGAGCCGATCCCGTTCGGGATCTTCGAGAAGTCGCCGAGACCCATGTCTTTCTGGCCCTTCATGCAGAACGGGCAGTGATCGGTCGAGACCATCTGGATGTCGTTGGTGCGAAGGGACTGCCACATGTGGTGCTGGTGGCCCTCCTCCTTCGAGCGCAGCGGCGTCGAGCACACCCATTTGGCGCCCTCGAAGTCACCCCACTCCGCGCTGACGGCCCCGAGCTGTTCCTCCAGCGACAGGTATAGGTACTGCGGGCAGGTCTCGCCAAACACGTTCTGTCCGCGATCGCGCGCTGCGGCGATCTGGCCGACCGCCTGCTTCGCGCTCACGTGCACGACGTAGAGCGGCGCGCCCGTCAGGTCGGCGATCATGATCGCGCGATGCGTCGCCTCTTCCTCGGCCTGCCAGGGGCGGGATGTTCCGTGGAAGAACGGCGTCGTGTTGCCGGCCTCGAGCGCCTGCTTGACGAGCACGTCGATCATCGCGCCGTTCTCGGCGTGCATCATCATCAACGCCCCGTTGGATGCACCCTTCTGGAACGCACGGAGGATCTGGCCGTCGTCCGAGAGGAACACGCCCTTGTACGCCATGAACAGCTTGAAGCTGGTGACGCCCTCGTCGATGAGTTCGTCCATGGCGGTGAGCGACTCATCCTGCACGTCGGAGAGGATCTGGTGGAAGCCGTAGTCGATGGCGCAGTTTCCGGCCGCCTTCTCGTGCCACAGCGCGTACTGGTCGAGGATCTTCTGGTCCGGGTACTGCACGACGAAGTCGACGATTGAAGTCGTCCCGCCCCACGCGGCGGCTCGCGTGCCGGTCTCGAAGGTGTCGCTCGCGTTGGTCCCGCCGAACGGCATCTCCATGTGCGTGTGCGCATCGATCCCGCCCGGGATGACAAGCTTGCCCGCGGCGTCGATCACGGTGTCGACGTTCGCCTCGACATCGAAGCCGAGCAGCGTCGATCCCGGTGCCAGCACGGCTGCGATGGTCTCGCCATCGATCAGTACGTCGGCTTTGCCCTGTCCGGTCGAGTTCACGACCGTGCCGTTCTTGATGAGGGTCTTAGTCATGAGGCAAGCTCCTTACGGCTTCGGGATGGACGTGTAGCTCTCCGGGCGACGATCGCGGTAGAACTGCCAGTCGTCGCGCATCTGCTGCACCATGTCGAGGTCGAGGTCGCGGATGAGGATCTCCTCGTGCTCCCCCGATCCACGCTCCCCCACGAAGTTGCCGCGCGGGTCGATGACCTGGCTGGTGCCGTAGAAGTCGACGGCCAGTTCGCCGTATTCATTGTCCTCGCGACCGACCCGGTTGGGCTGGAGCACGAAGTACCCGTTGGCGACGGCGGCGCACGGACCCTCGACCTCCCACAGGCGGTTCGAGAGGCCCGGCTTGGTGGCATTCGGGTTGAAGACCATGTGCGCGCCGTTGAGGCCGAGCTCGCGCCATCCCTCCGGGAAGTGGCGGTCGTAGCAGATGTACAGGCCGATCTTGCCGACCGAGGTGTCGAACACCGGGTAGCCCAGATTGCCGGGGCGGAAGTAGAACTTCTCCCAGAAGCGATCGAGGTTCGGGATGTGGTGCTTGCGGTACTTGCCGAGGATGGTTCCATCCGACTCGACGATCACGGCGGTGTTGTAGTACACACCGGTGATGTCTTCCTCGTAGATGGGAAGGATCATCACGACGCCGAGCTCCTTGGCGAGCGCCGCGAACTTCGTGACGATCGGGCCATCCGCCGGCTCCGCGTAGCGGTAGTACTTCTTGTCCTCGGTGATCCCGAAGTACGGGCCGTAGAACAACTCCTGGAAGCAGATGACCTGCGCGCCATCTTTCGCCGCGTCGCGAGCGAATTGCTCGTGTTTCGCGATCATGGACTCTTTGTCACCGGTCCAGGTGGTTTGCGTGATTGCTGCGCGAACGATCGTCATCGATTACCTCCGACTGGCTTTTTGTTATTATTCGTCGTAAACATTTCGCAAGTATTTCTGACGCGCGCGAGTAGACGGATTTTCTCCGCGACTCGGACCGCATGAGATATCTGCAAAACTACGGGAGCAGACGATGAAGTCGGTAGCTGTAGCGGTCGAAGACCCAAGCCCAAGCGGAATCGCCGGCACGATCGCCCGGCTGATCGCTTCCGGTGATCTCGCCCCCGGCGACCGGCTTCCCACCGTCCGCGAACTCGCGGGCGAGCTCGGCGTCAGCCCCGCGACGGTCAGTCACGCCTGGCAGGCACTGGCTGGCGTCGGCCTCATCGTGTCCCGAGGGCGCAGCGGATCCTTCGTGCGCGCCGAACGGACGACCTGGCTGCCGCCGCGCTCCCGCAGCCTGACCGAGCTTCCGGATGCTCGCCTCGACCTGTCCACCGGAACACCCGATCCGCTGCTGTTGCCCGACATGGGCCCCGCTTTCTCGCGCGTGTCGAGTCGCGCCGGCACACTGAGCTACTTCGACGAGCCGGTCATCCCCGAGCTCGCAACCCTGCTCCTGTCGTCCTGGCCGTTCGAACCCGGGCTGCTCACCATCGTCGACGGCGCAATGGATGCGATCTCCCGGACGCTCGACCTGCTGCTCAAGTTCGGCGAT
>DASXCU010000051.1:0-111848 GCA_036491035.1 Galbitalea sp. | reverse complement strand
CATCGAGATTGTGCTATCCCGAACTCCGCATAATCAGGCAAAGATCCTCCGAGGCGTTCTGCTGAAGTTCGGTGAGAACGACGCCTCTACGCCAGAGCGAATCGCGTTGCGAGGTGAACTCGAGGCCTGGGCGCTAGAACTCGAGCGCGGCCCCTCGGTTTCAACCCCGTCCCCCGCCTCGACGCGCGAGGTGGTCGTGCGGGCTCTGGCCGATGCCGACACGCTCCTCCAAACGAACGGCCCGCTCAGCGCTGTCGACCGGATTCACACGGCGCTTCATGGGCACCTTATCGCGATTTGCGACGCAGCCCAGATCGCTCTTCCCGCTGATCCGTCGATCACGGTCGCTATGAAACAGCTACGCCAGCATCACTTGGCCCTGGCCGTAACAGGGGCGCGCGCCGACGACATCACGCAAGTGCTTTACGCGATGTCGAACGTCCTCGACAAGCTCAACACGATTCGCAACAACGCCAGCCTCGCGCACCCCAACGAGGCCCTGCTCAATGACGCAGAGGCGAGACTCGCGATCAACGCGGGCAAGACCGTGTTTGCGTATGTCGATGAGAAGGTAGGGGTGACGGATCAGTCTTGACTGATTAGAGCGCGCGCTCTATGTACATCGGCGCCGATGTGTGGGAAGCGCTCACCAGGCCGGTTTCGCCCGCGGCGGCCGACTCAAGAATTCCAACTCCATCGCAAGTGGTGCATACACCTCACGCGCTGTCACCCTCAAACCACCCTCAAACCACCCTCAATTGAGCAAAATCGGGCGACTTTCTAACTGATTCCCTAGCGTCGAAATCCGCGGAGATTCAATCAAAACGTGCTCTAATCGGCCCTACTCGAGCTAAACTTTGGAGTTCGAATCCCCCATTCTCCGCGTTTGAAAAGGACGAGGATGGCCCACGCGAAGCCGGGCTGCCCTCGGCCTTTTCATGCTTGGCGGCTGAGTATTCGAACCCCGACGGTGGGGCCCCGTCGCGCAGTCCGCGGCGCGACCGAGCTTGCGAGGCGTCGTCGAGGCGGCTCGCTGGGGAGTCGAATCCCCCATTCTCCGCCGATTTTGCGTTTTGCTCCGTTGGGAACAAGTTCGTCTGCGCGCATCGCCAATAAGCAACTCAACCCAACCGAATCTGGCACTCGCCGCCCGTTGATCATGATGCTGCTCGAGATGACCCCGAGTTTCCGCGCCACAGGCGTTTACTTAACCATCCCGCCGCGCGCAGACAACTGCGGATTTCGCTTCTAGCCGTGTAGCCGGGATCCTCGATCGCTCTCTTGGCGTCCGCGAGACTCGCGAATGAACGCAGTTTGGGGGCCACAGCGCCCTGGACAAGAAAATGCCCGTTCGCAAATTCGACCTGCCCTACCTCCTCGTCACCGCGTTGCGCGAGCCAGAAATTGCTGCCGGTCGATCGCCACTCCACCCGCGCGGGTGTGATTGCCCTCCCAGTGTTTGCCATACGCTGGCACTCCTTATCGTGCACTCCATCCATTCATCACCGCGGATGGTTCGTTCCAGTGAACGCTCGATACGTCGCAGTGCGTAGCGGTTGACCGTGGCGCGAGTTGAGAGTAAACGTCTGACTGGGTGGATTCCCTGACCACTCGACGACGCGTGCATCGCTGCGATGGGCGGTGGCAAGATTGCCCTGGTCGCGATCCGTCCCAGGGCGTGAGATCAGTCCGTTTCCACTGCCTTGATGTGCGGTGCCGGGGTTGCTTTGCCCGCGGACTTACTCTCGGCAACGTCCGCATTGGTGGGGGTGTCGGCTTTGCTGCCCTCGCGCATAACCAGAAGGCCTCGGGGACTGTTCGCAGACAAGGTAAGTTGCTCCAACCAATCCTGATTAATCGCTGGACTTCGGCTCCCCATGAACTTGAAGTACAAATTCTGGGTGGGGTGGATCCAGATTGCGCTATGCCCGTCGCCAGTCTCCGGGGCATCTCGCCATGACATCAGGAAGCTTTCGCCACGTCTGATCTTTTGGACGATGACGATCTGGAGGTGTGCGAGGAGGCGGTCGTCGAATTCGACGAGGACTCCGTCATATTGCAGCGTTCCCATGAGATCCCCTTCCATGAAGGAATATCTCCACGCCGGTACCTTGCGCGACGAATTTCCCGCCTACTTGAGAATACCCTCCCATTTTCGGTACTGATCGTCGGCAACCTTGGTGCGCAGCATCGAGCTTTTCCGTTTCAGCCGAGTTCGTCCCGATCGAAGGATGGCCACTGCATCATTTGGTCGTGCTCCTCGTCGGTGAATGGTTGCGCGTGGATGACGTCAATGGAATCCGCTTTCGCATAAATGGCGACGATCGTGTCGATCTCCAGGAGTTCGTCGGTCGGTTCAGCATCGGAGACCGCCGCGGTATCCATTTGCCACCCGATCGTCAATTCCACGCGCCGAATAGCACCGTCGCTGGCGACGAACGGGACGTTGACGATGTCGAGATCCCGTTTTTTGGCGAGCACCAGTCCATAGTGGAGGACTGCGTCCGCGATTTCGGTTCCGGTCAGATAGGAACCATTGCGGTTGGTGAGAAGTTTCATGTCGGCATCCGGGATTCTCGTGATCTGAGTCATCACCGGGGACAGGGGCAATACGACAAGACTACGCGCCCAAATACGGGGATGTCAGGGTTCGTCCAGATCAAGGGTGAAGTCGACCAGTCGAGCGGCGACATGCGAAAGGGGTAGTTGATGGGAGCGTGCATAGTTCCGAATCAACCCGAATGCCTCCTCCATCGGCACTTTTTGGGTGTACGCAACAACGCCCTTGGCCTGCTCGATAACAGTGCGCCTGTTTAGCGCCGTCTGCAATTGTTCGGCCAGCAAACTGCTTTCCCGTAGGGAACGCTCGTGCAGAACTCCGATCGTGGCGACGTCTGCAAACGCCTGGGCGGTCATCGCATCACGGGGTTCGAGTTCCCCGACGGTGTCACGAAGCAGGTTCAGAGTGCCGATTGTCGTTTCACGCAGTCGCAATGGGATGGCGTGAACGGAAACGAAGCCCTGCTCGAGGGCACTGTCCCTGAACTTCGTCCATGCCTCTGGGGCCTGTGAAATATGGGTCAGAGAGACCACCTGTCCGGTGTGAAAGCTCTCGATACATGGGCCCGCTTCGGCAGCAAGCTGCATAGTTTCCACCAGTCTGCTCGCCTCGCTGGTCGACGCGATAACTTCAAGTTCGCCGTCCGCTGTCGCGAGCAGGATACCGGCGGCAGCCGTATCCAGCAGATCCTGGCAGGTGTCGACGAGGGTTTGCAGCAGATCGACGACGTCGTAGTCGGCGACCAGGGTGTCGGCCAGCGTCGCAAAGGTCGCCAGGAGCTTCTCCTCGCGGGTCTGGTCGTTCATCCTGACACCTCTATTCCACTGTCTCCGTGGGAAAAGGTCAGTCGCCGCTCCACGACATCGTCCGCAATCTCCATCATTGTGCGACCGGTCGCGAAGGCGTGGCCCTGAAGGATGAGCACAGCGTCCTCCGTCGGTACCCGCAGCTGTGCCAAGACCATCCCCGTCGCTTGATGGATCAGTCGGCGGGAAAAAGCGTTGCCCGTGTCCTCATAGTCTCCGCCGATAACATGTAGCGCGCGACGAAGAACGTGCCGGCCGACCGCGGCCGCCATTACTCCGGCCTGACGCGTCTGCGCCGAGCTCAAGTCGACCGAGTCCACCGCATAAAGATCGACCGCCCCGATTCGGAGCGAGCCGACGAGCAACGGAAACGCAAACAGCGAACTCACATCCTGATCGAGGATCGCCTGGGAAAAAGCCGGCCAGACGGTGGCCGGGCGGGTCCGAAGATGTGGCTCGAGAACGGGACGACCGAGTCTCATCGCATCCCAGCAGGGGCCTTCCCCCAAATCGAACTGAAGTTCGTCCACTCGCACAGCGACCGGATCGCTGGCCGATACCGTCTCGCTTCCCAACAACTCCCCCACGGTCGACACAGCGGCACCGGACACCGGAAACATCTCTAAGAAGGGCTGATAGAACAGTGCGGGATCCTTCGCGGATCGATCGACGGCGTCCAAGGCGGCTGTCAGAGCCGAATCATCCATTCTCGTTCCCCTTTCCTGCAAAAAAGGCTACTGGCCTTCCGGGTATTTCAAGGCACCGACCGTACTATCAGTGCCGATGCGGCGACGGCCCCTTGCGGTCGGCGTCAACTTCGATGTCAACTCGATCGTCATCCTTCAATCCGAGCATTGATGCCCGTCATTGGTGAGGGCTTGACGCCGAGGGCGCGGGATGCTGCGGTGATCAGTCAAGGGGTTCCGCGAGCAAATTCGCTGCGTACGGTTAACAGATGAAGCGAATCAACTACGACGGGCAATCGCTCGTCAGTGGCTCGGCGGTCGTGTCCTCACTAGTCGAGTACGCGCAAGCCGTCGCACGGATGGACTCAAGTGCCACGGTTGAAATCCCAGTGCTGGAGGATAACGGCACAGTTGCGATGCACACGCTCCTGCTGACGGCCGCGACCTCCCTCGAGACTTTTGACATAGACGGTGGCCACGCGGACGAAGACGATCGGTTCCCCGTACCCGATTTCGCGGGGGTCGGTGGCAAAGCGACCCCGATCTCTGATCAAGAGATCTCGACCATCAGCCTGCCCATCCCGGATTAGCTGTAGTTCCCGATGGAGGTTGGGGCGGGTTCTGCTGGGACTGTCCGCCGGGCGGCTCCGATGAGTTCGTCGGGGATCTCGCGAAGGAAGATGTCTGCGGTGGTCGGACCGACGCGGACCGACGCCTTTAGATCAGTCCGAGTCGAGCGAAGTTCGAGCGTGTTCATGCCTCCGTGATGTTGGTCGCGAATGTTTGTTGGATCGGCCGACCGAAGAAGAAGCTTGTCAGGGACTCAGCTGGCGGCGACGACGGCAATGCCGCTCGTCGCGATCTCCTCCGCAGCGGCCTTCAGCTTCTCGCTGGCCGCGACCTCCTGTTCGTAGTTTTGCTCAAGAAGCCTAGCGACCTCGGAGACCCCGCGAGCCTTCGCGTTGGTGATGAGGGTTTCGTACACGGCCATCTCGTAGCGTTCGGTTTCCAGACCGCCCGAGAGGAGGATGGCGTCGACGATGCTCGAATCAGTTTTGGAAATCGCGGCTTTCCCCTCCTTCGCGAGCCCCTTGGTGGTCGGCGACGGCGACTCGTTGACTTCCTCGCCGAGGAAGGCGAAGCACTCTTTGATGTTCTCGATCTGGTGGCGGGTTTCTTCCGCGTGCGCGTGGAAGAGTTCCTTGAACTCAGGCCGCGGAGTGGTCTCCTCGAGCGTTTCGAGCATTTCAAGTGAGTCTTGCTCCATGGTGAGGGCAGACCCGAGCTTGAAGCTGAAGATCTCTTCGGGCGTGTTGAAGTGTTCGAACATGATGATCCTTATCGTTGTGTTTGGTTGTGGTCAGGCGGCGGGGTGGAGGATGACTTTCGTCCATCCGTCATCTCGCTTGTCGAAGTGGTTGTACGCATCGGGCGCCTCGGCGAGCGACAACTCGTGAGACACGATCATCGACGGGTTGGCGCGGTCGCGGATGATGAGATCGCGCAGGTACCGGTTGTATTTCTTCACCGGGCATTGGCCGCTCGCGATTGCGATCCCCTTGGTGAACGCCTCTCCGTAGTTGAAGCCGATGCGGCCTTCCTTTGCGCCCTCGTTCGTTGCGCCCGGATCGGCGGGTTCGTACACGCCGACAACTCCGATATTCCCGGTGGCGCGGACCACCTTCACGAGATTGTCGAGCACCATCTCGGGGTGTTCCTGCCCGCCGGCATCGTGGGCCTGAAAGCCGACTGCCTCGACGCCACTGTCGACGCCGAAACCCTTCGTCGCATCCATGATCGTTTCCTCGATGTCAGCCTGAGAAAAGTCGACCGCCGTGGCACCGTATTTCTCCGCCAGAGCGAGCCGGTCGGGCTCTTTGTCGATGACGAACACCTGGGATGCGCCGCGCAGCATGGCGCTGTGCGCTGCCATCAGCCCCACGGGTCCGGCCCCGAAGATGGCGACAGTCTTGCCCGGCGAGACCTGCGCTAGTTCGGTGCCGTGATATCCGGTCGGGAAAATGTCGGAGAGCATGGTGAAGTCGGCCTCGTGTTCGGTGCCCTCCGGCAGACTCAGCAGGTTGAAATCAGCCCACGGCACCCGCAGCAGCTCGGCCTGGCCGCCCCAATAGGGCCCCATGGCAGGGTAGCCGTAGCCGGCGCCTGGCTGGCCCGACGGATTTGCCCGCAGGCACGCAGAGGTGAGTCCTTCGTTGCAGTTGCGACACGTGCCGCAGGCCAGATTGAACGGGACGCTGACCCGGTCGCCGACCTTGATCCGTTCGACACCGGCCCCGACCGCTTCGACGATGCCCATGTTCTCGTGGCCGAGGACCATGCCGGAGTCCATATCGACTCGGCCTTCGTAAGGGTGAAGGTCCGATCCGCAAATGTTCGCGGTCGTGATGCGGATGATCGCATCCAGCGGTTGCTCGATCTTCGGGTCCTCGACATCCTCGTACGAAACGTCGAACGCGCCCTTGAAAACGATGGCTTTCATGTGACCTCCCAGTCGGATTTGTTGTCCTTCCAGATCAGCAAGTCGGGCCGGGCACAGCAAGGGCTTCCGTCGTTCACGAGCCCGACGTACTATTGCCGCGGTCACGCTGTCTCAGGTCGATGATCCCGATAACGAGCGAAATCGCGAGCAGCCCGATGGTGACAAAGAAGCCATCGCGAAATGCGGCCTGGTAGGCGGTCATACTGTTTCCTGCAGTCGACAGGACGCCGAAGAAGATGGCGGTGACGGCGGAGACCCCGACCGCCGTGCCGAGCCGCTGGCCGAGTTGGGTCATTGAACCGGCCGCGCTTCCTTCCACGACGGGGATCTCCGACAGGGTCAGGGTCTGGTTTGGCGAGATGACGAGTCCGCCTCCCGCACCACCCACGAGAAGGCCCGCACCCATGAACCATTCGATGGTTGACGGCGGCGCGAATTGCGCTGCAAGTACGGTGAGGCTGACGCCGACGATTACTGTCGCGATTCCGACCACCACGAGTGCCCGTCCGAAGCGGTTGAGCAGACGTCCACCGATCACCGCTGCCGTCCCCGAGGTCACCGCGAAGGGCACAACCACAAGACCCGCCAACAACGGCGAACGCCGGAGCCCTTCCTGCAGGAAAAGTGTCGTGATCAGGAAAGCGGCGGGCATTCCCGCGAAATACGTGGTCGCGACCAGAAGTCCGTTGCGGAAGGAACGCATCGCGAACAGTTCGAAATGTACGATCGGAGATTTTTTGCGTTTGGCGAAGGATTTCTCCCACAACACGAACGCCACCGCACCTGCGACGGAACCCGCAAGCCAGAACCATCTGAGCGGATCGTCGCCTTTGCCACCAGTGGTCAGCAGGAAAGGCAGCATGAAGCAGAAGATCGCAATCCCGAGCAGGACCACCCCGACCGGGTCGAGCTCCTTGTTCCCTTCCCCACGGTCCTGATTCTTCGGCAGCAACCGCAGTGAGAAAATGATCGCCGCGATTCCCAATGGGACGTTGATCGCGAACAGTAGACGCCATCCGTTGGTCGTGCCTCCGAGCCCGATTACGAGGCCGCCAAGCGTGGGGCCAAGGGCCGTTGCGACGCCGATCATGCCTCCGAATATTCCGAAAGCGCGGCCACGTTCCTCGCCGCGGAACAGCTGTTGGTTCATCCCCAGCACTTGCGGCATCTGGACTCCTGCGGCCAACCCCTGAATAAGGCGCGCGGTCGTAAGCCAGATCTCATTCGGAGCGACCGCACACAGAGCGCTCGCGATGGTGAAGCCGCTGAGCCCAACGACGAAGAAGGTCCTTCGCGAGAAATTATCGCCGAGCCGCCCAGCGGGCACCAACGCGAGACCGAACGCGAGGGTGTACCCGGCAACGATCAATTGCAGTTCGGTCGAGTTGGCGTGCAGGGATTTCTGAATCGATGGAAGCGCGACGTTGACGCCGGAGAGATCGAGGATCGTCAGCGCTCCGACCCCGATGCACACAAAGAAGGCACGCCAGCGCGCCAGGTTATCAAGGTCGGATGCGCCGGCTGAGCGAGCCGAAGTCACGTTTGGTCCTGCTCAGATGCCTGTAATTGGTCCAACTGATCGTCTCAGTTCGTGAGGAATGATCTAACCGCCCGAGGGATTTTCGATTGGGGTGTCGTCCGATTCCTCGGTATCGGGCGGTGATGCGGGGTCCTGTGGCTGACCACCGGAGGATGTGTCCGGCGCATCCGTTCCGGTGTCCCCGTCTCCGGCACCGTTAGGAATCTCATCGGGACTTCTGTCGTCGCTCATCATGTAAATCAACGTAAGTCCGCAGCCCTGTGCGGGTCAGGGCTTGACATGTTCTCCTCAGATCAGGCAGATCGAATGAACAGAGTTTCGCGCAGTTGCGGCCTTCCTGCGCAAGCCCGAGGGCACCACAATTCCGGTCGCGGCGATACCGCATTTCTGCCCAGCCACTGATCGGTGAGTGCATTCGACGCCGTCAGGCGCAACGACGCCGATGATCGTGGGGCAGCTGGAATCGGAGCATTCGAAACGCTAGTAGCCGGCGATGTCGGGATTCGCGGCTGAAACCAGTTTCGCTAGCAGTAAGCAGGCCAGAAGGCTCCCCAGCAGGACAACCCCGGTACCGATGACCCATCGCCACCAGGATGGCTGCGCCCGAGCCGCCGGAAGGTCCAGCCGTAAGAACCGTGGCCTGAGGTACTCGGGTTGCACCGCGTTTGGGGTGCTCATACCGCGGCCGGAATTTTGGCGAACCCCGGGGTCATGCGAAAGTTCCCGTCGAGGTCGGTGGTCATCGCATCGACATCCCACGTTCCGCAGATCCGATCGAGCGCTGCCGCGCCGCCAGCGATGATCGCGGTCGCGAGCACGTCCGCGGTGATGATGTCATTCGCGATCACCGTCGCTTGAATGAATTGGGTCGGGGTCGCCCCAGCCGTCCAGATGTGATCGCCTCGTTCTGAACTCCCGGACGTCGCGCAGGCGGTGCGCGGGGCAGCAAGCCGTGCCGACGTGATAAGAGTGCCCCGGTCGAGCGGGTCGGTGATTCCGATGTTCCATGGCTCGGAACTCCCCTCGAGTCCGGATACGAGAACATCGCCGCCGACGTTCAGGCACCAGTCCTTCGCTCCGGCAAAGTTAAGTTGTTCGCCGGCCCGGTTCATTGCAAGCGCTTTTACGATGCCCGAGAGATCGATGACCCCGTCGGGTCGGTGGGGGCTGAATTCGCCGTTCGTCGCAGCGCGCCATTCGATCGCTTCCGAGTACACGTCTCGCACCTCGTCGCTGGCGTCCACGAGGCTCATCCGATTCGACCCGATGCGCGAGAGCTCGCTCTCCGGTTTGTAGAGGCTGAACACATCGTCGAAGTGCGCGAAAGTGTCGCGAACGCGCGAGACGACAAGGTCCGGTTCAGCGGCAGCGTCGCACGAGAGGGACACAATGGTGCCCATGGTCTCGAAAACATGCCGGTGCCACGTCATAGTCCGGCCTTGTCGAGCGCCGACTGGAGGGAACTGAGATAACCGTCGCTCGTATAGGTGGCGCCCCCCACTGAGCTCACGTTCGCGGACTGCGCAGCGAGCACCTCTTTGCGGAGGATCGGCACCGCATAGTTGCTGATCTCGACCGATCGTCCCCCCTGATTGGTCTCCTGCAGGGTCTTCACGTTGGCGATCTTGCCGGCGGAAACGACGATCGCAACCTGCATCGGCCCGAATCTGGTCTGCGCGGTTGAGCCGACATAAGTACCTGTCGCCTTGGTGGCGGCCACGCCGCTCGACGGCGTTGATGTCGCAGTAGACGACGGTGTCGTCGTTGTCGTCCCGGTCGATGCCGCCGAGCCTGTGGACCTCGAGGTTCCCGTGGATGTCGACCCGCTCGTCGCGGTTTCACTATTGTGCGCGGCGGCCGCTCCAGCCTGCCATCCGATGACGAGGACGGTGACGGAGCCGAGGACGCTTGCTAGTACGGCACGAATTCTCACCAGTCGAACCTTTCTGTGTGGATTTGGTGGTCGGGCAGACCAGAGGCTCTTGCGTCGGCGATAACCGCATCGGTCCATGCCTGGGGACCACAGATGTAGAGGTCGGAGTGGCTCAGGTCGGAAAAAATCGATCGCAACGAGACATTGCGGTCAACGTCCCGTGCGGATAGCCAGGAGTGCGCTCGTCTCGCGCGCGGACCGACGGAGATGTAGCAATTCGCTCCACGGTCTGCGGCGAGCTGGTCGATCTCATCCCATAGGTAATTCTCTTCGCTCGTCGATCCACGGAGCACGATGGTGGTCTCTCCCGGGACCAGGCGCGCGTCTTCCAACATCGCCCGAACGGGTGTGACTCCGATCCCGGCGGCGACGATGGCAAGCTTCGGCGACGTGCGACCGGCATCGGTGAAGATGCCGTACGGGCCCTCGATCGACACTCGCGTATTGCGCGGCAGCTTCCCGAGCCGGGTGGTGCCTCCGCCAAGCGCTCGGACGGTAATTCGCATACTGGTGTCGGTGGGTGCAGCGGAAAGGGAGATTGGGTGCGAATGCCACCACGTTTTCCTCGTCCAAAACCGCCAGATGAAGTACTGCCCACCGTTCGACGCAAGAGCTTCCAGGTTGCGCCCGCTCAGGTGGATCGACGCGATACCGGAGCCGAGCGATTCGACCTTGGTGACACGGATGCCGTGCTGGAGGCTCTTGACCGCCGGCTCAACAAAACGGAACGCAAGGATCGAGCCGAGGGCGAGCACGTAAAGGGCGATCCAGTACACCCGCTGGCCGGTGCCGACGGCGAGCATGCCACCGACGCTGAGCTGGTGCGGTAGCGCGGTGAGGACTGCGGCGTAACTGAGCAGGTGGATGACGTACCAGAACTCGTACTTGAACTTCCGACGCACGGCGACCAACGAGGTGACAACCACTGCGAGGAGCAGGCCGGTGCCGATGAACGCGAGTGGCATGTCGGGTGTGTTCCACATCGGCGCGAGCTCGGCGATGGGATTCAGCCCTGAACTCATCCCGTACCCGACGATCAGCAGGATCGCGTGAGCCAGGATCAGATAGATGGCGGGCTTTCCGAGCTGCCTGTGCGTGGCCATGGCACGATCGTGGCCGAAGACCCGGTCGATGATCGGTAGACGTGCGGCCAGGACGAGCATGATCAGGATGAGATCGGTGCCAATGAGACCCGCCACTATGCCCATGCCGGTGACAAATCCCGGGACGGAGGTCAGATCCCCCGCCCCGCCGTACGCGAGGTAGAGCGACACTGCGGCGGCCGCCGAGGTGACGGCGACCGCGGTGAGGAGATCGGCCGCGCGCATCCGCCGAACGAAGCGCCGCCGTCGGGATGCCGGTGTGGTGGGGGTGAGAGCCCAGGTGTTTTGTGGTCGTGTTGCGGTGCTCATTTCATCCCCTTTCAGGTTCGGCGTGTGGTTGTCCACGTCTTACTGTCTCGGGGTGCCCTATGCGAAGGCCGAGGAATCGGTTCGATTCCCGTGTTAGTCCTCACATTTTGGGAAGTCGCACTGTCGCGGTCAAACCATGACCAGTGTTGGTGAGGCTCGCGATACCGCCCGCAGTTTCGGCGATGAGGCGAACCAGCGCCAGTCCCAGCCCGCTTCCGCCTGCCGTTGTGGTGCGGGAGTCGTCGGGTCGGGTGAATCGGTCGAATGCTCGAGGCAGGAAGCTTTCGGGGATCCCCGGACCGTTGTCGCTCACAGCGACTTCAAGATCGTCGCCGTGAAGGTCGAGCCTCAGGTCCACGGTTCCCGATTTGTCGACGGCGTTGACCGCGTTGGTGAGGAGGTTGTCGAGGATGCGTGCGAAGCTTCGCGGCTCGATCCGATATGACGCCGCGTCATCGAGGTCGCCGAGCGCGAAACTGACCTCGACGGCATTCGGTAGGGCGAGCATTCTGGCGCGGTCGATCGATCCCATCGCCTCGTCAATTAGGGACGGCGTAGTGGCGTAGAGGGTTTCACCGGGTTCTGCCTCGAGCCGTGATAACTCGAGTAGGTCATTGGCCAGGGCGGTGAGGCGGGCCACGGATTGCTCGGCACCGATGATCTCGGCCTCGAGGGCGGCGGGGTCGCCGAAGTCATCGTGGGCAAGTTCGAGCTGGGTCCGCAATGCCGCGAGGGGGGTGCGAATCTCGTGTGCGGCATCGGACACCATCCGCTTCTCCCGTAACGTGCCGTCGTGGACGCGGTCGAGAAAGTCGTTCAATGTCGTCGCCAGGGCGGACAGCTCGTCACGGGCTGTGCCGACTGGGAGCCGCTCGTTTTCACCGGTGCCACTGAGTGACTCGGCCCGTCGGCGCATTGCCGTCACGGGACGGAGCGCGAACGTAGCCAGCAACCACGATGCCGCGCCGAACAACAGCAACGCAATAGCGCCGCCGATCGACAGCGACGCGTCGAGTTTGGCGAGCACTAGGCGGGACGAAGCGGTGCTCCGTGCCGCCCATAGTCCCCATTTGCCCTGCTTGGTTGTGACGGTCCGGGCGACGACTACGTAGGGTGATCCGTCTTCGGCTGCGGAGAAGGTCGTGCTGGTAGGGCGCATGTGTTCAACTTTTTCGCGCACTTCATCCGGCAACGTGTCCGCAGCGATTCGTCCGTCTGGTTCACGAATCAACACGAGAATTCCGGCGCCCGGGGTGTCGACGTGCACGCCACCGTTCTCCTGGAGATCCTTTTGGAATGACGCGAGGTCGGTGGACGCGAGGGTCACGTCCGACGAGTGCAGCGTTGCCTCGGCGCTAATGCGTATGCCGACCACCGCAACGATGATGACGATCAGCGCGACCGCCGCGCTCCCGAGGGCGATCCGGGTTCGGATCGACAGCGACCCTTTCATGTCGAGGGTTCTTTCACCCGAAGCGCGTACCCGGCGCCGCGAACGGTTTCTATCTCGATCCCGGATTCGACCGGCTGCAGTTTCTTCCGCAGGTAGCGCACGTACTGGTCGACGATCGTTGGGTCGATGTGACGTGTTGTCCCCCACACCTCCGTGAGTATCTCCTGGCGCGATGCGACCTGCCCGTTCCGGAGCCCAAGCATCCGCAGCAACGAGAACTCCTTGGTGCTCAAGGGAATGACCTTCTCATTCAGGGTCGCGCGAACGGCCTGAATGTCGAGCTGCAGATTCCCGACTCGGAGAAGGGGCTTGGGGACCGCGTTGTCGCGGCGGACCAGAGCACGAATCCGTGCACTGAGCTCAGCGAATGCGAATGGCTTGGTCAAATAGTCGTCTGCCCCGGAGTCCAGCCCATGCACACGGTCGTCGATGGAGTCGCGCGCGGTAAGCATGAGCACCGGGAGAAGATTTCCCTGATTGCGCAGGTGCCGACAAATCTCATAGCCGCTCATCTCTGGCAACATCACGTCGATAGCGGCCGCTGAGAACGAATCGTTCGCGACCGCGATCAACGCATCGACACCGTTGCCGACGTGAACTACCTCGTAGCCCTCGTCAGTCAGACCTTTGCGTAGCAAGGTGGCCATGGTCGGATCGTCCTCAACCACGAGTACTTTTACCATCCCAGCCATCCGCTCCCCGGTGCTCGATGCTGTCCAGCAAAGCATGATCTTGGCCACGACACCCGTTCGATGTGAAAACTGACACGGGGGCTGCGGGCACCGAGCCTCAACGATCGGAACCGGGCTTCTGGTCCCAACGAATGGCGAGGCATTCCCGGATGGCATAAAACACGATCACGTGTGATCGAACGCGGCGACGGACGCAAAGCGGCTATAGCGCACAGTCGTGAACCACTCTCCTACCAACGCCCGGCACCTCGAGCTATTTCGCCGGCCAGGGCAGCTCCCCCGACTGAATGCGCCCAATCGCAGCCTCCAGCCAGGTCCGCTCGAGAACGATCTGGTCCAAATAGAAATGTGTCTCGATCATGTGCAGCTCGGGAAGCTCTGCGGTCTCATCGATGGTGCGCCTCAGACGCGTTTCCTCGAGTCGCAATCTGTCGGCCCGCGCCTGAAGGGTGAGTGACGCCGACTCGGGCGTCAGGATGCCGACGTAGGCGAGCGCCGTCAAGAACGCGCCTCGGTCAACGAGGTCGCCGTCCTGGAGTTCGCGGCTGACTCGCTCCGCGAGACCGCGGCGGCCGGATGCGGTGAGCATGAACTCGCGCTGATGTGACGTGCCGGCGCGGGTGCGAAGCAGGCCCGACTCAACCAACGTGTTCAGGAGCGTGTACACGGTGGCGTTGCGGACTCCGGCATACACGTAACGCGAACGCAACTCGTTGAATATCCCGTACGCATGCCGGGGCTGCTCGGCGAGCAGACCGAGTATCGGCAGCACCAGTGGGTTGGAGAGAGCATTGGTCGGCACTTCTCAACACTAACGGACGTAGCCGTATACGGCTACTGTGTTCCTGTAGTAGCCGTATACGGCCAATGAGGAGGATGAGATGTTATTCGGAATATGGCCGGGTGTCATTCGGGCTGACCTGGTGTCGCTGATCCCGCTTGAAACACCACCGGAAGACACGGAACGGACGGGCGCGGCTCTTGCTCGCCTACAAGGTGACGCGCCGGAGTTTTACGTTCGGGCCTACCGTCACTTCCGCGGGTCGGCAGCAGGCGAGCGTGAGATGGATCCGGCGCCGGTCGATCCGGGGCGGTACGTGCAATCCGGTCGGCTCGCTGATCTTGTCGTGTGCTACCGCGCCAGCTCGCCCGATTCGGTCGGGTTTGCAGAGTCGGTCCGCCAGGCCGTTCGAGACGTTCACGACTGGGGTGGCGGGAAGGTTCAGGTGGGAGAGGAGTTGAATGCTCCAGCGCCGCTGGACGGCGCGTTCCCCGGATGTTTCGAGGCCGTCGGAGCGGGCGTTGCTGCCGGTCTCGACGAGCGCGACCGGTTGGGTGCGAACGTGGCTATCGGCGTGAATGGCGCCGGGCTGGCAGATGAGGGGTTCTGGTCGAGAATGGTCGACGCTCTTGGGACCAGTTCGACAGCTCGACTCGACTTCGTGGGCCTCGACATGTTCCCGGACGTGTTCCGTCCACTTCCGGAAGAGAAAGTCGGTGCCGGCGCGCAATTCCTGGTCCGGACTCTTCGGTCCGTGGCCTCTGGAGCCGGCATCGCGTCGCGGACGCCCATCCATGTGACAGAGACAGGGTGGCCGACCGGAGCCGATCGCGACGAGGACAAACAGGTGCGCATTCTCTGCTCGATTGCTGAAGCCATTCGCGACACCGGCGAAGTCACCGTCTACGAGTTGTTTTCGCTTCGAGACGGGATTTCCAACGGCGGTTGGCAAAACGGATTCGGGCTTTTGCGCGACGACTACTCTCCGAAGCCCGCGTTCGAAGCGGTCAGGCGTCTCATTGCGGCGTCCTGACGGTGCCGCTGCGCGTTATGCCGCTCGCGTCCCGTTTGACCGCAATCCGGCGGCCGGCCCCGGGATGCTCGAAACGGTCTCTCGCTTGCCACTCGCCACGACGAGCAGCACAATCACCAGACCGATCTCGGCCAACTCGGTTCCCAGACCGAGTGGGAAACTCGGCGCGATGCTCGTGAGCACGAATTGCAGAAACGAAAGAAGAGAGCCAAACGAGAACACCACCGCAGACGAAGCGACAACCAGGAGCGTGATCGTCTGGCGCAACGTACCTCGGCGGCTCGAGGCCATTAGCGCAACTGCGAAAGCAACAACGATGCCAATGACAAGCCAGAGTGCGAGTGTCACCGACACGCTGTGCTCTACCTGAGTCTTGACAGCGAACCATTGGTCGAACTCCGCACTCGGCTTATGGCCGCCGTACCGCAAGGGAATCCGCGTATCCCAGAGCCGAGACGCCGCCGCGAATCCCGCTCCGACAATTGCAGCGACGACGAGCGCCGCCAATAAGGCCCGAGCTAGCCGCGCAGCAATTCGCGGTGACGACATATCGGCATTCGGCCGCACGCTTCGGTGGCGAACCGTCAGCGCGATCATCGCGACAACAACCCCGAGCGCAGGCAGAGCGATGGTGGCGAGAGTGAGATACGCCAGCTCATTTGGACCCATCGATATTCTGTTGATGTATGGCGAAATCGGTAGGGCGCAGACAGTGGCGAGGAGTACGACCGCGGCGCGTAGCCACCCGTTCGTCCCACGCGTCGCGAACACCGTAACCATCGCCGCGAACGGAGCGATCACGACGTAAATGGTGATCGCCGTCCACAGCAGGCCGATTGCGGCCGTGATCCCGTCGGTGCCGGTTTGGGCACTCCACGGAGCACTCGCGTTTTGGCTGAACGCCAGTACGGCCGCGCTCGCGGTCAAAGCAACGGACATCCGCGCGCGACGGTCGACCGTCTCTGGACTCGGATGCCTGCGAGCGGGAGTCATACGGGCGAACGTCGACGCAAACGCCAGCGAACCGAATGCGATCTCAGACGTTCGGATGCCAAGCTCCGGTGCGTCACGCAGCTCGCCGAGCCACTGTTCGCGATAACGCTCACGAACGTTCGCGGGCAGCAGCGCCGCAGAAATCATGACTACGCGTCGTGCGAACCCGCTCATGGATTCACCACCATCGGGGTGACGAAGCGAGGCGCTTTTTGGCGAGCATCGCGCATCCCGAAGTCGCGCACCGCGTCTGCGGCTGCTTTGGCGCCCCCCTCGGTGAGCTCGTAATACCGTCGCCGCGGTCCGGAGCGGGAGTCGTCGGTCTCCCAGGATGATCGCACCCAGCCGAGCGACTCCAGTCGCTCGAGGATCGGATAGACGCTCCCTGCCGGCCGATCGCTCGACTTGATGACCTGAAGCCCCCAGCACGGCTCCCCCGAGTCAACGAGAACTCGAAGCACAGCGATCGTGGCTGCGGTAACGCGGGTCAGCGATTCCATGACACAAACCTAGCTATATAGAGATAGCGCTCGCCTGCCCCATTGCAGGGGTCGCGAACGATCTCACCCGATGAACCGGCTGCGCCGTTCAATAAGGATCACGTCGCGCCATTGGCCCTCGTACGGGCCGTAAGTCATCTTGCCGACGCGTTCTCGCGTCCCGACGTCGCGGAATCCGAGCTGGTGGTGCAACTTCATGCTGGATTCGTTTTCGGGGAATACACCGGACTGCACCGTCCAGATGCCCGCTGCCTCGCAGACGTCGAGAAAGGCAGCGAGAAGCAGCTTGCCCACGCCCGCACCGCGTACTGCCTCGGCCACGTACACGGAGTGCTCGAGCACCCCCTCATAGACACATCGAGATGAGGTGCGTGCGGCGGCCGCCCAGCCGACAACCTGGTCTCCGTCGACCGCGACGAGTCGCGGGGTAGCGACCTTGTCTCGATCGAATTCGTCCCAACTCGGTGGGCCCGCCTCGAAGGTCGCGTTGCCGGTGGCGATGCCCTCGCGGTAGATCTGTTCGACGGCCGACCAGTCGTCGGCGGTCATCTGGCGGATGCTGATGGTCATGTTCGTGGCGCCCGGTGTCAGACCGTGACCAACAGCCGGGCGACGCCGTCCAGGGCGCCCGGGACGAGTGTGTAATACGCCCACGTTCCACGCTTCGATCGGGTGAGATAGCCCGCGTCGACCAAGATCTTCAGGTGGTGCGAGACGGTCGGCTGCCCCAGCCCCAGAGACTCAGTCAGGTCGCAGACGCACGCCTCGGCATCCTCGTGGGCGGCCACCATGGAGATGATTCGCAGCCGAGCCGGATCAGCGAGCGCCTTCAGCGAGGATGCGAGGTTGGTGGCGTTCTCGTCGGTGATCGCCTCGCGCGTCAGAGGCCCGCAGCACGCGGTGACGTCGCGGACGGGGAGAAGTTCCATCAGGCTCATGGGTAGATTGTTCCACATACATTGACAAACGTCGATGTACTAACGATCCTTATATCGATCACCGTCAATGTTCGAGGGAGCAGTCCGTGACCGTTAGACCTCGCGTTCTGTTCGTCTGCATCCACAACGCCGGACGCAGCCAGATGGCCGCCGGCTACGCGACGTCGCTGTCGGGCGGTGCCATCGACGTTCGCTCAGGTGGCTCCGAGCCGGGCAACGAGATCAACCCCGTCGCTATCGCAGCGATGGCCGAGGAGGGCATCGACATATCGCGTGGTGTTCCACAGGTGATGACCACCGAGGCCGTGCGCGATTCAGACGTCGTCATCACGATGGGATGCGGCGATGTCTGCCCGATCTTTCCAGGCAAGCGTTACGAGGACTGGGATCTCACCGATCCGAGCGGGCTCCCGATCGCCCAGGTGCGACCGATCAGGAACGACATCAAATCCCGCGTCGAAGCTCTGCTGGCGGAACTTCTGCCCGCCTGACCTTTCACTGACACGGAGGGAGGTGAGCCATGAACGGCGACGACGAGTGCTGCCCCGACATCGGCTGCTGCTAATCACGAAGTGAGCGACGCGGAGACGTCCGCGTCGCCCACTAAGCGCGAACCGGTGCGAAACTCATTGCGTGCTCCACATCGCGTTCTTCCGCAACCTCAATCAGGGGCAGAGGAACAGTCCGATTACATCCCAGCTGGTGGATGCCTTCACAGCGTCCGGGGCGACCGCGGTGCGTGCGTTCCAAACCAATGGCACGGTCATATTCGATGCCGCCGATCCCACGGCCGCTGTTCACGCGGTCGTGGAGCGTGTCGCCGGGGTATCCGGATGACGGGACGACGCCTTCGTCCGTCCCGTGGACTGGCTCGGGCGCGTCCTGCGAGAACTGGAGGGCGATCAGGCGATCGACGAGCGGAGGCTGGAAATATCGATCTTTCGGGAGAACTACTGCCCCGGCGACGCGATCCCTCTCGCCGGACGTCGCTGCGTGGTGATCTCGGGCGACTCAGGTTTCGCCGTGACACTCAACGAGCGCCCGCAGGAGAGCAACGCGACGCCCACCCTCGAGCGTCTGCTCGGAACGCCTGTTACCTCACGCGGTGTGCTTACTCTCCGCCGCCTCCCGCTCTCGCTCGGTCACACGGTCGCCACCGAGCCACCGTCGACTCGATAGTTCGAGCCGACGACGAAGGATGCCCGGTCCGAACAAAGGAACGCGATAACGTTTGCCACCTCGTCGGGTTCGCCTCGGCGCTTCAACTCGAGATACGGACGATCCTCATCCAGAAAGCTCCTGATCGCCTCGTCCCTAGACGCGCCGAGTTGCCGGGCGCGCTTGTCCATCATCGCGTCCGTCATCGGAGTGTGGATGAACGCGGGCGAGACCGCGTTCACCAGCAGGCCCTCGAGCGCATAGCTACGGGACAGACCCTTCGCGAGCGCGAGAATCCCGGCCTTGGCGGCGCAGTAAGGAAGTTCATCGTCGTATGGCTGAGCGGCGTCCTCCGAGCCGATCAGAACGATGCGACCCCACCCGCCCCTCCGAAGCGCCGGAAGGAACGTGCGAATGAGCCGAACGGGACCGAGCAGGTCGGTCTCGATCGTGGAGGTCCACCCGTCGTCGTCGATCTCGTGGAACAGGCCCTGCGCGCCAGTGACACCAGCGGCCTGCACCAGAATGTCGATGTTGCCGACGGCATCCTCGACACTGTTGCGCAGCTGCGCGAGGGAGACCAACTCCGTGATGTCGGCTGCGAACGCGAACAGGGATCCCTCGGCGGCGTCGAGTCGCGAAGCAGCATCATCCAGGCTGGCCTGGTCCTTGTCGCTGATGACGACCTTCGCTCCCTCCGCGAGCAGAATTTTCGCCGTCTGCCATCCGATGCCGGAGTCTGCGCCCGTTATGAGAGCAACCCTGTCCTTGATTCCCAGATCCATCAGTTTCCTTTCCGTGGTGTGCCGAACGCTCGCACGGGCAGTCCGTGCGTCGCAGTTTCGATGCGAAATAAGGAACCGCTCAGAGGACTCGCCTCCAGTTGAGACTCGGTGAGATTCTCGCGCACGGTCGCGATGAACAGGGTCGAGAGTCCGTGCCCCCCGAAAGCCACCGACGTCACGTGGCCGGCCGGGACGTCCACCTCGAGGTCCACATCGCCGTTAGCGTCCCAGTGAGCAACGGACCCGGAGACGTAGATTCCGCCCCAGAAACCACCGGATGCGTCGCGAGTGAGACCGTCGCTCATCAGCCCGTGTGAGAAGACGTGCACATCCGATAGCGCACCGTCGCCGGAGTAATCGCCGACATAGATCGTCTTCGTCGCGGTGTCGGTGAACCACATCGTGGAACCGTCATCCGACCACTCGAAACCGTTAGAGACTCCAACCCCGCCGATCAGTGTCCGCACCTCTCCCGACTCGTCGACGGAGTAGATCGCGGTGTTTGGTTCGTGATCGAGACTCATCGCTCCCACAATGAATCGGCCGGCGGGATCGCACTTGGCTTCATTCAACCGGATGCGATCGGAGAAGTTCTCGAACGAGGCGATCCGCGCGACCAGTTGATCGTTCTCGACGACTCCGACGTAATCCCTCCCCGCGAACACGAAACCATCGAGATCACGGAGCGGCTGGAACGCGCTCACTGGTGGAGGCAGCTGGAGAGTTCGATCGTCTCGCCCGTCCACGTGGCCGGTCTGCCCGCTGACATGGATGGTTCCCGCGTCGATGTCGCACCAGTGCAGGCCGTCGCGGCCGTCCCACCACAGGCTCTCCGCGAGGATCGAACGCGCCTCCCGGAACACGATCGGTCCGGAGAGCACGAGTGCGGCGGTCGGGCACTTATCCGGCAAGAGGGCTGCCTGCCAGATCATCGAGAAGTCCGGTGACATCGGCATAAACCGCAATAGCGCCCGCGCCGCGAAGCTCGCCCTCGGAGATGCCGCCGCTCAGCAGGCCGATACACGAGACTCCCGCGCGAGCGGCCGCCTCTACATCCCACACGGTATCGCCGATCATCACCGCATCGACCGCGGAAGTCCCCGCGCGCTCGAGGGCGACCTCCACGATGTCCGGCGCCGGTTTCGCGGTGCCGACATCGGCCGCCGAGGTTACGACAGCAATGGCTTCTTCAACTTGAAGCGTCGCCCGGAGCGCCTTCAGTTCGTCCTCGGGCGCGGAGGTCGCGAGCACCACCACGAAACCGCGCTGCGCCAGGATGTCGAGAAGCTCACGGCCTCGCGCGAACGGACGAAGTCGCGCCTTACTCGGTTGGTAGTACACCGAATGAAGCTCGGATGCTCGATCTCGAGTAGCGCCGTCGGCGTCCCGCGCGAGCGCCTCGAGCAGTTTGTCGCCATCCATTCCGATGCAGCGATGGATGCGCCAGGCATCCACCAGTAGACCAACATCCTCGAAGGCTCGACCCCAGGCGTCGACATGGAGATAATTCGAATCGACCAGCGTCCCGTCGATGTCGAACAGTGCGGCTCGCGTACCCATTCATCCAGCTAAGGCGTGGCGGACCGCGCAGGGTAGGGGCTTGCGCGGCGGCCCGATCGAATGCAAGCCCCTTTTTCTGAGCTGCCGCTGACGTAGCTTCGAGTGAAGAGGCAACAACGTAATTCCGACGATGGGTAGTGAGACTCAAATGACGAACTTCGGTTACACGCTGATGACCGAGCAGAGCGGCCCGAAGGAGCTCGTGCGGTACGCGATCGCCGCCGAGGAGGCCGGTTTCGACTTCGAGGTCTCGAGCGACCACATCTCGCCGTGGCTCACCAGCCAGGGCCACGCGCCCTACGCATGGTCGGTGCTGGGCGCCGTCGCGCAGGCCACCTCACGAGTCGAATTGGCGACCTATGTCACGTGCCCCACTCTGCGCTACCACCCGGCGGTCATCGCCCAGAAAGCCGCGACACTGCAACTGCTCTCAGATGGCCGCTTTCTACTGGGGCTCGGCGCGGGCGAGAACCTCAACGAGCACGTCGTCGGCGAGGGCTGGCCGGCAGTGGATGCCCGCCAGGACATGTTGGAGGAGGCCGTGCAGATCATCCGCGCCCTCCACTCCGGCGACATCGTGACCTGGGAGGGCGAATACTTCCGCGTTGATTCCGCGAAGATCTGGGATCTTCCCGACGGCGGCGTGCCCATCGGTCTCGCGGTCTCGGGCGCGAAATCGGTGGAGCGATTCGCGCCGCTGGGCGACCATCTGATCGCCGTCGAGCCGGACTCGGAACTGATCTCCGCGTGGGACGGCGCACATGGATCAGGAACGAAGTCCCGAAAGATCGGTCAGATCCCAATCTGCTGGGATCCGGACAAGGAGGCCGCGATCGCTCGCGCGCACGACCAGTTCCGCTGGTTTGGGGGCGGCTGGGACGTGAATTCGGACCTGCCCACGCCGGCCGGGTTTGAGGGCGCCAGTAAGTTCGTTCGACCGGAGGATGTCGCGGAGTCAATTCCCTGCGGTCCGGACCTGGACGGCATCGTGCAGGCGGTGAGCGCGTACTGGAAGGCGGGCTTCACCGACATCGCGCTCGTGCAGGTCGGCGACGAAGGTCAGGACCGGTTCCTGCGGGAAGCCGCGGAACCACTGCTGGAAAAACTCCGGGCAGCTGCCGAATAGCAGCACCAGACGGAAATCGTGCTGCGTCTACCGGCGCAACTGGGGGTCCTTGACGCCTTGGTCGGTGGCCTCGTCCCCCCGGCACACCCAATCCACGATGTCGGCCCACGCGTCGATCACGACCAGATGCCCGGCACCGGGGACAGTGATCAGGTGAGCACTGGCGATGTGCCGCTCGAACCACGCGGCGTCCTTCGCTGACGCCAGCACGTCGCGCGCCCCATAGACGAGAAGCGTTTTCTGTGTCACCTCGTCGCCTCGATCCAGCCAGTCTCGCGAGCGCACCGCCAGCCGGTCCGTCGCCAACCCCGCTGACTCCTGGACCCACGCTGCGTCCAGCATCCGCTCGAGTCGGCCGCGAACGCCCAGCGGTTCGAGTGCCGGATCGGAATCATCGACACCGAGGCTGATGAGCGAGGGTGGCCCGTCGTCGTCGAGCGATGCCTTCATGCTTCGAAAGTCTCGCTCGATCCCGTGCTTGCGCAACTCCGCGATGGCCGAGAAGCGCTCCCCCGACCGGATGCGGCGCGGGCGCGGCGACGCGACGAGCACTACCCGGTCGATGAGCTCGGGATACCGTGCGGCAAGCGCGAGTGCGGTCGCACCGCCGAACGACCATCCGATCACGGCCGCCCGGCCGAACTCCAGCTGAGTCAATGCGTCGGCCTGGCTTGTGACGCTCCGCAGATACTCGGCGATGTCGTCGGCAAAGGCTTCGACGGTCGGATTCTCGTCGTCGGGCAGCGGGTCGGACGACCCGTAACCGGGGCGGTCGATCTGGATGATGCGCGCCGGGCACGTCCCCGTCACCTCGGGGTTCGGGTCGAAAGCGCCGGCCGCGGCGCTGGGCAGGCAGATCACCACCAGGCGGGAAGACAACGGGTCGCCGAGGACCGAGACGCCGATGTTCCTGCCGGATGCGAGCGCGAACTGGTGATGAGCCACCCTTCGACAACTACCCGATCAGGGAGGCTCGCACAAGCCGGTGTTTCGGAAAGCCGTTGGTGTTGTGATGAAAAGAGCGGAATTCGAAGAGCGGCAGGAGCGCGTTATGAATACAGTCAGCGACTTTGTAATCGAGCGGATCAGCGCGTGGGGCGTGTCACGAGTATTCGGGTTTCCCGGAGACGGGATCGGCGAGTTCGATGGCGCACTCGGCAAGGCCGAACGGGCCGGCACCGGGTTCGAGTACATCCGCCCCACCCACGAGGAGATCTGCGCCCTGATGGCGACCGCACACGCGAAGTTCACCGGCGAGGTGGGCGTATGTATTGCGACTTCGAGCCCCGGCGCGTTCCACATGATGAATGGGCTCTACGACGCCGCCATGGACAACCAGCCCGTCGTCGCCATCGTCGGGCAGCAGGGACTCAACTCGTTCGGAACGTTCACCCAGCAGCAGAGCAATCTCGAGCTGGCGTTCGCCGACGTCGCGGCCTACGTGCAGACCATCGTCTCGCCGCAGCAGGCCCAAGCCGTGGTCGACACCGCATTCCGAACGGCCATCACGCGGCTACAGCCGACCGTCATCATCCTTCCCCACGATGTCCAGGGCATGAAGATGGTCGAGGCTGGCGCAGCGATGTGGGTGTCCCGCTCGAGCGCGGTGGCGCCCTCCATCGAGTTCGCTCCCCCCGCCGACCAGCTCGCCAAGGCCGCCGAGATCATCAATGCCGGCAAGAAGGTCACCTTCCTCGTCGGGCACGGCGCCACTGGCGCCACGGATGAGGTGCTGCAGGCCGCCAAGCTGGCGGGCGCGGGCCTCATCACGGCCCTCCGCGGAAAACAGGTCGTGCCGTCCGACATCCCGTACCACTCACAACAACTCGGCCTGCTCGGCTCACTTCCCAGCGCCAACCAGATGAAGGACTGCGACACCCTGGTGCTCCTCGGCACCAACTATCCGTACGGACAGTTCTTGCCGAAGACCGGACAGGCTCGCGCTGTGCAGGTCGATCTTCGCCCCGAGCAGCTGGGCCTCCGCTATCCGACCGAGCTCAACCTGTGGGGCGACGTGAAGTCCACGCTCCGCGCGCTTCTTCCGCTACTCGACCAGAAGGATGACCTCTCGTGGCAGGAGAAGGTCGCGTCCGACATGGTCGAGTGGGAGAACGAGGTCGAAGCACAGGCGATGCTGCACTACGACGATGGCGCTAACCCGCGCCGTGTATTCCACGAACTCAACAAGCGGCTACCGGAAAACGCCATCGTCACAGCGGACGCCGGAACAACGGCCGACTGGTACGGGCACCACATCCGGCTCCGCCGCGGAATGATGGGTGACCTGTCGGGGCGGCTCGCAACCATGCTGGCAGCCATGCCGTACGCGGTGGCCGCCAAGTTCGCATACTCCGACCGCACGGTCGTGTGCACGATCGGCGACGGCGCCTTCCAGATGCTCGGGATGAACGAACTGATCACCATCAAGAAGCACATGTCGTCGTGGCAGAACCAGAAGCTGATCATCCTCGTTCTCCACAACGATGACCTCAGCCAGGTCTCGTGGGAGATGCGCACCGAAGACGGGAATCCGGTGTGGGAGACGGCGCAGAACGTCGAGTCGATCGACTACGCGGGGTGGGCGAAACTGCTCGGCTTCACCGGCATCCAGATCAGGAGTGACGACGAGATCGAGGCGGCGTGGGACCAGGCGTTCGCGGGCGACGGCGTCACGCTCGTCGATGCGTACACGAGTCGGAACGCCCCGCCCCTGCCGCCGCACATCACGAAGGAGTTCGCGAAGCTGACCGGCGAGGCGCTCCTGAAGGGCGACCCGTTCGGCGCCGCGGTCATCAAGGACTCGGCGCAGGCGCTGGTGTCCGAAGGAGTCGAACGGGTGAAGGGCGCCCTTCATATCAGGCAGGACGACAACAAGTAGACCGTGGGCGCCGTTTATCGGTAGGACTTCACCAGAAACTGTTCGGCCTCGGACTCGCGAAGCGTGAGGCCGTTGCCAAGCGCGGATGACCGAAGCGTGACGACGCCGTCCCGCGGAACGAGTGCGCCGTCGAAGAATTTGCGTTCGATCCGATCGTGGTCGTGGAACCACTCGAGGTGCCGGATATTCGGAATCGCTGCCGCGACGTGCACGTGGAGATTCGGTGCACAGTGACCCGAGAGCTGGAGGCCGAAGGATGCGGCGACCGCCGCCACCCTGAGCCAGTCGGTGATGCCCCCGCAGCGCGTCACGTCCGCCTGCAGCACATCGACGGCCCCGGATTCGCAGAGCCGGCGCAGAGAGAAGATGTCGTAGCCGTATTCTCCCGCGGCGACCTCAGCGCGCACGGCGGCCCGCACCTGAGCGAGTTCGCTCAGGTGATCGGATGAGACCGGCTCCTCGAACCAGCGCACGTCGAGGTCGTCGGCGTCGCGCATGACGCCGATGGCCTGTTTGGCGGTGTAGCCACCGTTGGCGTCAACGAACAGCGCGACATCGGGGCCGATGAGTCGGCGGGCCTGCGTCATTCGAGCGAGGTCGCGTTCGGGCTTCGTACCCCACGATTCGCCGATCTTGATCTTGACCGCGGTGGCGCCGGCATCCATCCAGCCGGAGAGTTGTTCCTCGAGTTGCCGATCGTCGTAGGTGGTGAATCCGCCGCTCGCGTAGACCGGAACGGCCTGCCGCTGCGCGCCGAGGAGAGCCTGGAGCGAAACACCGAGCAGTCGTGCCTTCAGGTCCCAGAGCGCGGCATCCACCGCGGAGATCGCGTAGCCGACCGCACCCTGCCGGCCCGAATTGCGCACGGCTCGAACCATGAGCTCCCACGTTCCCGCGACATCCATCGGATCACGACCGACAACCACCGATCCGAGTGTCGAGTGCACAATCGACCCGCACTCGGCTGGGCCGTAGGTCCAGCCCGTTCCGACTTGACCGGCCGCGAACACTCGCACGACCGTCATGGTCGTCGACTCCCAGGCGTAGGTCCCGTCGCCCTCCGGGGCATCGGTCGGGATGGTGAACACGTCGGCCTCGACGCGATCGATGCTCGTCATTCCGAATCCCTCCCTGCTACAAGCCCGTCCGCCGCGCGCGCGGCGATCGCCATGATCGTCAACGCCGGATTCGCGCTGCCCTGGGTCGGAAGCACGCTGCCGTCCGTGATGTAAACGTTGGGTACGGCGAACATCCTGCAGTTCGAGTCGACGACACCGGAACGCTCCTCGGTGGCCATCCGCGCTCCGCCGACGAGATGGGCATAGCGCTGGATCGTCATCACCTCCGAGGCGCCGGCGGCGCAGAGGATCCGCTCCATCACCGACTGCGCCGCCGTCATCAATTCACGGTCGTTGTCGCACTGCGTGTAGTCGAGACGGGCGACCGGGATGCCCATCGAATCGGTCTCCGTCGCCAGCGTCACACGGTTGTCGGCCTGGGGCAGGAACTCGCACAGGCCACCGAGGGTCGCCCAGTGTACGTAGTCCGTCATGCGCTCACGGAGAGCCGCGCCCCAGTGCCCCTGGGCGGCGACGTGCTCGGCCCAAGTGATCGGGAGCGGAGAGACGTTCTGGATAGAGAACCCGCGCTTGTACGGCTTGGACCGGTCGGTCTCATAGAACTCCTCGCTCGACACCTCGGGTGGCGGCCCCTTGAACATCCGCACCTCCGACTCGAACCGCCCCGCCGTCTGCGGAGCTCCCTGCACCATGAGGTAGCGACCGACCTGGTCGAAGTCGTTGCCGAGGCCCTCGGGGAAACGGGTTGACGTCGAGTTCAATAGCAGCCGGGGCGTTTCGATCGAGTACCCCGCAACGATGACGAGCCGAGCCCGCTGGAGGTGTTCGACCCCGTCCCGCAGGTAATGAACGCCGATCGCGCGTCCGGTTCGCTGGTCGAGCTCGACGGACGTTACCATCGTGTCCGCCCGTACCTCGGCGCCGTGTTCGAGTGCATCCGGAAGGTGCGTGATCAGCGGCGACGCCTTGGCGTTCACCTTGCAACCCTGAAGGCAGAAACCGCGGTAGATGCAGTGCGGCCGATGGCCGAAACGGCCGTTCGCGATCGCGACCGGGCCTACGCGCGCTTCGATCCCTGCGGCGAGGGCGCCGCGCTGGAAGATCTCACCATTCCCGGAGACCGGATGCGGCCGGTGCGGGTACCCGTGCGGCTGTCCCCACGGCCAGTCCTCGCCCGCGACCGGAAGTTCATTCTCGATGTCGTCGTAGTAGGGGGCGAGGTCCGCGTAGTCGATCGGCCAGTCGGCGCCTACGCCGTCCTGCGTGAAGGTGCGGAAGTCGCTCGGATGGAAGCGCGGCACATAACCGGCGTAGTGCACCATCGATCCACCGACGCCGCGACCGGAATTGTTCGATCCGAGCGGTACGGGATCCTTGCCGCCGATAACGCGGGGTTCCGTCCAGTACAGCTTGTGCGAACCGGCCTCATCCGAGACCCAGTCCGCCTCCGGATCCCAGAACGGACCGGCCTCGATGGCGACGCAGCTCCATCCAGCGTGGCTCAATCGCTGCAGCATGGTCGAGCCGCCGGCACCGCATCCGACGATGACAGCGTCGACCTCGTCGGTATCCGCGAAGCGCCGCATGCTCTCGCGATGTTCGACACGCAGCGCACCGCGGGGTGAGAGCAACCACGCCGAATCGTTGCGCTCCCGCAGGTCGGTCACGAGTCCGCCCGCGCATCGATTTCGGGATGGTGGTCGACGACCTCGAATGACTCCAGTCGATCGATGCCGATGTTCTTGTAGCCACGGGGATACGCGGGCCCGGCGAACCCCATCTCCTGCCACGCGAGCGGGTGAGAGTAGAACGCCGTGCAGGCGTAGCGCGTCCACAGGCTCCAGAGCTGTGTCGCCGGCATCCCATGCCAGAGCTCGTCGCCGAGGGCCTGCACGGATCGAATGAGCACCGCCTGGCTGCCACGATCGAGCGAGGCGAAATCGGTGCCGTAGCGCGCGACCGCGTCGGCGTCGAGCGCCGCGAGGGAGCGACGCCAGGCGTCCGGATCCTTGGGCATCGTCTCGTATCGCCAGCCGTCCGTCTCGTCCTTCGCCAGGCGCGCATCCACCATTTCGAGGACGGGCACACGCGGTTCTGAGTGCTGGTCGAGGAGCTGGTCGAACAACTCGGCGGCCACCCGCGCCTCGAGCCGACTAAAGAAGCGCAGTGCGCCGCGCTTTGCAATCCGCGACTCGATCAGGTCTCGAGTGGCCTGATCCCAGTGCGCTGCCTGTCCCAGTACATCGAACCCCGGAAACCGACCGCCTCCGTACTGTTCGCCGAGCGGAAGTGAGGTCATTTCTCCCGCCTCAGCACCGCCGCGAGCAATCCCATTCCTCCCACGACGGTCACAAGTAGCGGGGCGAGCAACGGCGGGCCCATTTCCATGTTGTAGCGGAAGTTCTTGAAGCCGCCCGGTTTCTGATGGATGCCGCGTGCATGCAGCACGGCGCCCTGGAGCCCGTTCGCCACCACGATCGCGGACACCACTGGCAATGCCGTCTTTGCCGCTCGCTTGCTGAAGACCCCCGCGACACCGGCGACTATTCCGAGCGGACCCAGAGCGATCGGCGCCCACATCCACTTGTTTCCGAAACTGGCGCTGTCGTGCTCGAAAAAGATCTCCGCGGTCACAACGGCCGCGCCGACCGCGGTCAGGCCGGACAAGCTGCGCTCGAACCGCCCGGTGCGTACGTCGTGCCGCGCGACCAGCGCCGCCTCGAGAAGCTTCGATCTGCTACGGCTGCTCACGGGTCCATCACTTTCCGGGCACGCCGGTGCCCTCTATCAGGATTACCGGCACCGTCCTGCGCGTTCAACCCCGTTGCAAAGTTGGTTTTCGCAATGGATGATGTGGTCGACTCCGTTCACTGACACGTTGGCCAACGCGGTGCAAGGCCTTGTTCGGCAAGGCGCGTCCCGCTGAGCTTGAACGGATGGATAACTCGCGAGCAACCAGGATCGTGATCGTGCCAGGACTGGCTGTGCGCAGCTATGCACTCGACGCAGCGCAGGCTCTCGCCGACCATGGCTACGACGTGACGCTTCTTCCCGCACCGGCCTGGCGTGGAGTGCCGAAACTTCTGAAATCGTACGGATCACAATTGGCCGGAAGGCTGGACAGGACCGGCAAACCGGTTGACCTTCTGATCGGGCTCTCGGTGGGGACGCAGTCGGCGGCGATCACCGCGGTGCAGAGCGAGACCGTGCGGCGGCTCATGCTCGTCAGTCCCATGGTTGATCCAGGAGATCGGACGCCACTGCGACTCCTCGGTGCGTGGCTGTTTCGCAAGCAGGAAGGTGATCGGGGTTTCGGCCTGCAGTTGCCGGACTGGTCGAGGGCAGGGTTTCCGCGCATCCTCGCCGGCTTTCTCTCGGCGCTCGACGTCAGGCTCGAGGATGTGCTTCCCTCTTTCGATGGGCCAACAACGATTGTTCAGCCGGTGTGGAACACGCTCAGCTCGACCCAGTATGCCGAGTTGCTGGCACGGCATGTCGGAGCGAATTTCGTTCTGCTGGAACACGCCGCGCATTCCTGGCCGGTGGGAGATTCGGAGCGATTCGTGAAGCTCGTCGGCGAACTGACTACGGGGGATGCGAAGTGAGCCTCGACCCGAAAGATGTGGTCGCTTCCTTCGATTCGGCAAGCGTGCTGCACGCGGCAACGGTCGCGGCTCTCGAGCGCCGCATGTTCGGCCACCTGGGACAATCTCAGCTGACCGGAACAGCGGTGCGTGGCCTCGGGCATCTTCCGTGGCCGCTCGTCAAGGCCGTATACGCCCGTTTCGGCGCGTCGGAGGGAATCGATCCCGCCCGGCTCGGCGAGGTCGACATGCAGCGGGTCGCCGCTTCCTTCGCCGACGCGTATCCGCGTGCCGATTATCCGGCGCTGTTCATCGGATCGAGCAATGGTGCGCTGATGGAGCTCGCCGCGGCGATGCAGGCGCCCTGGTTACCCGGCACACTGCTGGTGCCGGTTCGCCACTCGGGAAAGGCCGACCGGCCCGACCAGGCGCTCGAGTTCGGTCGCACGGTCGGACCGGCGCTTTCGAATGCCAATCCGGACATAGTGCTGCACCAGATGCACGACTCCACACAGGACGAACTGATGGTCGCCAGGATGGCCTACTTTCGCACCAAGTGGACCCGGCTTCCGCGTGCCTACCGGCGGTTCCTGGAGACCCGCCTGCACGATCGAGCACCGATCTTTCTCGTCAACGACGAGTCGATGTGGAAGGTCACCCGAGTGGGCGAGCGCCACGTATTCCAGTCCGGGGGTCGCGGCGGTCTCACCGCGGACGAGTACCTGGCGTTGCCGAACACGCCAGCCGCCGACGAGGTCTCGTCCGAAGCCGAATGGGGAGCCGACCCATCGTTCAGCGCAGCCGTTCGGGAGTGGGCTGCGAGCCACGGTCATCCGGTGCTTGAGATTCGCGTCGACGGTCCGCAGGAGGCGGCGCATCCCGTCGCGCTGTTGCTGCGGCAATGGACTTGGGACCGCGGCGGGTCCGCGGACCGGCTTCTCGTCCCGTCGTTCGTGCTCGGGGACGCGTGGCGAACGATCGATCTCGGCCTCGTACCGTTCTGGACCTACTTCGGGGTGCAGTCCGCCGTCGATTCCCTGCGTTTCCACCTTGCTCACTCCGAGCCATACCATCAGGTCAACGTGCTCATTTTCCAGCACGGTGCCGAGTCACCGGGCGTCGCCTATCCGGCCGACTACGAGCGGGCAGTGCGCGAAGCCGGATCGAGCCCGCGGATGATCGCGCTGCGCACGGACATCTCGCCGCGGGATATCGGGTCGATGGGCCGCTACAACTCAGTGCTGTCTCGTGAACCGTCCGCCAACTTGCCATTCCGACGCCTGAAGCCCGACCGCGTTGTGGCGCATCTCCGAGAAACGAGGGGCGAACGAGAGCGGTCGATCGTCACTGACTAGTGCGCTGGGCAGTACAACTAGTGCAGTGGGGTCCCGCCCGTGACCGCCAGCGTTTCGCCGGTGACGTAACTCGACTCCTGCGAGGCGAGGAACACGAACGCCGGAGCAAGCTCGGCGGGCTGTGCCGGACGTTTCATAGGCGACTCCGACCCGAAACTCTCGATCTTCTCGTTGGGCACGAACGACGGCTGAAGCGGTGTCCATACCGGCCCCGGCGCGACGCTGTTTACGCGAATGCCCATGTCGAGCAGTTGGGCGGACATGCCGCGGGTCCAGTTGACGATCCCCGCCTTGGAGACGGCGTACTCGACGAGTTGCGGCGACGCGCGAAAGCCCTGCTGCGAAGACGTGGTGACGATCGATGACCCCGGCCTGAGGTGGGGAAGGGCTGCCTTCGTCATCCAGAAAATGGAGTAAACGTTGGTTTTGAGAACGTCGTCAAAGGTCGAGGTGGAGAAGTCCGCGATGCTGTCGATGGTCGGCATTGTGCCGGCCACAAACGCGAGGATGTCGATTCCGCCGAGCTCCCTGACCGCCCGCTCGACCAGCTCGACATTGAATGCCTCGTCTTTCAGGTCTCCCGGGATCACGGCGACTGTTCGCCCCGCGTCGGTGATCAAACCCGCCACCTCCTGGCCCTGCTCAGATTCCTCGGGCAGGAAGTTGATGGCGACATCTGCACCCTCTCGCGCGAATGCGATGGCGACCGCGCGACCGATCCCGGAATCGGCCCCGGTCACGATCGCTCTCCGACCAGCGAGTCTGCCGCTGCCGACGTAGGAACTCTCGCCATGGTCGGGCTGCGGATCCATATCGTGAATGGTCCCCGGGGCAGCCTGTTTCTGCTTCTTGAACGGGGGCTGCGGGTACAGCTTCGTCGGATCCTTTGGTGTGTACATCGTTTCGTTCGGCATAGTTCGACGCTACGAACCTCAGTCGGATCACTACAGGGCTTCCCATCGGACGGTCGCGGCGTTATACGGGCCACAGTGTGAGCGTGGCTACGCCGGATACCTCCGGGATCAGTTGCGCTCTCTCGCCGAAGAGCTGACGGGCCGGGTTCCTCGCCCGTGCTCATAGACGAGGCCCTCCCGACGAGCGACGAAGTCCCGGCTTCTCGCGAAGATCTCCAGAACGAAGTCCTCTTTCTCGTGGGCAATGGTCCGAGTGAGGCCATCCATCGCACGCAGCGCGTCGTGTACGTCGTCACCCGAGAGCGGACAATCGGCGACCGGATGCCGCCAGTGGCACGCCACAATCATTTCGCCCCCGGCAAGGTGATCGCCTCGGCGCGTGGCCATGAGCGGGTCGCCGCCTCACTCTGCGGCAAAGACGCCCCAGGAACTCCCCCGCACCTGGTCCGCATCCGTAGTGGTCCCCGCCGGCTGGATGATTGCTACGGCATCGAGGTGCGGCTCGAGCGCGCTGTCCGGGAACGGACAAAAGGCAAACCTAACGGAGCTCCATACCTGCCCCCGCTATGCACCAGACGCCAATGGGCGTCAGGGATTGACAGGGCGAGAGCGGCACTGCGTTGTCAACCCGCAATGCGAATCGCCAAAACCGTTGCAGGATTAACGTAGTGCCCGGACCTCGCACGTTTTGCTCGCGGAAATTTTCAGTTGAGAGAGACGGCGATGGCACTACCAATGGACCTCGTGTCCGATCTGCATGGCGCGGTCCAGCGCGGCGAGATCGTCGCCGCGTATCAGCCGCAGGTTGACCTGGACTCTCTCGAGATCGTTGCCGTTGAGGCACTCGCTCGATGGCACCATCCGGGCTACGGCTTGGTCCCGCCCGGCATTTTCATTCCGCTCGCGGAGGCACACGGGCTGATCGATGAGATCGGAGTCGGCATGATCGATGAAGCCGTGGGTCAACTGGCCGAATGGAATTCTCGAGGATTCGATCTCGAAGTCGCCATAAACGTGTCGGCGCTCCAGCTCAAACATCCCGACTTTCTGGACCGCCTGCAGCAGAATTTCCTCGAGCACCGGATCGATCCGAGCAGGCTGGTCATCGAAATCACCGAATCCCTCCCCGTCGTCGACAGCGCGGATGGCATTTCGCGGCTCACGGAGCTCGCGGATGTCGGGCTCACAGTTTCGGTCGACGACTTCGGCAGTGGATACTCGGCGCTCGCGGATCTGGTCGGCCTTCCAGCAAGAGAGATCAAGATCGACCGCTCACTGATCCAGGAAGCGGACGCGTCGCCTCTCCTGCTGAAGGCGGTGGTCGAGACCGCTCACGCCCGAGGTATGCGGGTTGTCGCGGAAGGAATCGAGACCCAAACGCACCTCGCCCTTGCGCGAGAATTGCAATGCGACCGCGGCCAGGGCCACCTATTCGGACGCCCGAACTGGGCACACGTAATCACGTCGCTCCTGACCGACCGCGATTTTGGCACGTAGCCGTCCGTCATTGGTAAGTAAGCCGACACGGGCGACTGGGAGCCCCCTCACCTGGCACCCTGCCGATGGTCCGCAGCCAGATATTCAATTGCCTGGTACAGGGTCATGAATGCGCGACGAACGCTGGGGTCGTTGATGCAGGTAGCCTCGTATCCCACCTCGGTCTGTTCGACAAAGCCGAACACCGACATACCGTCGGCCTCCCGCTCGCGGACGTCACTCACCCGCCATTGCCCGGGATTGATTTCCTGAACATGGGTGGATTCGGACTCCCAGTTGGGTTTGCTCATGTTTGAGTCAGTATCCGTTCTGTCGCGCCTGCCCGTAATCGCCGAACGAATCGATCTCGCTCGGCTCAACGGCCATGACGACGGGCGGGGACTTCAGGAGGCGCATTCGTGTACGCATGTAGTCGATCGGTTCCGAATTATCGGGCTCTTCGATCTGTGCCGTGGCCGTTTCCGCCATGAGCGGTGCGCCCTCTCCCAAAAGAAAGGTTGCCTCGACGATGTTGCCGTCCGATCCGATCGCTTTCAAATTGACAGTGTCGGCGGTGTGAGCACGGATTATCGCGGCAGCGCATTCCATGATCAGCTCGGCCGCTTCATCGCCCACGAGCATCGACTTTTCCGCATAGGTCACGTGCTTCATGTTCTTAGGCTAGAAAGGTCCGAAATCGAAGTAAGGGCTTGACATCCGGTAAACCACGTGGCGTCTGGCGTTCTACAGTTCGAGTCTGCGATGAACGACGTCGTCGGCGACGTCCGAGAGACGCCGGCGACTGGACCGCGAATACGACCTGAGCAGCTCGAAGGCCTCCTCGACGGCGACCCCCTTCTGGTAGGAAATCAGCCCCTTCGCCTGTTCGATGACCACGCGAGAATCGAGCGCAAGCCGGAGTTGTGCCTCGACGACACGGGAATCCCTGACCGCTCGCTCGTGCAGAATTCCGATCGTCGCCACATTCGCGAGTGCCCGCGACACGCGCACATCGCGAGGGTCCGGCTGGCCGACCTCATGTCTCAGAAGGTTGAGCGTTCCGATCGTCACGTCGCGGAGCCGCAGCGGAATCGCATAAACCGAGCGAAAACCTAACTCAAGCGTCTCATCCCTGAAGTGCGCCCACCGCGCATCAACCACCGAGATGTCCGGTACAGCCACGATCTGACCCGACCGATAGGACTCGATACAGGGGCCCGCGTTGGCGCTCAGCTGCAGAACCTCGAC
This sequence comes from Galbitalea sp., assembly GCA_036491035.1. Taxonomy (GTDB): domain Bacteria; phylum Actinomycetota; class Actinomycetes; order Actinomycetales; family Microbacteriaceae; genus Galbitalea. Next base: position 76,858 of record DASXCU010000051.1, on the reverse strand, counting down.
GAGACGACTCGCCTCGCTGGTCGAAGCCACCAACTCGAGTTCCCCGCCGTCGTCCGCGAGAAGCAGGCCCGCCTCCGAGATATCGAGCAGCCGTGCGCAGGCCGTGACGAGCGTCTGAAGGAGGTCCACCACGTCGTAGTCCGCCACCAGGGTGTCGGCCAGCGAGGCGAAAGTCTCCAGAACCTCGTCACGGTTCACTTCATCACTCATCTGTGGTACCAATTTTTCCGGCGTTCGTACCGAACGTCAGTCGCCGCTCCACGATGTCGGCGGCCACCTCCACCACCGGCCTCGTCGACGCGAAAGCGTGGGCATGGATGAGCAGCAGCGCATCTTCTGGTGATAACCCAAGCTGGGCGATGACATATCCGGTGGCCTGATGCACGACTCGTCGCGAGAACTGGCCGCTCACGATCTGGCTCTCGGGCTCGTCACTCGCGGCGAGCGCCTGTGCGATGACCACCCTCGCGATGGCGTCTGCAAGTCGGCTGGCGACCTCGACGTCCTCGGCGCGCATTTCCCCCGGCCTCCGCGCGTAGAGGTCCATGGCTCCGAGATCCAGTGAGCCGAACGTGAGCGGAAACGCGAACAGGGCGCTCACCAGTTCGTTCTGCATCGCCTCGGCGAGAGCGGGCCAGCGATTGAGCGCCGGTTCCGGAAGGTTTGGTTCGTGCACCGGGCGGCCGGAGCGGAACGCATCCCAGCACGGACCCTCGCCCAGGTCGAACTGAGCCTCATCGACGCGCGCAGCAATGTCGTCGCTCGCGGCGACGGTCTCAGTGCCGAGGAACATGGCGAGGGTGGAGATCGACACACCGTCCATGGGCACCCGTTCGAGCACCGGCTGCCAGAGCTCCGACTCCCGCCCCTGCATGGACAAAATCGCGTCGATCGACCGCACGACCTCATCGACCATCAGTGCCGCCCCTCTCTGTGCAACTCGTACGTCTCCGCACTGTGAATTATGGCCGCGCCGCCGCGGCCGCAAGGAGGTTCAGGCATTTCCAGCGTCTACAACGAATCAACTTTGGCCACAACCCCTCCCTGATTTCTGGAAGAAATCGCTCACCATGCCCGACACCGAAGTATTTTTATATCAGTTCACCAGCCGGTCCGTCCGAGCGGGCGCTGTTTCCCAGACCCCGAGGCAGGCGCACCATCGGAGCGGATGCAATCCCGGCTGCATTGTCCTCAGTGGGGTCGAGATCCAGTCGACATCAATTCGCGACTGGCGAAGGGACGGGAACGGATTCATGGGATCGGTCACCTACGACGGACTCGTAGTTCACATCGACGATCGCACACTCGCCCATTTGCAAATCGTGATCGTCAACAAGCTGCGCCGCGGCGAGAGCTTCCTCATGTCCTGGAAAAATTCGACGGATGTCGGAAGCGGCCGAAGCTCGATCTGGGTACATCCGTACGTACTCGTTCTGTTCAAGTTCGACGGAAATCGGCCGCCATCCATCAACGACGATTGGCTGGACGAACTCACCGCATCCGCGGACAGTTCTCGCGGTCTCGTAATCACCCAGGAACGCGGTGAATTGGATCCGCTCAGCGACGAACCACAGCGAAACGCCAACGATACGGTGGTCGCGGCGACCGAAAGAGCCAACGCCGTCTTCACCTGATCGTCCGTCAGACCCAACGGACCGCCGACAACCGGTGGACGGCGACGTGCTTCCCGACAGCGTCCGGGAGAAGAAAGGAAGGTAACTCTCATGGCGGTACAGCTGAACCACGACGCGTTGTCTCACGCGAAGGGACTCATCCGGAAGGGCGACGTCGTTAAAGACGAGCGCGACGACTGGAGCGAAGACGCGCCCTCCACCGACGAGTCGAACGCGTTCATCGAGAAACACGGGATGGCCGAGTACGCGAAGTGGCATCTCGGCGAGGACACCTCAGAAGCCACGGAGAACAAGGGGCGATACCTGTTCCCGTACGGCGACTTCGCGAAGGTGCACCGCTGCGCCGTGATCTCGGGCGAGAGTCGTGCTGGCCAGTACAACCACGGGACGATCGAGAGCGGGCTCAAGTCGCTTCTCAAGCAGATCGACGGCGACTGAGGCGACTCTTGGGTCACTCCCAGAATCGCTTGAGCGGGGCGGCAATCCGTTTTCCGTGTTCGTACCCGGCTCGCGCCGCCGCCGGGCGTGCGGCGAGGTTCATCATGTTGCCACCGAAGGCGGCGAGCGCGTCCTCGTCCGGGAACACCGTCTCGACGCGGCTGCCGTCCGCCTCGAGCTCAACGATCTGCGCCGCGAGCTGCATCCCCCACTCCAGCGGATGCCGGGTGCGTCCGCCAAAGGGCGACAGGACCAGGACGCGCGAATATCCCGAAGCGAGGTCGACGTTCTCGTTGCGCCGGTAGCCGCCGTCGATGTAGCGCTTCTCGCCGATTCGGTACGGGAGACCGCTCGAGGTACTGGCGGCGATCGCATCGACGAGGTCTACCCCGCTCTCGCGATCGAAGGCGATGCCCTCGCCGGTGTGCGCGTCGACGGCGGTGATGAGGATGCGCTGCGCCGGCCAGTCGTGGCTCGTTATCCGCGCCGCGACGGTGTCGCGCCAGCGGGTCTGCGGCGCGTCGTCGGACTGATCATCCAGCTCGAGCGCCGACGCGCCCATCCGACGTCGCATGTCCGCCGCGTCGGACGAGGATTCGATGACCCTGGTCGACCGCTGCAGGAAGTCGATCGGCGGCTGAACCTGCGCTCGAACGTTGGCGGGCCCGTCGCCGGGTCTCGAAGGCATCGGGGCATCCAGGATGCTGGCATAGAGATCAGCCGGGCTGGCACTGGTGATCTGCGCCGCCGCAGTCGCGCCGGCCGACGTTCCGACGATGAGGTCTGCCGTGGTCACGTCGAGGCCTCCGTTGAGGAACCCGGCGATCACACCGATCTCCCACGCGTTGCCGGCGGCACCGCCACCGTGGAGGACGAGCGCGCGCTCGGAAGAGGAAGAAGAAGCTGGAGAAGAGTTTGTGTTCATGGGAGTCGCCTTTCGCGATGAGCCTGATGGGCGCTCCCCGCGTCGACTAGTGAAGTCGCGCGACCGTGATCTCGAGGACCGTGGTCTTCGGGGGAGCACCCGCTACGGATACTGCCTTCATGGGTGTCACACCTCCTATCGACAGAAAACGATCGGTGACAAGTTACCACGCCCGTTCAGGCCTCCGCGAAATTAATGCTATGGTCTACTAAGCAATTGCTAAGGTGTACTAAGCAATCGAAAGGATGCACGATGGCGGACAACGTCGACGAGCTGGGTGTCGAACTCCGGCACGCCATCTCGCGCATCTACAGCCGGTTCCTCTCGGAGCGCCTCGAGGGCGAGCTGACCGATGCGGCGCTCCTGGTGCTGATGGTTCTCGACAAGCAGGATCGCATGAGCCTGACCGACCTCGCGACCGCCGCTCGAGTCACGCTCGGCTCGATGAGCCAGACGGTCGGCCGGGTCGAACAGTACGGCTACATCGTGAAGACGCGCGGGACGGATGATCGGCGGAAGGTCCTGTTCACGCTCACGGACGAGGGCAAGTCCGCGGTCGCCGCATCCCGCCGCCACCGTATGGACTGGCTCACTGGACAACTCGCCACACTCACCGCCGACGAGCGCGACGACATCGCGCGCGTCGCCCCACTTCTTCTCCGCATCGCCAATTCGTAGACCTGACCCACCAAGGAGCACCGTGCACCCCGTCGAAGTCCTCTTCATCCCGCTCGGCAAAGCCCTGCGCAAGCGGCGGGGAGACGAAGCCCTGAGCATCTCGCACGCGCCCGAACTCGCGACGGACACGCACCTCACGCTTTCGTCGCCGGGCTTCCGCGACGGCGAGGAGATTCCGGCGCGGTTCTGCGGACCACTGATCGGCCCGGACATCTCGCCCGCATTCACGTGGAACTCGCTTCCGACTGGCACTGTCGACCTCGTGCTCATGATGGAGGACCTGGACGTGCCCGCGCGCGCGCCGGGCATCCATATGATCGCCGAGTTCGCACCTGTGCAGGACGGCCTTCCCGAGGGTGCTCTCGTCGCCGGTGCCTCCGAGATCACCTACGTTCCGTGGCACGGCCGCCCAGGCCGTTACGGCGGTCCGCGTCCCATCCCGGGTCACGGCCCGCATCGGTATCGCTTCCACCTCTACGCGCTCAACACTCACGTCGACCTGACGAGGCTCACCGGTCCGGAGCAACTCCCGGCCGCTCTCGCCGGACACGTGCTCGCGTCAGGGATACTCGTCGGCACGCGAACCTCCTGATCCGCCTCCAACACAAGCGAGCAGGATTCGAGAAGCGCGCACGCCGGAGCCCGCTCTAAGGTTGAGGCAGTTCACACCGAGGAGGATCCCATGGCCACGTTCAGCGCTGAGGAAAAGGCCGCCATGCGCGCCGCCGTCGCCGAGAAGAAGGCGGCGCAGGAGGGTGCGGATTCTGCGGCCGCGTGCGATGACGCGATCGCCAAGATGACAGGCACCGATAAGCAACTGGCGCAGGCGTTCCACCAGCTGGTCAAGGACAACACCTCGCTCGCCCCCAAGACCTGGTACGGGATGCCCGCATACACGGATGGCGAGGGCAAGGTCGTCGTCGCGTTCAAGCCGGGCTCCAAGTTCAAGATCCGCTACGCGAGCATCGAATTCCAGCAGGCGGCCAAGCTGGACGACGGCAATGTCTGGCCGGTCAGCTGGGCGCTGTCGAAGCTGGATGATGCGGACAAGGAGCGCATCGCGGGCATCCTGAAGGCGGCCACCGCCTCCTAGCTGAGGAACCGTGCGACGGCGTCGACACCGGGTCCGCCGTCCAGCACGATCCCGTGACGACCACCGGGCACGATCTCGAGTTGCGCGCCCGGAATGGCCGCCGCCAGAAGCTCGGCGTTGGCAACGGGTGCGAGTCGATCCTCGCTGCCGTGGAGGACAAGCGTCGGTGTTGTAGTGCCGGGTAGCTCAGCGAGAGCATCGTGATGACGGCTCGCGCGGAAGTGGCGCGCACGGTTGGTGACGTCTTCACCAATGGACAGGAGCGGCTTCAGCTCTTCAGCGTGGGCATCGTCAAAGAAGAGGCGGCTGATCGCGCCCAGGTCGCTGGACCGAAGGGCAGCGTCGAGGTCGGCCTCCCGCGTCGGACCGTGCGCATCGCCGGCGGAAGTCGACACGAGTACCAGCCTGCGAACGCGATCGGCGTAGTCGATGACGAGCCATTGCGCGATTCGACCGCCCATCGAGTGCCCGAGCACATCGGCGCTCGTGACCGCAGTCGCGTCCAGTACTGCGATGGCGTCCTCGGCGAGCAATCGGGTCGTGAATCGGTCGGCGGCGCCCGCCTCGCTCTCGCCGATACCGCGGTGATCGAACGCGATGAGCGTGTGGTCGCGCTCCAGAGTTGGCGCAGCCAACGCCCAGGACCTGTGATCGACGGATTGCCCCGCGATGAGCAACAGCACGGAACCCTGCCCGCGAGTGAACCACGCCAACCGGGAACCGTCGACCGCAGTCGCGAACGCCCTGGTCCAGTTAGGCACGCTCTCCACCCGGGTCTCTCGCGAATCGCGTCACGGTGCCATTCTCGGCCAGCCATCGGCATGGAATCCGCCAAGCGGAACTGGCAGTGGTATTTTGGCTCTGGCAGAAGCACCTGCCTGACTCCGAGCCAACGGTATCCACGCAAACCACGGCACTGAGGACAAGGGTCTTCGACTCGTGCATCCATCATCCGTTGTGTTCAATTCCCACGGCTGAGGGCGTGGTCTCGGCTGGATTGGAATCAGCATGACGAAGGATCGAGCCCGCAAGCGCGCAGCGCGCGAACGAGCAAACCTGACGGGCGAACGATATGTCGTCGCCCGCCGCAACACCGAGGCGTCGATCGCCATAGAGCCATCGATGAACCCGGTCACGCGGGTGCTTCACGACTGGACGCACAGGATACCGGGCGTGCCGGCGCACCAGGTTCACCGCGCGCACCAGGCGCAAACCGCACGGGGATCCCGAACGCGCGAGCACACGAACTCGATGCGCGGCCACAAGAACCCGACCCGGGTGTACCGCGAGCCGCGAGTTCTGGTCGAGTGGCAGAACTGGATCGCTCGCCGCGTCGGAGCACTCCCTCCGAAGAACTGAGCGCGGAGCCGCGCCCGCACGCCCAGTGCGTGGCGCGGCTTTCCGGTGCGTTAGCCGCGCGAGGATGTGAACATGACCGGCGACAAATCCTCTCTCCCGTTTCCGCCCGCCCTGCCGGATTTCAGCGGCTTCGCGATGCCGTCCAGCGTCCCCGCCGGGCTTCGACTCGAGTTGAGCCGTTCGCGAATCCTCCCCGGCCGCGCGGGGGAGTTCGACGAGTGGATGGACATGCTCAATGAGCGCTACGACGAGTGCGTGGAATCCTTGTCAGGTGAGCGCGCGGTGTTCGAGGCCACGTTCCGCAGCGACGAGGCGGACGGGTCGACCTGGATCTACCACCTCAGCCTGGTCGGCGAGGGTGGTTCGGGCCTCGACGAATCGAATCCCGTCGACGCGGACCATGCCGCGTACGCGCGTCGAACGAAAGAGCCGGGCTGGGAAGAGCTGCAACCGAAATTTATGCTCACCCCAGACCACATCCGCGGCGCAATGATCACCTGGGTTCGGTCGGGTCACAGCTAAACGAGACACGGTGTCTCGGATGTGTTATCGTTTCGAGGCACACTGACTCGAAACTGGAGAAACATGTCTTCCGACGCCGTGGTCGCGCCCGACCCCGAGCTGCCGCGCCGATTTGCCGCACTGCGCAATCGCGACTCGCGCCCCTACCTGTTCACCGCCGGACTCTCGATGATGGCGGACAACGTCGAACACGTCATCACGTACTGGGTGCTGTGGCAGAAGTTCCACTCCCCCGCGCTCGCGGGATTCGAGGTCATCAGCCACTGGCTTCCCTTCCTGCTGCTGTCTGTGTGGTTCGGCGGGCTCGCCCAGCGCTACGACTGCCGGCGGCTCATCCAGATTGCGCAGGGGATGTTCATGCTCGTCTCGATCTGCTGGGGGATCCTGTTCCTGACCGGCAGCCTGCAGATCTGGGAGGCCTGCATCCTCCTGGTGCTACACGGATGTTCCGGCGCGCTCTGGGGGCCGGCCGAGCAGCTCATGCTCCACGACTTCGTCGAACGGAGGGAACTGCCGAGCGCGGTTCGGCTGAACGCCACCTTCCGCAGCCTCGGCGTGCTCTTCGGACCGGTCGTCGGTTCGGCACTGTTGCTCGGCCTCGGGTCGACGTGGGGCATCTTCGCCAACGTGCTTTTCTACATCCCCATGACGATCGTGATGGCGCGCACGAAGTTCACCGGACACGTTCGAGACGGAGCGGATGTTGCGGCTCGTCCCCGCGTCGGGCTGATCGGGTCACTTCGGCTGCTGAGCGAGCTGCGCAGCAACCGCCTTCTGGTCAGCATGATCGTGCTCGCCGGACTCGTCGCGGTGACCATCGGTGGGGCGCTTCAGGTCTCCATGCCGACCTTCGCAAACGAACTCGGCGCCGGAACCGCTGGCCTCGCGTACGGAGTGCTGCTTCTCGCGAATGGTGCGGGCGGTGTGCTTGGCGGCTTCTTCCTCGAAGCAACCGGTCTGCTGAAACCCAGCGCGCGTGCCGCGATCGTCGCGACCCTGGGTTTCGGGGTCACGACCCTGGTCTTTGCCCTCACCCACAACTATGTCCTGGCCATCGTCGCGCTGGTGATCGGCGGTGTCGCGAACATCGCGTCGGCGTCGATCACGCAGTCGATCGTCCAGCTCGAGGCTCCCCCCGGGGATCGCGGTCGGGTCTACGGCGTGTACGGGGTCTTCGCCAGCGGCCTGCGCGTGGGTAACGGCATCACGCTGGGAGTGCTGGGCGCGTTCGTGGGCATTCCGTTCTCGGTCGCACTGTGTGCGGGCATCCTGATCGTCGGAACAATAGTGTCCGGCGTCTTCAGCCGAACCGGACGACGACCACGGAAGGCGATCGCGTGAACTCGTCAGACGGATCGACGCTCGGCCGTCCCCGAAGCGACTCGGCGCGGCTGGCCGTGCTCCACGCGGTCGACGACATGCTCGTCGAGGAGGGCTACGGGGCGATGACGATGAAGGGCATCGCGGAACGCGCGGGGGTCGGTCGGCAGACGGTCTATCGCTGGTGGAACTCCAAGGCCGAGATCCTGTTTGAAGCTGTGGTGCTGGATGCCGCCAAGGAACTCACCATCGACCCGGGCGCGAGCAGCGCGGAGGAGCTCGACCTGTTCCTGTCGGCCGTGCTCGCTTTTCTCACACACTCCCACGCGGGCTCCGCGTATCGCGCGCTCGTCGGCGAGGCCCAGCACGATGCGAAGGTGGCCGAACTGATCGGATCGACGGACGTACTCGTCGCGGCGGCCCGCCCACTGCTGGAGCGCGCCGTCGAACGAGGAGACCTGCCGACCGACCTCGATCTCGAGTCTGCGGCCACCGAACTCGTCGGTCCCACGGTCTTTCGTGTCCTGGCCGGGGCGACCGTCGCACCTGAGAGCCCGAGTGGATCCGGTGCCCGCTTCCTTGCTCGGTTCAGGTGCGAGTCGCCGGCATCCTCCGGCCCAGGCCGGACGCCTCGTACGCCGCGTCGATGACGACCATGTTCGCGATGGCATCATCGAGGTCGGTGATCACGGGCGCGCCGTTGTTCAGGGAGTCGAGCAGTGCGCGCAGCTGGAAGTTGTAGCTCGGCTCCGTCGAGGGCTCCTCGCGCCGCTCCTTGTCGCCGACGCGGATAGTGAGCGCCGATCCGTTGTGCGGGATGAAGGGGTTGTCGATCTCGAGCACACCCTTCGTGCCCGTGATCGTCGCGTATACCTCGGGCTCCGTGGCGATCATCGACGACCGGACGAGACCCGTGACCTGGCCGGGGAACTGGAGCTGGATGGTGATCTCGCCATCCACGCCCGGCTCGCTCTCCACCGCCGTCGCCGACAGAACCGAAGGCTCAGCACCGACGATGGTGCGAACGAGGTGTACCGGATAGCAGCCGACATCCATCAGGCCGCCACCGGCGAGCGAGAGGTTCCATCGGATGTCGTCCCTCGGCCGGCCAGCAACGACGAAGCCAGACTCCACGGAGACCAGGTCGCCGAGCTCGCCCGACCGCACGATCTCGAGAGCCCGCGTCATCACCGGATGGTAGCGATAGTGGAACGCCTCCATGACGGTGCGGTCCGTCTCGCGGATCGCGGCGGCCACCGATCGCGCCTCCTCGGCGTTCGCGGTGAACGGCTTCTCGCTCAGGACATGCTTGCCCGACTGAACCGCCGCGACCGTCCATACCCCGTGCAAACCGTTCGGTGTCGGGTTGTAGATGACGTCGATGTCGGGGTCGGCCAGAAGCTCCTCGTAGCTCGAGTGCGCCTTCGGAATGCCATGCTCGGCCGCGTACTCGCGAGCGACCGAAACGTCCCGCGCGGCGACGGCGGCGATCTCCGCTCCCTCTACCGCGCGAGCGGGTCGGATGATCGCGGCGGGTGCGATACCCGCCGCCCCGAGAATGCCGATCCGAATGTTGTGCGTCATCTCTTCAGACTGGCACAACCGGCGTCAGTGTTTCGACGGTGGTGCCGTCGATGCCCGGACGATCAACTCCGGTTCGCGTTGCGGCTCGTCCGCGGCCGCCGCGTGATTCGCGTCGATGAGGGTCAGGAAGCGGTTCATCAGGTTGCGACCCTGCCGTTCGTAGTCGACTCGCACGGTCGACAGCGGGGGCAGAAAATATTCGGACTCCGGAATGTCGTCGAAGCCGGTGATGCTCATGTCACGTGGAACGGAGACTCCACGCTCCGAGAGGGCACGCACCAGGCCGAGCGCCATCTGGTCGTTCGCGGCGATCAGCGCAGTGACGCCCTTGTCGAGCGGAATCTCCAGTCCGGTGCGATAGCCGGAGGCCGAAGACCAGTTGCCGGCGAGAGAACCCCGGGAGGTCAACCCGTGGCGGGTAAGCGCAGCCTCGTACGCTGCGGCACGATTCCGTGAAGCCCACCACTCGAGCGGTCCGGAGACGTGAAAGAAGTCGCGGTGGCCGATCGAGACGAGGTAGTCGACGACCTGATCCATTCCGGCGTCGCTGAGGCTGGTGTGCGTGGCCGCGGCGCCCTCATCCATGTCTGTCTCGAGCAGCAGCGGCACAGCAAAATCGGCACGCTGGATGCGCTCGGTGAGCAGGTCCATGGGCGCGAACGCCAGGATCCCGGCGAGATCCTGCTGGCGCATCACCGCGAGCGCCGCATCGACTGCGACCTCATCGGATGGGTCGAGAGTGACGATGTCCAGGACGTAGCCCGCGTAGCGCGCAGCGTCGCTGGCGCCCTTGATGGTCTTACTGGGTCCCACCTCGAGTAGCTCGTAAACGAGGGCACCGATGCGGTGCGACCGGCTCGTGGCCAGGGCTCGTGCCGCGAGGTTCGGTCGGTAATCGAGCTCCTTGAGGGCGCTCTCGACCCGCTCGCGCGTGGCCGGCCGGATTCCGTCATAGCCCTGAAGTAGTCGCGAGACGGTCTGGTGCGACACACCCGCGAGTCTCGCGACGTCGTAGATGGTCGCTCGCTCAGACGCCCTTTCGGCGGCCTCGTGCGGGAGAGTCACGTGATGGCTCCCTTCGACGAACTCGCATGGTGGCGGCGCTTCCCAGCCCGCGTGAGCTAAGAATAGGGCCGATCAGGATCGTAGCTCGACCGCGCCGCCAACCGCCGCGACAGTCTCGCCACCGGCAACCCGCGCCGACCACGGCGCGCGGGAGTCGGACGTGACCCGCCACCCTTCCGCCGTGCGCTCGACCACGAATTCAGCCGAGTCTCCCGCTGGCGGCGTGACCGTGACGGAGCGGCGCTCCGCGGAGTCGGTTGGATACAGCTCGAGCGTGAGACCGTGCAGGTAGTCGTAATCGGGGCGGCTGTCGATCGCTCCGACGGGGAGCACGGCGCCTTCGCGCACATACAGCGGCAGGCTCTCGTAGCCGTGTTGTTCCCTGAACCAGCCGGGTCCGATCTTGACCTCGCCCGTGAGGTAACTCGTCCAGGTTCCCGACGGCAGATAGAACTCGACGGAGCCGTCAGCCGAGAACACGGGGGCGACCAGCAGGTCGGGTCCCAGTAGGTATTGGCGATCGAGGTAGCCGGTCGACGGGTCATCCGGAAACTCGAGCTGCATCGGACGAAGCACGGGAGTGCCTGACGAGGTCGCCACCTGGCCGGCAGCGTAGAGGTAGGGCATCAGTCGCAGCTTCAGCTTGGTGAACTTTCGAGTGACCTCCACCGCCTCGTCGTCGAAGTTCCATGGGACGCGGTAGGAGTCGTTTCCGTGGAGGCGCGAATGGCTCGAGAGCAGCCCGAAGGCGGTCCAGCGTTTGAATACCCCCGAGTCCGGCGTTCCCTCGAACCCGCCAATATCGTGACTCCAGAATCCGAAGCCGCTCATTGCCAAGGAGAGGCCGCCCCGTAGTGTCTCCGCCATCGATTCGAACGTTGACGTCGAGTCGCCGCCCCAGTGGACGGGAAGGCTCTGGCCGCCGGCGGTTGCCGAGCGAGCAAACAGCACGGCGTCCCCCTCGCCGCGCACCTCCTCCAGCAGATCGAACACTGCACGGTTGTAGAGCAGTGGATAGTAGTTGTGCATGCGAGCAGGATCTGAGCCGTCGAAGTACTCGACGTCGAGCGGGATGCGCTCCCCGAAGTCCGTTTTGAAGGAGTCCACACCCTGATCGAGCAGCACCCGCAGTTTGTCCTGGTACCACCTGGTGGCGTCAGGGTTCGTGAAATCGACCAGTGCCATGCCCGCCTGCCACAGGTCCCACTGCCACACGTCACCGTTAGTGCGTTTCACGAGATAGCCAAGACCTTTGGCCTCGGCGAACAGGGGCGAGCGCTGCGCGATGTACGGATTGATCCAGACGCACACGTGGAGCTTCCTGTCGTGGAGTCGCTTCAGCATGCCGACGGGATCGGGAAAGGTTCGCGGATCCCAGGCGAAGTCCGACCAGTTGAATTCGCGCATCCAGAAGCAGTCGAAGTGAAAGACGCTCAGCGGCAGATCTCGCTCGGCCATCCCGTCGATAAAGCTGGTGACGGTCGCTTCGTCGTAGCTGGTCGTAAAGCTCGTGGAGAGCCACAAGCCGTAAGACCATGCGGGAACGGTTGCCGGACGCCCCGTCAGCGCGGTGTACCGCTCGAGGATCTGCTTGGGGGTGTCACCCGCGATGACGAAGTACTCCAGCGACTCCCCGGGTACAGAGAACTGCACGCGCTCGACCGATTCGGAGCCCACCTCGAATGAGACGTGTCCGGGATGGTTGACGAAGACTCCGTATCCACGGTTCGTGAGGTAGAAGGGGATGTTCTTGTAGGCCTGCTCGCTGGATGTTCCTCCGTCCGCGTTCCAAATGTCCACGGTCTGACCGTTTTTGACGAGCGGTCCGAAGCGTTCCCCGAGGCCGTAGACCAGTTCCCCCACCCCCAGTGACAGCTGCTCGTGAACGAAGCAGCCGTCCCCGGTTGTCATGTGGGCGGCCGACTTGTGCCCGCTGGAAGTGAGGACGCGACCCCCCGAGCTAAAGGTCAGGTTCCAGGGCGCGCCGTGCCGCACGGTCGCGACCAGGTCGCCCGAGGTGAGCGTGTCGGCATCTGTTCCGAGCAGCACCTCGCCGAGTGACGAACCTGCAAGCTCGAACCCGGCGTGATGGGCACCACCCTGGAAGTGTTCGATGCGCACCCCGATGATCCCGGCCAGCGGCGACCAAAGAGTGACGGTCAGCGTCGGCAGGTTGAGTGTGTCGCCGCGCTTCTCGACGACTCTCGTCGGAGCCGTCACGCTGAGCTTGCCGTCCTGCTCCCACACGTCATACGCCTCCTGGGCATAGAGCGCCGTCACGCCCGGCCTCAGCTGCCAGAATCCGTCGGTGAATTTCATTGTGTGGAGCCCCTGGTTACTTGACCGCGCCAGCGGTAATACCGCGGGTGAGGGTGCGTTGGAAAATGAGGAAGAAGACGACCGTCGGGATCAGGCCCAGCAGCGCCGATGCGCTGGTGGTGGTGACGTCCATGATCTTGTCGCCCTGAAGCAGGCTGATCGCGACGGGCACCGTTTGATTGTCGTTGCTGATCAGGAACGTCAGTGGGATGAGGAATTCATTCCACGTCCAGATGAAGAAGAAGATGAGCAGCACCGCGAGCGTCGGTCTGCTGATCGGCACGATGACGCGCCAGAGGATCTGCCAGCGCCCGGCACCGTCGAGCGAGGCCGCCTCGAGAATTTCCTTGGGAAACGTGCCGTAGACCGAGGACAGCAGGTAAGTACCGAACGCGCTCTGGATGACCGTGAAGATGATGATCACGGCCCACTGGGAGTCGTAGAGCCCGATCTGCTTGAACATGTAATAAAGCGGATAGAGCATCGATTCCTGAGGCACGGTGTTCGCCAGCAGGAACAGGACGATGATCCAGGTGCGGCCGCGAACCCTGCCGATGCCGATGGCGAAGGCATTCAGCACCGAAATCAGGACGGCCAGGATGGCAACGGTTCCACTGATGAAGAAGCTGTTCCACAGCTTGAGCGGGAAGTTGACGTAGGTCCAGAAATTCTCGATGCCGCCGAGATAAAGGGACTTCGGTAGCGAGAGGGGTCCGGATGCTCCGTAGTCGGCCGGCGACTTGAACGAGTTGATAGCGATGATCAGGAACGGAACGGCAATAAGGAACCCGACCGCGATGACGACGATCAGCAGGACCCAGTCGCCGACAGTGCGCTTCGTTCTGCGCGCGCGGAACTTGAGTGGACTCTCGGTCGTGGGCGGGCGACGGAGATCGGAGGTCGAGATGGCCATCAGTTGCTCCGCTCAGACTGCTCGACCCGGTTCTGGGCCTTGATGAATCCGATGGTCAGCAGGACGATGACGACGGTGAGCGCCGTGGCAATGGTGGCTCCGTATCCCACCTGTTGCGCGTTGAAAAACTCGTTGTACGAGTAGTAGCTGGGCACGATCGTCGCATTCCCGGGCCCACCCCGCGTCAGCGTAAATACCGGACCGAACACCTTGAGCGCCGCGATGGTGCAGGTCAGCGTCACAACGAAGATCTCGGGACGAATGATGTTGATGGTGATCGAGCGGAAACGCTGGAACCATCCGGCGCCATCCAGCTCGGCGGCTTCGTACAGTTCAGGGTCGACTCGTTGCAGGGCGGCCATGAAGATCACGACCGGATACCCGATCTGCACCCACACCATCACGAACATGATGCTCAACAGTGCGGTCGACGGGTCGCCCAGCCAGTCATGCTCGAGCGACTTCAAGCCGATCCCACCGAGCACCGTATTGAGCGCACCGTTCTCGGGGCGCAGGATCCAGCCGATCACAACGGCCGCGACGGCGACCGGCAACAGCTGGGGCAGGTAGTACGTCGCACGCAGGAAGCTGGCGACTCGTCCACCGAATTTCTTCCCGATGAGGTCGAACAGCACCGCGGCGACGAGGAGACCAAGCACCGTGGGCACGATGACCATGGCGACGATCATGGCCACGCTGTTGGCGAATGACTCCCAGAACTCGCTGTCGCCGAACAGCTGGATCCAGTTCGCGAAGCCGATCCACACGGGCGGAAGGATGCCGCGCCAACTGGTGAAACTCAGGTAGATGTTCCAGACGAGCGGCACAACAACGATGAAGGTGACGAGCACCAGGCCGGGGATGAGGTAGAGCCAGAAACCGCGGTTGCCGGTGTGCGGCAACAGGCTTTCTTCGGGCGCACGAACGACGCGGCGGCGCGAGGTCATCAGCGGCGTGGTCGCCATGGAAAGCCTTTCGAGGGTCGGTGCGATGGAACGTGCTCCGCGGATCGGGCCGCCACGTGTGGGCGACCGGACCCGCGGAGGGTGGATTGCCTAGCCCGTGATCTGCTTCACACCGGTGGCGTACTCGCCGCCGAGCTCGGTCAGGAACTGCGTGGGCGTCTCGGATCCGTCAACCAGCTTCTGCAGCGCAGTGTTGATCTGGTCATAGAAGGTCGAGGTGGGCCAGTCGGGGTAGAACGCCAGGCCATCACGCTTGGTGAGCGTGTTGAAGTTGGCGATCAACTCCTTGTTCTTGGCACCCGTGATGGCTGACGCGTCGGCCGCGACAGGGATACCGCCGCTGTTTCCCATCAGGTTCTGGATCTTCTTGCTCATCGTGATGTCGATGAACTTGTACGCGAGGTCCTTGTTCTTGGCCTTAGTGGGAACGACCCAGAGGTTGCCCGAGGACCCGGGCGCGAGGTTCGATCCCGGGAAGAGGAAGGTTCCCCACTTGAAGGTCTTGATGCCGCTGATGAACGTGCCGTACCACCAGCTGCCCGAGTAGAAGATCGGGTTTGTTCCGTTCTGGAACGCATCGCCCGCATCCTGCGCCTTCGTGCCGTTTGCGTTCTTGCTGATGTAGCCCTTGGCGACCCAGTCCTTGATCGTGTTTGCCGCGAACGTGAAGTCGGCGTCGTGAAAGTTCACCTTGCCCGTGTACGTCTGGTAGTTCGTGACCCACTGACGCGTCGCATGGCTCAGCGCGAGCTGGTACCACAACTGGCCAAGCGGATATTCGACGGACGATTCCGACAGCGGCGTGATGCCGTGCGACTTGAAGGTTGCCAGCGCGCTCTCGAACTGGCTGAACGTGGTGGGCACCGAGATGCCGTACTTCTTGAAGGAGTCCTGGTTGTAGTAGACCATGACGAATTCGCCGTAGTTGGGGATGCCGTAGAAGTTCCCCGAACCCATGACGCCCTTGGTGTTGTATCGGGCGGTGGTCTGAAGCGACGAGGAGAGATCCTTCTGCCACCCGTACGCCTTGTACGCGGCGTTCATGTTGGTCAGAAGACCCTCACTCGAAAGCAGGCCGGCGGTCGCGTTGCCCTTGTTGTATTCCATGACGTCAGGAGCCGAGTTGGAATTGAGCACCTGGCTCGCCGTCGACTGGATCTGCTCGAAACTCTTGGCCTCGAACTTGACCTTGGCGCCGGTCTCCTTTTCGAAGATCGGGATCGCGGCTTTCCACGCGATGCCCATCGCGCTCGTGTCACCCTCGTAGTCCCAGAGTGTGAGTGTCTTGCCCTTGCCGCTCGGATTCGTGTCGATCCCCGAAGTGGATTTGTTCGTTCCGGCACTCGAGCAACCGGCGAGCAGTAGGGCGCCGGTAACCAGAATGGCCCCGAGCGCGATATGCCTCTTACGCATCTTTTACCTCCTTGTATAAGGAGTGACGCCGTCGTGCAGGGCTGGCAGCCACTCCGATGCCGTTGCCATTTCGGGTCCGGCGGGGGTGCCCGGCATCCGTGAATAGGCGATGTTTCCGGTAACATTACCGGTAACATCTCGATTGTCAAGTCAGTTTGTTGTGTTCGGCCCCGCAACGTCAGATTCCAACGAGGGCGCGACGAGGCGCGCCGTCACCAGCGGCGTCGACGCGCTGGGAAATCAGGCCAGCCGGTCTTCCATGCCCCAGGCCTGACCGTATCCGCCGTCGGAGATGGACTGCTGCATGAGGTCGAGGAACGGCTTCGCATCGAACGCCTCCGGGCCGAGCACACCGGTGCCCTTCCAGGTTCCCTTCGACAGCAGCTCGAGCGCGATGACGGGGTTCAGCGCGGTCTGCAAGACAACGCACTGGCTCTCGTACTCGGCCATCGTCCACTCGTTGTCACTGACGTGGTAGAGGTACACCTCGCGGGGCTTGCCGTCGGTTCCGGTGCCGGTCACCCACAGTCCCGCGCAGGTCTTGCCGGTCATCCGCGGACCGATCGTCGCGGGGTCGGGAAGACCGGCCGCCACGACGTCGCGCGGGGCGACCAAAACCGGACCATTCGCCGACCGAACGCGAAGAGGCTCGGTCTTGTCGAGACCGAGCTGGTTGAGCGTCTTCAGGATGCCGATGAACTCGTCACCCAGCCCGTACTTGAAGGTGACCCACTTTGCGTTCACCCAGCGCGGCATGAGCAGCACCTCCTCGTGCTCGACGTTCACGCACTCGACCGGGCCGATGCCCTCAGGGAAGTTGAACACCTCCGGCTCGCTGAAGGGCGCGGTAGTATACCAGCCGCGGTCCTTCTCCCAGATCACGGGCGGATTGAGACACTCCTCGATGGTCGTCCAGATGCTGAATGAAGGGGCGAAGATCTCGTTGCCCGCCTCGTCCCGAACGACGAGGTTCGCACCGTCCCGCGTGCCCAACTCGTCGATCTCGCTGAACAGGTGATCGGCTGCGTATCGGGCGAAGACGTCGCTGAGGCCCGGTTCGACGCCCATCCCGACGAGGGCGAGACGTCCCGCCTTCTCCCAGTCGGGAGCCTGCTCGAACTGGTCATCACCGAGCTTGATACCGGTCTCGGTGTGCGGGTCGGTCGGGTTCGGCTCGGACAGGCTCATGGCCATATCGAGGTAGTCGGCACCCGCCGCGAGCGCGCCCGCGAAGATGGTCGGCACGAATTTCGGCTCGACCGCGTTCATGACATGGGTTGCGCCGTGCTCCTTCGCGACGGCAGCCACGTTGTCGGGGTCGGATGCATCGATCTGGGCCGCGACAAATCGACCCTTTTGCGAACCGTGCTTCGCCTCGATCCACGCGATGGTCCTCTCCGCGCGCGACTTGTCGTAGTCACTCACGACGATCAACTCAAAGAAGTCCCGACGAGCCGCAATTTTGGCAATGGCATCGCCGACGCCCCCAGCGCCAACCAACAGAATTTTCATGTCTCAAAGCTAGCGTGTGGAGCGCGACGCGGTCGCTCAGTTTCTGGCCAGAGTTGGCCAGCCATCCTTCGCCCAGCCGAGCTTCTGTATCGCCAGGGTCGTCGCGCCGCCGACGTTCGCGTCATAGAAATGCCAGGCCAGGTAGCCGTCCGAATAGGACTCACCGCCCGGGCCCACCTCGTGTCCGACCGTCGAGAGGAGGCGGCTGTGACCATCGGCCAGCATCGGGCGGCCCGTCTTATCGACGTATGGACCGGCGACGCTCTTTGACCGTCCCATCCCCATGTTGTAGGTGCTCGCGGCGCCCTGGCAGCAGGAGTCGAGGGACACGATCAGGTAGTAGTAGCCGTCATGGCGGAGGATCGTCGCGCCCTCGATGGCATCCGGCGGTGAACCTCGGTACGCGATTTGTTTCGGGGCCGCGGTACCCGCCGGCTTACCCGACGGCCACGAGATTTTTACGAGCTGGATGCCGCCCCAGAACGAACCGAACGCCATCCACCCCTGACCCGACGAGTCGTCAATAATCGTCGGGTCGATCGCGTTGAAGTCGGCGGTGGAATGCGACGCGAGAACGGGACCGCGATCCACCCATCTGTATGACGAGCCGTGCGGGTCAAGGGTGGTGTTGGTCGCGAGGGCGATGACCGACCTGTTCGAGCCGAACGTCGATGCGGCGTAGTAGAGGTGCCACGTGTTGCCGTGGTGGAAGAGCTCCGGCGCCCACAGATTGCTCACGCCCGGGATCGTCTTCGTAATCCACGCGGGCTTCGTCTTCCAGACCGTTCCGATGAGCTTCCAGTCGGAACCGTCGGCGGATGATCGGATCTCAATGTTCCCGTCCGCGATGGATTCATCGCCCGTGGAGTAGACGTACCAGGGCGAGCCGTTCTCGCCGACGACGAGGTCGGGATCGTGCGCGGCGAGGTCGCCGCTGACCGTCAACCGGGGATTCGCGGCGGAGCACCCGGCGAGCGCGATCGCCACGACCAGCGCGGTGGCGAGGCCGAGAATCCGACGCGCGACGCGGTTCACGCGAGCGCGATCGCCGTCCAGGACACCGCGGGCAGCGTCACGGTGACGATGCCGTCGGCCAGAACCGCCGACTCATTGGCGGCGGGTGCGACCCGTCCCTGGTCGGTGAGCGTGTTCTTGGCGTAGATGTCGTCGTCGGCCAGGGTGTGCGACTCGGCGATGGACACGGCGCCGAGGTGACTCACGTCGATCGTCACCGTGGTCGGCGCATCCAGACTCCGGTTGACCAGGAAGATCGCGGTCTTGCCGGTCTCTGCATCATGCGTCGCGACGGCGTCGACCGTAGCGACCTCGCCATACGTCGCCGTCTCGTAGGTGTCCGACTCGAGCTTGACCTCGAGGGCGTCGCCGACGGCCAGTCGAGAGGTCAGGGCGAACGGGAAGAACGTGGTCTGGCGCCAGGTCGCACCGCCCGGCTCCGTCATGATCGGTGCGATCACGTTGACCAGCTGGGCGAGGGATGCCGAGGTGACGCGGTCGGCGTGCTTGAGGAGGGAGATCAGCAGGTTTCCGACCACGACGGCGTCGACCACCGAGTAGCTGTCCTCCAGCAACCTCGGCGCGACCGGCCAGGTCTCAAGATCGGTGATCTTGTCGACGTTGTGGTAGCGGGAGATGTACCAGACGTTCCATTCGTCGAACGAAATGTTGATCTTCTTCTTGCTCTTGCGCTCGGCACCGACCGCATCGGCGGTGGCGACGACGGACTCGATGAAGTGATCCATGTTTACCGCGGATGCGAGGAAGCTGCCGGTGTCCCCATCGACCTCCTCGTAATACGCGTGGCAGGAGATGAAGTCGACATCGTCGTAGGTGTGCTGGAGCACGGTGTGCTCCCACGCGCCGAAGGTCGGCATCTGCGCGCTGGACGATCCGCAGACGACCAGCTCGACCGAGGGATCCAGCTGGCGCATCGCCTTGGCCGTCTGGGACGCGATCTTGCCGTAGTCCGATGCGGACCGATGGCCCAGCTGCCAGGGGCCATCCATCTCGTTGCCGAGGCACCACATCTTCACCCCGTACGGTTCCGCGTGGCCGTTCGCGATGCGGGCGTCGGACAGCGCCGTGCCTGAGCGGATGTTGGTGTACTCGAGCACGTCGAGCGCCTCCTGCACGCCACGGGTTCCGAGGTTGACCGCGTACATCAGTTCGCTGCCTGTCTTGCCGAGCCAGCCGGCGAACTCGTCGAGTCCGACCTGATTCGACTCGGTGGAGTGCCAGGCGAGATCGAGTCGGCGAGGCCGGTCATCCTTCGGACCGATCGCGTCCTCCCAACGGAAGCCGGAGACGAAGTTGCCACCCGGGTAGCGGATTGTCGAGACACCGAGTTCGCGGACGAGCTCGAGGACATCCTCTCGGAACCCGTCGGCATCGGCCGTAGCGTGGGTGGGCTCGTAGATGCCGTCGTAGACGCAGCGTCCGAGATGCTCGACGAATGACCCGAAGATCCTCCGATTCACCGTTCCGACGGTGAAGTGAGGGTCGAGCGTGAGCTGGGCTTGTGGCATGGTTCGCTTTCGGTTTCTTTGGTGGTAGTCGGGAGAGCTCTCGCTGCTCTACTTCACGGCGCCGATCGACAGCCCGCCCTGCCAGTACTTCTGCAGCGACAGGAACGCGATGATGAGCGGGATGATCGAGACGAGCGCGCCGACGATGATGAGCCCCCAGAGCGAGTGGCCGCCGCCGTTGTTCGCCGACGCCTGTCCCTCCCAGAGTCCGATACCGACGGTGATCGGGTAGAGCTGCGTGTTCTGCAGCATCGCTAGGGGTAGAAAGTAGTTGTTCCACGTCCCGACGATCGAGAGCAGCAGCACCGTCACGAACGCGGGTCGCATTAGTGGGAACGCCACCTGGATGAAGGTGCGGAACTCTCCCGCTCCATCGATCCGTGCCGCCTCCAGCAGTTCCTCGGGAACCGCATCCCGGATGTAGACCTGCATCAGGTAGACGCCGAACGGGTTGAGTAGGGACGGAAGGATGACCGCCCAGATCGTGTCGGTCAGGTTCAGGTCGGACAGCAGAATGAAGTCCGGGATGACGAGGGCGGTGAGCGGCACCATGACGGAGCCGAGGAGAACGGCGAAGAAGAATCGACGTCCGAAGAACCGGAACTTCGCGAACCCGTACCCGGCCAGCACCGACAGGATGGTCGCGCCGATACCCGCGCTGAGCGAATAGAAGACCGAGTTGCCGAGCCAGCGCAGGTAGATGCCGTCGTTGTAGGTGAACAGGTCGGCGAGGTTCGGCCCGAGCGCGAAGTTCTTGTCGAACCAGAGAGCGCCGGAGGTGCCCTGGAACAGCCCCGTCACATCCTTCGTGCTCGCGACGAACAGCCACCAGATCGGGACCAGGAAGTAGACGATCAGAATGCCGAGGAAGATGTAGGCCAGTACATGGCTGCCACCGGATGCGCGGCGGCGGTCACGGGCCGGCTTCGGCCGAACCGTCGAGGCGAGTGGAATGCGCGCGGTGCTCACTGCAGGAACCCCCCTCGCTTGCGAGTCGCGAATAAGAAGATGTACACCGCGATGAACACGACGATGCCGAGCGAGAACGACAGGGCGGAGGCGTAGTTAACGTTCGAGTATTGGAACGCCTGGTTGAATGCGTAGATATTCGGCGTGAAGCCGAGCGTGATCGAGCCGTTCGAGACCGGTGTCAGGATGGCGGGCTCGGTGAAGAACTGCAGTGTTCCGATGAGCGCGAAGACGAGAATCAGCACCAGGGCCGACGAGACCATGGGCACCTTGATGCGCCACGCCACCTGCCACGCGTTGGCGCCATCGATGCGAGCCGCCTCGTAGAGCGTCGGATCGATCCCGCGCAGTGCCGCGTAGATGATGATCATGTAGTACCCCGCCCACTGCCAGGTGACCACGTTCATCAGACCGTAGAAGATGTTGTCCGGACTCAGCGGGAAGGGCGCGTTGGCGCCGAAGATCTGGCTGAGCGGCCCGAATGTCGGGCTGTACAGGAACCCCCACATGAGGGCGCCGATCACGGCCGGCACCGCGTACGGCAGGAAGATCATGAGCCGCGCGAAGCGCGCGAAGCGGGAGACGATCGCATCGAGCACGAGCGCGACCGCCAGCGAGATGATCATCTGCACCGGGATGAGGACGAGGGCGAAGTGGGCGACGAAGGCGACGCCGCCGAGGAAGACCGGATCCGTGAACGCCTGGATGTAGTTGGCGAGACCGCTGAAGACGGGGACGCCGCCGGTCGCGAGCCCCTTCGTGTAGAGGCTCAGGTAGAAGGCGTACGCGAGGGGCGCGATGAGGAAGACGAGGAACACGACGGCGAACGGCGCGATGAAGAGCCAGCCGACCCGGCCCCGTCGCCGCTCACCGGCCTTCGAACCCCGTCGCGGCTTCTCGAGCCTGCCGCGCACCCTGGCGGGCGATCCCGCCAGCGTGGCGTCTGCGTTAGCCATCCGTGCTCCTTTGCGTAGAAATGGGAGGTGATGGAAGGGCCGGTATCCGCACCTCACGGATACCGGCCCCACCGAGGTGAGAACCAGACAGACCGTTACTGGCTAACGGTGAAGCCCTGGCTCTTGGCGTACTTCACCAGGCTGGCCTGCACGTTCGCGGCCGCCTGAGCGCCCGTTTCCTTGCCCTGGTTGATCTTCGTCGATTCGGCCTGCAGCTGTGCGTAGTAGTACACGGTCAGCGGGCTGTAGTTGATTCCCTTGTAGGCGTTCTCGGCCGGGACGTAGACCTCTTTGTTGGCCTGCTGGCCGCTGAAGAAGTCCGACTTGTTGTCGACGAAGGTACTCGACTTCAGGATGGACTCGTTGAGCGGGAAGATGATCTGCTTGGTCCAGCCATCCTTCAGCGAGGCCGGATCGGCGTAGATGCCGAGGGCAACCTCAGCCGCCAGCTTCTTGTCCGTCGCCTGGTTGGTTACGGCGAATGCCGAGCCGCCCCAGTTCGTCTGGACAGGACTCGACGTGTCCCACTGCGGCAGCGGCGCGACAGCCCAGACCCCACTCGATGCGCCCTTGCCGACGCCGGCACCCGTCAGGTAGCCGGGAGCCCACGCAGCCGAGACGTAGGTGGCGTACTTGCCGCCGACGACGCCGGAGATGTAGTCGGTCGTGAACTGGTCGGCGGTTCCGACCTCCTTGTTCGCAACGAGACCGGCCCAGTAGTTCAGGACATCCTGCGACGTCTTGTCATCGAGGTCGATCTTGATCTTCTTGCCGTTGGCAGAGCTGTACGTGAACGGGTTGGCACCCTTCTGGATCTGGAGCGCCATAGTCAGCGCCGGCACGTTTGCGCCGAAGTCGCCGAACAGCGGTCCGCCGGCTGCCTTCACCTTGGCGGCGTCCGCGGCGTACTCATCCCAGGTCTTGGGAGGCGTGATGCCGTACTTCTTGAAGATGTCGGTGCGATAGATGAGCGCGAGTGGGCCACCGTCGACGGGAGCGGCGTAGACCGATCCGCCCGCTCCGGAGACGTCGTTCCAGGCACCGGCCGAGAAGTTGCTCTTGACCTTGTCGGCGCCGAGCTTCGAGATATCGACGAGCGCCCCCTGGATCTCGTAGGTGGCGAGGTGGTCGGCCTCGAGCATGACGACATCCGGCAGGCCCTTCTTGGCCGTGATGGCGGTCTGCACCTTGGTGTACTCGTCGCCGCCCTGACCGACGTTGTTCCAGCAGATCTGGACATCCTTGTGAAGCTTGTTGAAGTTGTCGACGACGAGCTTCATGTTCGGGTACCAGCCCCAGACGGAAACCTCGGGAGCCTTCGGATACACGTACTTGTTGCTGCAGTTCGAGAGCTTGGGGCTGGTGCCCGACGATGACGTCGAACTCCCCCCGGTACTGCAGGCGGCGAGGAGACCCGCAACGGCTACTGCCGTGATCGCCGCGAGAAGTGCTTTCTTCTTCACTGTGTTTCCCTTCATTGGGGGTGGACTTCATTGTCGAGTGGTGGTGCGGAGAATCAGTGGTGCGCGGAAGACAGCGCCGTGGAGCTTGGGGGATTCTCAGTTTGTACAACGTTGTAGGTAAACGTTGTAGGAACATCATGCAGAGCGCGTGGAGCCCTGTCAAGCACGACGCGGAAATCGGGACGAAAGGGCGACGATCAGGCGAGCGCGGCAGACGACTCGCGCTCGACGACGCGGAAATCCGCGAAATACTCGCGCGGAGGAATGGCCCGGGCGCCCTGCGCGATCCGCTCCCGGAGGTAGTCGACCGCGACCCGGGCGATTTCCGCGCGACCCGGATCGATCGTCGACAGGGTCGGGAGCGTGTACCTGGTCTCGTCGATGTCGTCGAAGCCGATCACCGCCACATCCTCAGGAATCCGGATGCCCGCCTCCTGCATGACCCGCATCGCGCCGAGCGCGATCACATCGCTGAAGGCGACGACGCCATCGAACTTCACGCCCGATGCGAGCAGCTTCTGCATCGCCTCCGCGCCCTCGAGCCGGTACCACCCGCCAACCTCGCTAATCAGCTCCTCGTCGTACGGGACGCCCGCCTCCGCGAGCGCCTCGCGATAGCCGTCGAGCCGCAGCCCGGCCGAACCGATGACCTCGCCGCGGTGCGCACCGAATGCGACGATTCGCTTTCGGCCCTGCCCGAGCAGGTATTCGGTGGCTGCCTTGGTCGATTCGGAGTTGCGCATCGTGACGTGATCGGTCGGGCCGTGGAAAATCCGCTCGCCCAGCAGCACCATCGGGGTCTCGATGCGTTCGAGCAGGTGTGCGTCATCCTCCTCGAGCCCGAGGACGCTGTACAGGATGCCGTCGATCATGCTGGTGCGCGGCCCGGTCAGGAGGCCGAGCTCACGTTCTCGATCGCCGTTCGACTGCTCGATGATCACCGACAGGCCCCTGGCGTCCGCGGCTCGCATCACCTCGTCCGCCAGCTCTGCGAAATACGCGTTGCGCAGGTCGGGGATGATCAGGCTGATAACGCCGGTACGTCCGGAACGTAATCCGCGGGCCGAGAGGTTTGGGCGGTAGCCGAGTGTGTCGATCGCCTCCTGGACGCGGCGCTTCGTTTCGGGCTTCAGGTACTGGTAGTCGTTGATGACGTTCGAGACGGTCTTGATCGATACGCCCGCGAGGTTGGCGACGTCGTGCATTGTGACAGCCACTTCTCCTCCAACCGCTCGATGTCGTCTGGTGCGACCCGCTGCCCAAAACCCTGTTAGGAACAGTACAACGTTGGAGGGAGGCGGTGACTCACCGGTTCACGACGAACGACGACGGGTCGTCGAGCACCGACTGGAATGCGAGTTCCGCCGCCCCGATGATGAGCCGGTTGACGCCGAGTTCCGATCGAACAACCGACACCGCCTCCGCAGATGCCGCCAGCGGCTGGCTGGCGAGCAGCGCATCCAGCTGGTCCGGCGCGACCGCGTACAACGACCCGAGGAATCCCCCGAGAATGACCGTGCTGGGGTTCAGGATGTTGACCGCGTTGCGCAGCGCGACCGCCAGGAAGTCGATCTGCCGCAGGACTTCCGCGCGAACGTCCGCCGAGTTGCCGGCGACGAGCGCCGCTTCGAGCTCATCGCTGTCGACGTCCGTCAGTCCGGTGAGCGCGACGAGCCGATCGCGACGTACCTCGGTCTCCAGGCAGCCGACCGCGCCGCAGTGACAGGTCTCGCCATCGGTCGAAACCACGGTGTGGCCGAACTCGCCGGCGTAGCCCTCGACGCCGGTCAGCGCGCGACCGCCCGACACGATGCCGCCGCCGATGCCGCTCGCGCCACCGTTCAGGTAGATCAGGTCGGCGACCCCGCGGCCCGCCCCGAACAGGCTCTCGGCGCGGGTACCGAGGTTGGCATCGTTCGCTGCGAAGACGGGAAGACCGGTCGCGGCCTCGAGCTCGGCGGCGAACGGCTCGTCGACCCAGTGCAGGTGCGGGGCGAGACGAACTACGCCGTCCCGAGCGCGCACGAGTCCGGGCACAGCGGCCCCGATGCCGAGAACGGTATGGCCCTCGTCGAACTCGGCTCGGAGCTGGGCGACGAGCTCTGCTGTCACCGCAACGGCCTCTGCCACGGAGGGGCTCGCGGCCAGCGGTCGACGGATGCGGCGGAGCACGGTCGCGCCGAGGCCCACCGCCCCGACGGTGATCGCGTCGATCTCGGGGTTCACTGCGAAGGCGAGCGCACGCGGCCCCGGCAACGCGAGCGGGCTGGGTCTCCCGACCTGGTTGCTCGCATCCGGCTCGCCCTCGACGAGCAGTTCCCGTTCGACCAGCTCGCCGACGAGCGCGGCGATGGTGGATCGATTGAGTCCGGTGCTCCGCGTCAGTTGCGAACGGGGAACGCCGCGCGATTGGTGCACGAGACGAAGCACGAGCGAAAGATTGTGTCGACGCACGTCGCTGTTGCCGCGGCCGTCCGCGCTCGCGGGAAGTCCGCGGGCGGGGGTGCTCACTCGACTCCCTCGGGGATGCGCCGGGTCTCGATGAGTTCCTGGAACCAAAGACCGCTGTCCTTGACCGTGCGCTCCTGCGTCTCGTAGTTCACTCTCACGAGTCCGAAGCGCTTGGAATAGCCGTAGCTCCACTCGAAGTTGTCGAGGAGTGACCAGACGAGGTACCCACGCAGGTCGACGCCGCGGGCACGAGCGCGGTGCGCGGCGGTGAAATGCCGGCGCAGATAATCGACCCGGTTGTCGTCGTGCACCCGGCCGTCGACCTCGATGTCGTCGAACGCGGCGCCGTTCTCGGTGATGATCAGGGGCAGCGTCGGGAACTCCTCCGAGAGCGAGACGAGCAGCTCCTCGAGCGCCTCCGGCGCGATGTTCCAGCCCATGGCGGTGAACGGGCCGGGTTGTGGAAGGAACTCGACGTCCCTGCTCCCGGGCCACGCCGAACCGCCGACGTCGCGGTGACCATCGTTCGTCAGCTTCGTGGACCGGCCGTCCCACATCCGAACGGTAGCGGTCGAGTAGAAGTTCACACCCAGGAAGTCGATCGGCTGGTGGATGATGTCGAGGTCGCCGGGCCGCACGAACGACCAGTCCGTGATGTCGCGGGTGTCCTCGAGCAGGTCCGGCGGATACTCGCCGTGGAGCAGCGGCCCCGTGAAGCTCCGGTTGCCCAGGGCGTCGATGCGACGGATGGCCTCCGGCGAACTCGTCTCTTCGCCGCGCAGGGCGTGGAAGTTCAGCGTGATCGAGTACTGCGCGTCGGGTTTCGTGACGACGTGGCGCAGTTCCTGCAACGCCAGCCCGTGTCCGAGCATTAGGTGGTGCGCCGCTCGGAGCGCCGACAGGTCGTTCGTTCGACCCGGCGCGTGACCACCGGAACCGTAACCGAGGAACGCCGAGCACCAGGGCTCGTTCATGGTCGTCCAGACTGCAACACGATCGCCGAACGCCTCGCCGACGAGCGACGCGTACTCGGCGAAACGCAGCGCGGTGTCTCGCTCCGGCCATCCGCCCTTGTCCTCGAGCTCCTGCGGCAGATCCCAGTGGTACAGCGTCGCGATCGGCGCAATGCCTCGATCGAGAAGCCCGTCGATCAGGCGGGAGTAGAAGCTGAGCCCCGCCTCCAAGGGTTTTCCCGATCCGGACGGCTGGATGCGCGTCCACGCGATCGAGAACCGGTAGGCCTCGAGGCCCAGCCGCTTCATGAGGTCGAGGTCGGCGCCCACGCGGTGATAGTGATCGTCCGCGACGTCCCCGGTGTCGCCGTTCAGCGTGCGGCCGGATGTGTGGCTGAAGGTGTCCCAGATCGACGGGCCGCGACCATCCTCCTGGAACGCACCCTCGATCTGGTACGCGGCGGTGGCGGATCCGAGAAGAAAATCGGCCGGGAATTCGAGGCCGGAGTCCCGGTAGTCCGCACTGCCGTTGATCATGCCCGAAAGGCTACTCGACCACGAGGGGCGCGGTGCTGTCTCGCACGACGAGATGCGTGGCGAGGTCCATCCGCGATCCGGATGCATCCGCTCCGTCGCGAAGGCGGAGCACGAGTCTGGCCGCCTCTTCCGCCATCTTCTGGAGCGGCTGGTGCACGGTCGTGAGACTGGGACTCGACCACTGCGCGAGCGGAACGTCGTCGTAGCCGACGATCGAGAGCTGCTCCGGAACCCGAAGTCCGGCGGCGCGAGCCGCCTCGAGAACACCGAGCGCCTGCAGGTCGCTACCCGCAAAGACGGCGGTCGGACGATCCGGCAGAGCGAGCAGCTCCGTCGCGGCGATCCGGCCGCCGTCGACGTGGAAATCGCCGAAGCGGACGAGTGCGGGATCGACGGTCAGTCCCGCCGTGTTCATGGCCGAGCGGTAGCCGTCCAACCGGGCGAGCGAACACATCATGTCCTCGGGGCCGGTGATCATTGCGATGCGCTTGTGCCCCAGCTCGATCAGGTGTCGCGTTGCTGCCAGCCCGCCGGCCCAGTTCGCGGATCCGATCGAGGGAACGCCCGGTGATGGATCTCCGGCCGGGTCGATAATCACGAAGGGGATGTCGCGCGATCGCAGTTGCTGCTTGTGTTCTGGGGCGAGGTCCGAGAAGACCAGGACGACGCCCACCGGCCGGCGGCGGAGCACACCGGAGATCCATTCGGGGCCGGGCGCGTGCCGGTTGCCGCTCTCGGTCAGGACGACGCTCATGTCGTTTTCGCGAGCCACGTTCTCGAGACCCTTGATGATCTCCATCGACCAGGCGCTGTCCAGCTCGTGGAAGACGACCTCGAGCAGGCTCGACTCGCGGCGCTCGTTTCCCCGACGGCGGTAGCCGTTCTGCTCGAGCAGGTTCTCGACTCGAGCGCGAGTTGCGGATGCGACGTCTCGACGGCCGTTGAGAACCTTCGAGATGGTGGAGAGCGAGACGCCGGCCTCGTCGGCGACCTCGGCGAGAGTGACCCGGGGGGTCGCTTCATCTACCGACATGGTGGAATCGTATCCTTCCCGTCGCTATCTTTCGGACAGGCGACCGATACTTTCACCTGCCCGGATGCCCGGCCTTCGATACTCTGAATGGGTCGAACACCCACGTTGCGAAGTCCATTCTGCTGTAATATGTTCTAAACAACAACAAATCATCGAAGACGCTGAAGGGCGCGATTTCCATGGCCTTGACCCCAACTCCCGCAGACAAGTTCTCCTTTGGCCTCTGGACCATCGGCTACAACGGTGCCGACCCGTTCGGTGGCCCGACCCGCGCTCCGATGGAAATCGAGCACGTGGTCGAGAAACTCGCCGAGGTCGGCGCCTACGGTTTGACCTTTCACGACGACGACCTGTTCGCCTTTGGGTCCTCGGACTCCGAGCGCCAGTCGTACATCGACCGCCTGAAGAAGGCGCTGGCGGACACCGGCCTCATCGTCCCGATGGTGACCACCAACCTCTTCAGCCAGCCCGTCTTCAAGGACGGCGGGTTCACCTCCAACGACCGCGACGTGCGCCGCTTCGCCATGCGCAAGGCGCTTCGCCAGCTCGACCTCGGGGCCGAGCTCGATGCCAAGACGTTCGTCATGTGGGGTGGCCGCGAGGGCGCCGAGTATGACTCCGCCAAGGATATCCGGATGGCGCTCGAGCGCTACCGCGAAGGAGTCAACCTGTTCGCCCAGTACGTCACCGACAAGGGTTACGACATCCGCTTCGCGATCGAGCCGAAGCCGAACGAGCCGCGTGGCGACATCCTGCTGCCCACTCTCGGCCACGCGATCGCGTTCATCTCGACCCTCGAGAAGCCCGACCTGTTCGGCATCAACCCCGAGGTCGGCCACGAGCAGATGGCGGGCCTCAACTTCGCGTCCGGCATCGCGCAGGCGCTGTACCAGGGCAAGCTCTTCCACATCGACCTCAACGGCCAGCGCGGCATCAAGTACGACCAGGACCTGGTATTCGGCCACGGTGACCTGTACAACGCCTTCGCGCTCGTCGACCTCCTCGAAAACGGCGGCCCGAACGGCGGGCAGGCCTACGACGGTCCGCGCCACTTCGACTACAAGCCCTCGCGCACCGAGGACGAGAGCGGGGTCTGGGATTCGGCTCGCGCCAATATCCAGAACTACCTCATGCTCAAGGAGCGTGCCGCGGCATTCCGCGCCGACCCCGAGGTGCAGGAAGCGCTCGCCGCGTCGCGGGTTGACGGACTCGCAACGCCAACCCTGGCCGAAGGCGAGACCTACGACGACCTGCTCGCCGATCGCTCCGCGTTCGAGGACTTCGACCCGAGCGTCTACTTCAACGGCAAGGGCTTCGGCTTCGTGCGGCTGCAGCAGCTGGCCACGGAGCACCTCCTGGGTGCCCGCTAACCGATGACGCTGGTTGCCGGGGTCGACTCCTCGACGCAGTCCTGCAAGGTCGTCGTACGCGACCTCGCGACCGGTGCGGTCGTGCGCACCGGTCGCGCAAGGCATCCGGATGGCACCGAAGTCGACCCGGCGGCGTGGTGGGATGCCCTCCAGCACGCGATCGCGGACGCCGGTGGCCTCGCCGACGTGGCCTCGATTTCGATCGGTGGCCAGCAGCACGGGATGGTCGTACTCGATGCGGCCGGCGAGGTGATCCGTCCTGCACTGCTCTGGAACGACACCCGCTCGGCGCAGGCCGCGCTCGACCTGATCGAGGAGGTTGGGGCGGCGGAATTTGCCGAGCGCACGGGCTCGGTGCCCGTCGCATCCTTCACGATCACGAAGCTGCGCTGGCTGGCGGATGCCGAGCCTGCGAACGCGGCTCGTGTTGCGGCCGTCGCGCTCCCCCACGACTGGCTGACATGGCGGCTGCGCGGGTTCGGTCCATCCACTCCCGTGCTTACGGAGCTCACCACGGACCGGTCCGACGCGAGTGGCACCTGCTACTTCAACTCGGTCACAAATGAATACGACCGCGATCTCCTCGACCGTGCCCTCCGCCGTGTCGAAAATTCAGGAGACTCGTCGGAAGTCATCCTGCCCCGCGTTCTGGCGCCTGGCGCTACCGTCGGCACGCTCAACGGAATCCCTGAATTTTCGACAGCCATCGTGGGGGTGGGTGCCGGGGACAACGCCGGCGCAGCGCTTGGTCTCGGCGCGTCGGAGGGTGACGTCGTCGTGTCGATCGGCACCAGCGGGACCGTCTTCGCCGTAACGGACACGCCGTCGCGGGATGCGACCGGCACCGTCGCGGGATTCGCTGATGCCTCGGGCGCGTTCCTGCCCCTGGTCGCGACGCTGAACGCCGCCCGCGTCCTCGACGCGATGACGAGGCTCCTCGCGGTCGACCACACGGAGCTCGGCACGCTCGCACTGGCGGCGGAACCCGGCTCCGGTGGCGCCGTGCTGCATCCGTACTTCGAGGGCGAGCGCACGCCGAACCTGCCCAACGCGACCGCAACACTGTCCGGGCTGACGCTGGCGTCGACGTCGCGCGAGAATCTGGCTCGCGCTGCCATCGAGGGGATGCTCTGTGGTCTCGCCGACGGTCTGGATGCCGTGCTCGCGCAGGGTGTCGTCGCGAAACGACTCCTCCTGATCGGTGGCGCAGCGCAGAACCCGGCGGTGTCGACCATCGCGTCGCAGGTCTTCGACGTTCCGGTCGTCGTGCCCGAGCCCGCCGAATACGTCGCCTTCGGCGCCGCCGTCCAGGCCGCCTGGGCGCTCACCGGAACGCGTCCGAACTGGCCCGTCGACGAGACGGCGAGCCCGACGCCCGACTACCGCCCGATCATCCGCGAGCAGTACTCCCGGCTCATCTGACTCCTAGATGCCGCCAGCGAGGCGGTAATACGCCTGGTTCCAGTGCACCTCCTTCTGGAACTCCCGCAGGGTGGTCCCCTCGTCGATGACGAGCAGCTCGGTCTGGGCGATGTCGGCGAAGTCGCGGAACGCCTCGACGCCGAGCGCCGTGCTCATCACCGTGTGGTGTGCAGCACCCGCGGTCAGCCAGGCCGATGCGCTCGTCGCGAAGTCCGGGGCGGGCTTCCAGACCGCGCGCGCGACGGGCAGCCTGGGAAGCGGATGCGGCAGCGGCACGACCTCCACCGCGTTGGCGACGAGCCGGAATCGGTCACGCATGTCGCTCATCGCGACGACGACCGCATCGCCGGGATCGGTGTCGAACACCAGTCGAACCGGGTCATCCTTGCCGCCGATACCGAGGGCATGGATCTCGAGCTTCGGTCGGGACGTGGTCAGGGTCGGGCAGACCTCGAGCATGTGCGCACCGAGAATCAGTTCGCTGCCCGGCACCATGTTGTACGTGTAGTCCTCCATGAGGGATGCGCCGCCGGGGAGCCCGGCTCCCATCACCTTCGCGGCGCGAACCAGCACGGCCGTCTTCCAGTCGCCCTCCGCGCCAAATCCGTAGCCGTCGGCCATCAGCCGCTGCACGGCGAGACCGGGGAGCTGCTTCAGCGCGCCGAGATCCTCGAACGAGGTCGTGAAGGCGGAGAACTCCCCCGCCTCGAGGAACGACCGGAGCCCGAGTTCGATCCGCGCGCCATCCTGGAGCGACCCGTGCCGATCGCCGCCCCTCCGGAGCTCGGGAACGACGTCGTAGAGCTCCTCGTACTCGGCGACCAGGGCATCGACCGCTGATTCGCCGGCGGCAGCCACCGAGTCGACCAGATCGTTGACGCCCCAGGTGTTGACGCTCAGCCCGAACCGGATCTCCGCCTCCGTCTTGTCGCCCTCGGTGACCGCGACGTAGCGCATGTTGTCGCCGAAGCGGGCGAGTTTCAGGGACCGGATGGATGCCCATCCGCTGGCCGCCCGGGTCCAGGTCCCGACCTGCGCCGTCACTGCCGGATTCGACACGTGACCGACAACGATCTTGTGCGCCAGATTCATTCGGGCCTGGATGTAGCCGAATTCGCGGTCGCCGTGTGCCGCCTGGTTCAGGTTCATGAAGTCCATGTCGATGGTGCTCCACGGCAGCTCGACGTTGGCCTGGGTGTGGAGGTGCAGGAGAGGCTTCTGCAGCGCGTCCAGTCCGCGAATCCACATCTTCGCCGGGCTGAAGGTGTGCATCCACGCGATCACGCCCACCACGGCATCGTTGGCATTGGCCTCGAGGAACAGGCGCTTGATCGCGTCGCTGTCGGTGAGCACCGGCTTCCACACGATCGTCCCCGGGATGTCGGAGGAGGCACTGAGCGTCGCAGCGATCTCTCGCGACTGTGCGGCGACCTGGGCGAGCGTCTCCTCTCCGTACAGGCCTTGGCTTCCGGTGAGGAACCAGACCTCGTTCTTTGCGAGGTCGGGCACGATGGAACGAGTCACGGTGGGTCCTTTCACGGGTTGGTGCTGGTCACAGGGCGGCAATGGCGGCGCGCACGACGGCAAGTCCGTCGCGATAGCGGTCGAGGTAGTCGGCGAACCCGGTGAGGTCCTCGGGAACCGGATCGACCGTTTCGAGACCGGTCGCAGCGAAGACGGAGTCGCGCAGGTAGTCGCGCAGCGGGACGGCTGCGCCGAACGCCGAGTAGGCGGCGAGAACCGCCATCCCCCAGGCACCGCCCTCGGAAGCGGTCGTCGACGTGCTGACCGTTGCGTTTAGGGCTGCCGCCAGGAATCGCTGGGCGACACCGGCCGTGCGGAACATCCCGCCGTGGGCGAACATCCGGTCGATTCCAACAGCCTCGTCGGCGAGGATCCGCATGCCCAGCGCGAGCGTGGCGAACACCCCGTACAACTGCGCGCGCATCGTGTTCGCGAGAGTCAGCCGACTCTCCGGAGTGCGCACGAAGAGCGGTCGTCCCTCCTCAAGCTCGGCGATCGGCTCGCCGGCGAGCTGGTTGTAGGCGAACAGGCCGCCGGCATCCGGGGCTCCCTCGAGGGCCTCGCGGAACAGCAGGTCGTAGACAGCGTCGGCATCGGATGGCAGGCCCGCGGCCTCCGCAAAGCGCTGGAACATCCCCACCCAGGCTGCGAGTTCGCTCGCACCGTTGTTGCAGTGCACCATTGCCACGGGATCGCCGGCCGGAGTGGTCACGAGGTCGATCTCGGTGTGAAGCCGCGCGAGCGGGCGCTCGAGCACCACCATGGCGAAGATGCTGGTTCCTGCGCTCACGTTCCCGGTGCGAGGCTCGATCGCGTTGGTCGCGACCATGCCGGTCCCGGCGTCACCCTCCGGCGGGCAGAACGGGATGCCCGGCCGCAGCGCTCCGGTCGGATCGAGGAGGGCGGCGCCGTTCGGCGTGAGCTCGCCCGCCGGCACGCCCGCGCGCAGTACCGTGGGCAGGAGTTCGCGCAAGGACGAGCTGAGCGGGCCACCCTCGGTGAGAGCGTCATATTTCGCGAGCAGCGCTTCGTCGTAGTCGCCGGTCGCACTGTCGATCGGGAACATGCCGGAGGCATCGCCGACACCGAGGACGGCCCGGCCGGTCAGTTTCCAGTGGACGTAGCCCGCGAGCGTGGTCAGGAAGCGCAGCTGCGGCACGTGTCGTTCCGCATCCCGAACGGCCTGGTGGAGGTGCGCGATCGACCAGCGCATCGGGATGTTCACGCCGAACAGCTCGGTGAGTTCGGCGGCCGCCTCCGCCGTACTGGTATTCCGCCAGGTTCGGAAGGGCACGAGCAGCTCGCCCTCCGCGTCGAATGGCAGGTAACCGTGCATCATTGCCGAGACGCCGATGGCAGCGAAAGAGGAGGGCGTTACGTCGTAGCGTCGGTGAACGTCCTCGACCAGGTCGGCGTATGCGCTCCGAAGGCCGGCCCAGACGGCGTCGAGCGCGTACGTCCAGATCCCGTCGACCAGGGCGTTCTCCCACTCGAAGCTGCCTGACGCGAGGACAACCGACGGATCGTCGCCGATCAGGCAAGCTTTGATCCGCGTCGAGCCGAACTCGATTCCGAGCACCGCGCGACCGGACCGGATGGCATCCGCTGCCTTCTCCACGCCGGTCACCGGCGGTCGTCGCTCTTCTGCCCGTACACGTTCTGGTACCTCGAGTAGAGAAGGTCGATCTGCGCCTGCGCGATCGGCTCGACGGGCCCGGCCTGCAGCGCGATGTGCACGGTGCGAGCGGCGTCTTCGCACATGACCGCCGCCTTGACCGCGTCGCGCGCACTCACCCCGATCGTGAAGGGGCCGTGGTTCTTCATCAGGACCGCACGCGAACGATGCCCGCGCAGCGTCTCGACGATCCCACGGCCGATCGAATCGTCACCAAT
Source organism: Galbitalea sp. (assembly GCA_036491035.1). Taxonomy (GTDB): domain Bacteria; phylum Actinomycetota; class Actinomycetes; order Actinomycetales; family Microbacteriaceae; genus Galbitalea. Next base: position 42,004 of record DASXCU010000051.1, on the reverse strand, counting down.
GACCGCGAACGGGCCGACGGGGATGGGTCCACCGAACTCGTCCGCCATCCCGGTGACCAGGCACGGAATCTCCTCGCCCCGAGCCGCCCACGCCACCGCGTAGGTCGAATGCGTGTGCACTACTCCGCCGACCTCGGGCAGCTCGCGGTAGACGTACGCGTGCGCGGCCGTGTCACTGGACGGGGCGCGCTCGCTGCCGAGCGGTCCGGGCACGACGCTCCCGTCGAGAGAGCAGAGGACCATCGATTCCGGCGTGAGGTCGTCGTACGAGACGCCGGACGGTTTGATCACGAACAGGTCGGTCCCTGGGACTCGGCCGGAGACATTGCCCCCGGTCCAGATCACGAGGCCGTAGCGCACGAGCTCGCGATGCAGTTCGCACACCTCGGCGCGGACGAGATCGACCGCGGCGGCGACATCCGAAGACAGCGGATCTCTGGCTGCGGCCATGCGCTGGTCTCCTTTGGCTGAGGGAACGGTCACATCAAAGCCAATGTGACCGTTCACATTGGAACAATGTACACGCATGTTGCGGGGCGGCGGAAAAATATTGAGTGGCCCGGATTGTGGTGGCGGGAGAAACCGTGACGAGGCGGGAGTAGCTACTACCGCCACCACCCACGTTCTCCCGCCACCACCGGCAGGTTCTCCCGCCACCAGGGAAGACCTCAGCCAGCGTGCTGGGTGGTGGATGCCCGGACGACCAGCTCCGGCGCGATCGGGCCGGAGTCAAGCACTGTCGCGCCACCGAGTTCCGAGAGCAGGAGCTCGATGGCGCGGTTCCCGATCTCGACGAAGTTCTGGCGCACGGTAGTGAGCCCGGGCGCGAAGTGCGCCGCCTCGGGCGAGTCGTCGAACCCGACCACGCTGAGCTCGTCCGGCACCGCAATCCCCGCGTCGCGGCAGGCGTGCAGGAACCCGAGCGCCATCTGGTCGTTGCCGCAGAAGACGGCCGTGAACTGCCGCCCGGCGAGCAGGGTGCGGCCGACGTCGTATCCGAACTGCGCGGTCCAGTCGCCGATCACCGGCGGAAGCGGGGTGAGACCAGCCTCCGTCAGTTCACCGCGATAGCCGTCGAGTCGCGCCTGCGCCTCGAGCCAGTCCCCTGGCCCGGCCAGGTGCAGGATGCTTCGGTGCCCGAGCTCGAGCAAGTGTCGGACAGCCAAACGCGCTCCCCGCGTCTGGTCGACCGAGATGCTTCTGCCCGGATCGAGCCCCGGCGCCTCCAGGGTGACGAACGGGACGCCGATCGACATCTCTTCCAAAGCCTCGATAAAGCCGACCTGCGGCGCCAGGACCACGAGCGCCTCGACCGACTGGCTCAGCAGGAAGTCGAGACCGGATCGAATCGAATCGGGTTCGCTGGGGCTGATGCTCGTGACGCTGAGTCGGTAGCCGGCTGCTCGCGCGGCGACTTCGATGGCCTGGATGCTCGTGGTCGGCCCGTACAGCGCGCTCTGCGACGAGAGCACCCCGATGATTCCCGAGCGGCTGGTGACGAGGGCGCGCGCCGCCGGATTTGGACGATAGCCAAGCTCGTCGATGGCGCGCAGCACCTCATCCCGCGTCGACGGGCGGATCGACGGGCTGTCGTTCAGCACCCGAGAAACGGTCTGGTATGAGACACCGGCCTCGCGGGCCACATCGCGGATGTTGGGTGCGCGATCCGTTTTTCCGGCCATGTCATGCACGTTAGTGGCATAGCTGGTCCGAGCGAAAAGGACACTCGTCGACATTCGACTGCGCTCAGTGTTGCGTCGCGGAGGATTGTGGTCTACTTTCATCGAAGCGGTTCGACGATGAACGAGGGAACATGGCAACGATTGGCGACGTGGCACGCGAGGCACAGGTCTCGCGAAGCACCGTGTCGTACGCGCTGTCTGGCAAACGCCCGATCTCGCTCGAGACTCGCGAACGCATCGACTCAGCCATCAACAAGCTGGGCTTCACCGTGAATGCCGGCGCCCGAGCACTGGCAACTTCTCAAACAATGGTCCTCGGACTGCTCCTGCAGTTCCATGAAGACGAGTTCGCGCCCGCCATGCTCCAGTACGTTCTGCCGGTATCCGACACCGCTCGCGAACTCGGGTACGACATCCTCATGGTCACCGATGTCGATGGCCCGAGCGCCGTGCGACGGATCACTTCGTCCGAGATGGTCGACGGTGTCGTCCTGCTCGACGTGACTCATGCGGATCCTCGTCTCGCGGCACTCCGCGAAGCTCGCCAGCCTGCCGCCCTGGTCGGACTGCCTGGAGATACCGACGGACTCGACGTCTTCGACCTCGACTTCGGCGAGGCCGCACGGATGCTCGTTGATCACCTCTATGGACTCGGGCACCGCGAGATCCTGCTGGTTTCACCACCAAAACACGTCTTTGACCGAGGGGGTGCCTATGGATGGCGCTTCCGCGACGCAGCTCTCGAGCGGGCGGCACGCTACGGCATCCACGTGTTTCCGTACTACGGAGAATCACAGCAGCCCGCGATCAATCGCAGCCTCTACACCATCCTGGATGCTCGCCCCACGGCGACCGCCATCATCGTACACAACGACGCCACCATCGCCGCACTCCCCGCGGTGCTGCACGATCGAGGGGTCAGGGTTCCCGACGATCTCTCCGTGGTCAGTCTCTACTCCCAAGACTTCGGGCGCACGTTCTCGCTGCCGTATACGGCGATCGAGACATCCCCGGACAAGCTGGGCCGCAACGCGGTCCAGCAACTGGTACGACGAATTCTCAATCCGGAGCAAGCAGGCCCGGCCGTTGTGAAGTTCATCGCACCGGAACTGACGGGCCGGGGAAGCACGAGATAGCAGGGTCCCCTCGTCAGAGAAGAGGCCTCCCTATCGTCGAACCGGTTCGATTACAACTAGCAAATCACTGCACCATTCAGAGAGGAATATCCCGTGATTATGAAATCCAAGAGCGTCCGCGCCATCGGCGCGCTCGTTCTCACAACGGCCCTGGTTGGCGCGCTCGCTGCGTGCTCGTCGGGCTCGTCGACGACCACCAGCTCGGCTCCGAAGGGGACCTACACGTTCTGGGATCCGTACCCCCAATACAACCAATCCGCTGACTGGACCAAGCTGGTCGAGTCCTGCGGAACTAAGGCCGGGGTGACGGTCAAGCGCACAGGCTACGACACGACAGCCCTCGTCAATAAGGCGCTCCTGGCCGGACAGCAGAAGGCTTCACCGGATGTTCTGCTAGTCGACAACCCGTCAGTCTCGACCTTCGCCAGCGCCGGCCTCCTCACCGATACGTCCCAGACCAAGCTGCCGACCAAGGGAATCGAGGCCAACATCCTGGCGGCTGGTCAGATCAGCGGTAAGACCTTCGGAGTACCGATCGGTGCGAACACCCTCGCGCTCTACTACAACAAGGACATCCTCTCGAAGGCCGGGGTCGACGTGTCGAGCATCACGAGCTGGGACTCGCTCACCGCGGCACTCGCGAAAGTCAAGGCGATCGGCGACGCCGGCATCACTTTCTCCGGTATCAACACGGAAGAGGGCAGCTTTCAGTTCCTGCCGTGGTTCTGGGGTTCGGGCGCCAATCTAACCAAGCTCGACTCCGGCGACGCCGTCTCGGCACTGTCGCTGCTGACAGGCTGGGTCAAGGACGGCTACGCTCCGAACTCGGTCATCCAGGACACGCAGACCACGAGCTGGCAGGAATTCATCGCAGGCAAGACGGCCTTCAGCGAGAACGGCACCTGGCAGCTTGCCGGCGCGAAGGCGTCCGGTCTGAACTACGGGATCATCTCGATCCCGGGCAAGGACAGCGGCTCTGCCCCCGCCCCGACCGGTGGCGAGTTCCTGACGATCCCGGTGCAGAAGAACACTGCGCGTTACCAGGTTTCCGAAAAGATCGTGTCGTGCCTCATCGGCACGGACAACTCGGTGACCACGGACAACACGCTGTCCTACATCGCGCCGACCGCTGCGGCGCAGGCCAAGCAGGTTGCCACCAACGCGTCGCTCGTTCCGTGGGTAAAGGCGGTCAAGGATGCAAAGGGTCGGACCAGCGATAATCTCGGCACGAAGTACCCGAAGATCTCGGAGCAACTGTGGACTGCCCTCCAGGGAGCCCTCAGTGGAACGGGAACGCCGGCGGCCCTATTGAAGACGGCGCAGACCGCCGCCGCCGCCGCAGTCAAGTAATTCCTCATCACCACGTAGTAAGAGAGAACTGAACATGACCACCACGGCTGCTCACGCGGAGCACGCCGGGCGTGGCGAGAGTGGGACGGCGACTACGGTCGCCGTCCCACCGGCTCGCTCCCCGAGGATCCGCAAGGTTCGATCCGGGCAATGGGCGGCGTGGGCGTTCCTCGCACCGGTCATCATCTATCTCGCGGCCTTTTACGGTTGGCCGCTCTACCGAAATATCGAGCTCAGCCTTCACGCCTACACGGTCGAATCCTTCGTCAGTGGCGGGGCGCCGTTCGTTTGGTTCCAGAACTACATCAACGTCTTCCAGTCGCCGACATTTACCCCTGCACTGACGAACACGGCGTTGTTTGTTGTCGTGTCGATCGTGTTCCAGTTCGCGATCGGGATGGCGCTCGCGGTCTTTTTCTTCCAGCACTTCAAGCTGGCGTCCACATTGCGTGCGCTGTTCCTGGTCCCGTGGCTTCTTCCCTTGATCGTCTCGGCCTCGACCTGGGCCTGGCTACTCAACAGCGATTCGGGCCTCGTCAATTCGGTCCTGCACGGGGTCGGGCTCGGGCCGATCCACTGGCTGACCTCAGCCCAGTGGTCGCTCGTCTCCGTCCTGATTGCCAACATCTGGATCGGGATTCCATTCAACCTCGTGATCATCTACAGCGGCCTGCAGAATATCTCGCAGGATCTGTACGAGGCCGCGTCTCTCGACGGGGCGAACGGGTGGCAGAAGTTTTGGCGGGTCACCTTCCCGCTGCTGCGACCCGTTTCGGCCATCACGATCCTATTGGGGCTCATCTACACGCTGAAGGTTTTCGACATCATCTGGATCATGACGAAGGGCGGACCGGGCGACTCATCCTCGACCCTCGCAACCTGGTCCTACCGGCTGGGTTTCGGATCCGTTCTGCCCGATTTCAGCTCGGCCGCAACCGTGTCCAACTTGTTGATCATCCTCGCCCTCATCTTTGGATTCATTTATCTCCGTACCCAGCGGACGGCGGCGGAATCATGAGACGCGGCTGGTGGAAGACGGTGCTCGGCATCATCCTGACGGCGCTGATGCTGTTTCCGGTTTACTGGATGATCAACGTCTCGTTCACGAAGGACCAAAACCTCCGACACACGCCGCCGTACCTGATCCCGATCGATGGAACGGTCGCGGGGTATGTGTCCGTGTTCGGCAGCGAACTGCCGTACCTGGGCACCAGCCTGATTGTCGGACTCGGCGTCGTGCTGCTGACCGTGGCACTCTCGGCACCCGCAGGGTACTCGCTGGCCAAGCTGCGGCCCCGCGGAGGGCAGCCGGTGACATTCATCATGCTGATCGCACAGATGATTCCGGGCGTCGTCATGGCGATGGGGTTCTACGCGATATTCCTGTCGCTCGGCATCAACGACACGATAGGCGGCCTCATCGTCGCGGACTCGACGATCGCAGTTCCGTTCGGCGTCCTGATCTTTACGGCGTTCATGGCGGGCATCCCCGAGGAACTCATGAATGCCGCAAAGATTGACGGTGCAAGCAGTTGGCGGGTGTTCCAATCAATCGTTTTGCCCGTCAGCCGGAACGCAATCGTCACGGTTTCCCTGTTCGCATTCCTCTGGGCATGGTCGGACTTCCTGTTCGCAAACACGCTCGACGCGGGCGGCGATCTCCAGCCCATCACCCTTGGCATCTACCAGTACATCGGCAACAACAACCAGCAATGGAATGCCATCATGGCGACCGCGGTCGTCGCGTCCATCCCGGCGACCATTCTTCTCATCGTTGCGCAGCGTTACGTCGCGGCGGGCATTACGGCTGGCGCCGTCAAGGACTGACCCAACGCCGTTCCCCCTTTACATTCATTGGATAGGTATTGCATTGACTCTCTTTCGATCAGCCGACGGCGCCCTCGAGGTGCGCCACCAGCACGAACTACTGCGTATCGAGGCATGGGGCAGGGATTCTGTGCGCGTGCGTTCATCCCAGCACCGACTGCCCTCGGAAAGCCATGGCGCGCTTGACGAGACCGCGCCGGGTGATTTCGTCGCTCACGTAGTCACGACCGAAACGAGCGCCACGGTGATCAACGGCGAGGTCACCGTAACCGTGGTCTTCGATCGCGCTCTCGCGTATCCAGAACCGCAGCTGACGTTCTCGCGCACCTCGACGGGACAGGAACTCCTGGCGGAGTCGCGCGAGCACTTCTGGCTCCCCGGCGCGCGCGTCTACCTTGGCAATCGTTCAGGGGCGTACGAGATCCATCAGCAGTTCGCGGCGTACGACGGCGAGAAGCTGTATGGCCTCGGACAGCGCACACATGGACGACTCGATCTCAAGGGGCTGAGCCTCGACCTGGTGCAGCGCAACGGGGAGGTGAACATTCCGTTCGTGCTCTCCGATCGCGGTTACGGCTTGCTGTGGAACTGCCCCGCAACGGGTCGGGTCGAGTTCTCGGACAATGAAACCCGATGGTCCGTCGGGCAGGCGCGCGCGATCGACTACTGGTTCACCGCAGCTCCGTCGCCCGCAGAAATTCTCTCCCGTTATGCGGATGTCACCGGGCACAGCCCCGACCTGCCCGGATGGGCATCCGGATTCTGGCAATCGAAGCTGCGCTATCGCAACCAGGAGGAGTTGCTCGAGGTCGCTCGCGAGCACGCCCGTCGCGAACTGCCCCTGTCTGTGATTGTGAGCGACTTCTTCCACTGGTCAGCCATGGGCGACTACCGGTTCGACGCGGCCGAGTGGCCGGATCCGCAAGGCATGGTCGATGAGCTTCGGGGTCTGGGCGTCGAACTCATGGTGTCGATTTGGCCCACCGTCTCGCCGTTGTCCGAGAACTTTGACCACTACCGTGACCGTGGACTGCTCGTCGGCGCGGATCAGGGCTTGGAGTTCCAGCAGACGATTCAGGACAAGGGCATGGCAGCGCCAATGCCGGTCGCGTTCTACGACCCCACCAACCCTGAAACGCGCGAGTTCGTCTGGGGCTTGGTCAAGAAGAACTACCTCGACTATGGAATCCGGGTGTTCTGGCTCGATGCGTCCGAGCCCGAATTGAACCCGTCCAATCCGGGCAACCTTTCGCTCTATGCGGGGCCGGGTGCCGAAGTAGCGCAGATTTATCCGAGGGACAACGCGCGACTGTTTGCAGAGGGAATGACCGAAGCCGGGCAACCCGGTACCGTTCTGCTGTGCCGTTCCGCGTGGGCGGGCTCGCAGAAGTATGGCGCTGCGGTGTGGTCCGGCGACATCCCGGCCACCTGGGCGTCGCTCGGCCAGCAGGTGCGCGCGGGGCTGAACATTGCGATGTCCGGAATCCCGTGGTGGACGACCGACATCGGCGGATTCCACGGTGGCAATGCCTCGGATCCGGCATATCAGGAACTCGTGATTCGCTGGTTCCAATACGGGGTTTTCTGCCCACTCTTCCGTCTCCACGGCGACCGGGAGCCGCGCCTGCCCACGGGCTTCGAAATGACCGGGGGCCCCAATGAGGTCTGGTCATTCGGCGACGTAGCGACGCCCATCATTGCCGACACGCTTCGCCTCCGCGAACGGTTGCGTCCCTACATCCACGAGCAGATGACGGTCGCCCATCAGTCCGGCCTCCCGCCCATGCGCCCTCTGTTCGTCGACTACCCCGACGACGCCGCGAGCTGGGGCACGGACGATGAATTCCTTTTGGGTCCGGACATCCTGGTTGCGCCCGTACTGGGCGCGGGGCAGATGGAGCGAGAGGTCTACCTGCCTGCCGGCCAAGACTGGACCAACGCCTGGACCGGCGAGACGTTCGACGGCGGTCAAACGATCTCGGTCGACGCACCAATCGAACGCATTCCAGTGTTCACACGGAGCGAAGCGGTGGTCCCTCTTGTCGCCCCGTGAGACTACGCGCAGGGGCGGCCCGGTGTGGCCCACCCGCGGGACTCTTCGCCCACTGGGCCCCGACGAGATCAAAATCGTTGACGGGTTCTGGCATGACAAGCAGCAACTCAACTCGGAAGTGATCCTCGCGCACTGCCAATCCTGGATGGAACGTATCGGGTGGGTTGGCAACTTCGATCGAGCCGCCGACGGGACTATTGGGGCGTCCCACGCTGGCATCGAATTCGTCGACTCCGAGATCTACAAGTTGCTTGAGGCCATGGCGTGGGAGCTCGCCCGCGCGACGAACCCCGCCCTGCAGGAGCGTTATCGGGCGCTCGTCGAGCGAGTGGCGGCGGCGCAGGAACCCGACGGCTATCTCCACACGAGTTTTGGGCGCGCAGGCCAGCAACCGCGGTATTCCAATCTCGAGTGGGGACACGAGTTGTACTGTTTTGGTCACCTGATCCAGGCGGCGGTGGCGCGGCTCCGCTCGGGACTCGATGACGAGCTCCCCGCGATCGCCCGGCGCCTGGCCGATCACCTCTACGTGGAGTTCGGGCCTTTGGGTCGAAGTGCCGTGTGCGGGCATCCGGAGATCGAAGTCGCGCTGGCCGAGTTCGCGCGAGCAACCGGCGAGCCGCGCTATCTCGAACTCGCATCGCTATTCATTGAGCGACGCGGCACGGGCACCCTCGGCCCGATCGCCTACGGTGCCGAGTATTTCCAGGATGACGAACCGATTCGCGAGGCAAGCGTCCTGCGCGGGCACGCCGTTCGCGCACTCTACCTCTCGGCGGGCGCGGTCGACGTCGGAGTGGAGACCGCCGACCACTCACTGGTGGATGCGGTACGGACGCAGTGGTCCAACACCGTGGCCCGGAGAACGTATGTGACGGGCGGCATGGGATCGCACCACCTCGACGAGGCATTCGGACTGGATTATGAATTGCCGTCGGATCGCGCCTATTCCGAGACCTGCGCCGGCATCGCTTCCGTGATGCTGAGCTGGCGGCTATTGCTCGAGACCGGCGAAACCAAGTACGCCGATCTGATCGAGCGCACCCTGCTGAACAACATCCTCGCGTCGCCACGCGAGGACGGCCGGGCATTCTTTTACACGAACACCCTGCACCAGCGAGTGAACGGAACGGTGCCGCCGGAGGACGGGGTGAGCTCCCGTGCCGAATCCAGCCTGCGCGCGCCCTGGTTCGAGGTGTCCTGCTGCCCCACCAACGTCGCGCGCACGCTGGCGAGCGTCAACCTGTACTTTGCGACCGCGACCGATGCCGGGGTACAGCTGCACCAGTTCGGCGACTACGACGTGAATACCGAGATCGCGCGCGGCGCCGTGTCGCTGCGAATTCGATCCGGCTATCCCTTTGACGGGGCGATCACGGTCTCCGTTCTTGAGGCTCCCCCTGGCGGTGCCGACCTGAGCGTCCGCATCCCGGAGTGGGCGGTCGGCGCACAGCTCGACGGGGAACTCGTCGCGCCTGGAACGTCAGTCACTCGCAGCGTTCAGACTGGTGCGGAGGTTCTACTCAGCCTCCCGATGGATCCACGGATCATCCATCCTCATCCATCAATCGATGCGGTGCGGGGAACTGTCGCTGTCGAGCGGGGACCGCTCGTGCTCGCACTCGAGTCGACGGACCTTCCACGTGGTGCGAGCGTCGCCACAGCGCGCCTGCTGATGGAGGAAGCTCTGACTCTCACTCCAAACGGAGCCAGCTCTCGAATACGAACGGAGGTAGTCGCCGCCTCCGAGTGGCCGTACTCAACGACGAACGCGTCGAGTGAGCACGTCGAGGTAACGGCGAATCTAGTGCCCTATTTCAGCTGGGCCAACCGCGGTCCATCCACGATGCGCGTGTGGATTCCCACTGTCTAACCAGACAAGACAGGTCCGTGGGCGAATCGGAACGAGCCCCTCTAGATTCGGGCGAACGCCCGCACCGGGAACGTTCCGAACCCCTCGATGAGCGGCGGCGCAGCCGTGAACCGGGCTCCGGAGTCGGGTAGCGCGCCGAGACCGGTGAGGTGTTCGACGACATGGATGCCCGCCGCAAGCAGCTTTGTGTGGGCGGGCCGCTCGCCCGTACCTTCGGTGTTGTCGATGTTGAGCGAGTCGATGCCGACGAGTACCGCACCGGCCTCGATCAGGTTGTCGACTCCGGCCGGCGACAGGTACGGCGCACCGAACGCGTACGCGGGAGTCGCGAAGTGCACATCCCAACCGGTGTTAAGTAGAACGGCTTTGCCCGCGAGGTCGCGGCCTGCGAAGTGCGCGGGTTCGATCGCCCGCCCGCTCTCGAGGCGGATCACCTCGGTAGGCAGGTCGACGAGGGTGTCGAGGCTGAGTCCGGCGAGGTCGGTGCCGTCGTCGTAGCGATGCCATGGGCTGTCGAGGTAGGTGCCGGTGTTGCCGATGATGGTGAGGAGGTCCATCGCGAATTCGGTGCCGGTCGCGTAACGGTCGCGTGAGTCTTCGCGGGTCAGGAACGGTTCGATGGTGGGCGCGGGAAGACCCGGGTACGTGATCATCCCCGCTCGGATGACGTGGCTCAGTTCGACGAAGCGGCGGTTCTCAGGCACGCGCGTTCCTTCCAGCTCTGCGTCTTTTGACGACGGTGACCATCACGGCGATGAGCGCGAGCGCGGCCGGCACGATCAGGTGCCAGCCGGCGAGCACGAGCAGGCCGGCGACGAGGACGACCGAGATCACCGCCATCCACCAGCCGACGCTCCAGCGCTCGAGCAGTCGCACGGCCGCGACCATCCCGAGGGCATAGACGGCGACCATGCAGCTGGTGTTGATGAGGATAAACGGCTGCAGGTCGAAACCTGTGACAACCAGGAGAACGAAGTAGACAGCGTCGATGACGCCGACGATGAAGAGCGCGCGGCGAGGAACCTCGCCAGCCTGGGATCCGCGCGCGATCCACTTCGGCAGATGTCCGTCGCGGCCGAGAGCGCTGCCCAGCTTCGCAAAGGCGGCCAGGTAGATGTTGAGCACGCCGATGGTGACGATGAGCGCGATACCGGCGATGATCCATGGGCCGTAGCCGGGCGCTCCCGTTGCGACGAGGGCGAGAAGCGGTACTGGCGAGGTGTTCTTCGCACCGAGTACGCCCACTGTGACGAACTGCAGGGCTAGATAGGCGATGCCGACCGTCGCAATAGCGATCGCCGTCGCGAGCGGTATGGTTCGGCGCGGGTTCTTGAATTCGCCCGCGATGTGAGTAACGGCCTCCCATCCTGCGAACGCCCACACCAGCAGGCTGATCCCGACGCCGACCCCGGCGATCCCGTGCGGCAGGAACGGCGTGAACCTCTCGGGCCGAATCTGGGGCGCGGCGATCGCGACAACGCCAATCACGACCACCAGGAGGATGGCGGTCAGCACGAGCTGCAACGACCCGGATACTCGAACGCCGAACGAGTTCACGATAAACGGTGGCACGTAGATCAGGAGGGCGATGACCACGATGAGCCACTGGGGCGCTGACGCGTTCGGCCCGTAGATCGCTGCAACAACGTACTGTGCGCTGAGGATGCCGACGACCGGTGATCCGATGGCGACTCCGAAGAAGAACCAATAGCCGGACATTCGCGCCGCCGTCTTGCCTAGGGCGAGCTGCACGAACGTGGCGACGCCGCCCGCGTCGGGGAAGCGCGAGGCGAGGGCTGCGAATGTTCCGGCGAGCGGGATCGACAGGATAAGGATCGCGAGCACCGAAATGAGCGACGCTGGGCCCGCCGCTTTGACCGCGAGCGCCGGGAGAACGAGGATGCCCGTTCCGAGAACGGCGGCAACATAGAGAGCGGATGCGCGGACCAGTCCGAGCTTGCCGTGCAGGACATCGGGCGCAAGCGGCGAAACTTCGGTGGTCACGCACCCAGTGTGGCAGTGACGTCAGACGCCCACCACGCGGTCGCTGCCACGTCGCCGCGAACTCGCGCCAAAGCGGGACTCAGTACGTAACGGACGCCCGCCACCGCTGTCCACCATTGAACGGTCGAGTGGCATCAGGCCGATGAGGGACCAGTGTCGAGGGAATCACTACATACTTGCCATCGTCAGTCTCAATCGCTGATAGCGCACCGAACCGGCGAAGCGCAACGACATCAGAAATCGCAATTTGCACCACAACAGAATTCGCGTAGAGGCGGAGCAATCCGTCGGACAAGGTGATCAGCGTCTGCGTTCCAGGCCGATATCGCTCGTAGAGATTGGTCCGACGCGGAAATGCGACGACGGCTGAAACGAATCCGACGATAACAATCAGAAGTGGCATCGCCGAGAGAATCTCCCAGCCGGGTAGGAACCCAAGGCTTGCCCCGAGTGCTACGCCGGCACCAACGGCAGCGAGCACTATGCCGACTGATACGACGAGGGTGATTGGCGACCCGATTAGGGCGCCAACGAAAAGAATGAGGACGATCTGATAGGCGAGCGCCCGATCCGACCAAAACTGAGCTTGATAATGTCCAGGCCAGTCGGATGTCACCGCGTGCTTTGCGACTCCGGTGAGTTTCACTAGCAGCGCGCCATCTACAACGACCGCGGCGGTACGTTCAGAAGTTGCGGTGTCTCGAGCTCTCGACGGTGGAAGTCGCTATTGTCTGCCGAAGCATATTCGCGGGCAGCCTTCATGCCTCTGAGCTCTGGGACCATGGCCCCGCGAGGAATCAGGATCAAGGCGATCTGGGGATCCCGCACCTCAACCGGTACGACGTCAGGTTTCGGCATGCGCCCATCATCCTCGGTTCTTGGTGAGCGCCAAAGCGGACACGACGCCACCCGCTGGTGCCGCGTCCGCTTCGGGCGTGGGGGTTACTTCGTCAGGTCGTAAAGGGTGACACCTCCCACCGTCTCGGACGTGAAGTGCGCGGCCACCCAGCTGGCGATCTCGGATGAGGCGTTCGAACCGCCGTTCGCCGCACCCACGGAACCACCGATGAAGTAGTGAATGTAACCCTTCGCGACATCCGCTTTGAATTCCGCGAGGGTGGGCGACGGGTCGCTGCCGTTGAAGCCACCGATCGGCATGACCGCCTCCTGCGTTGCGAGCTGGTAGCCGGCGGCACTATTCGAGCCGATCGCCGCCGCGACCCATTTGTAGCTGGACGCGTTTGCCTTCAACAGCTTGGTGAGGGTTGTGCTGACCGAGCCACTGTTCAGGAGCGAGCCACCACCACCCATGCCGCCGCCGGTTGCGGATCCGGCCCGGCCGCCAGGCGCGGTCCCCGCCTGACCGCCCGGAGCGGTTCCGGTTTGTCCACCGGGGGCGCCGCCGAAGCCGCCGCGGCCGCCGGCTGCACCCGCACCGCCGCCGCCAATTCCGCCACCCATCGAACTGGCGACAGTCGGACCGGCGGTGACGATCGAGCCGGCGTGTCCGGTGATTACCGTGTCCAGCGTCCAGGCCGCCGGGGCGAGCATGGATGCCGTCAGCACGACGGCGATCGTCCCCCCTCGGAGCGCGCGTCCTGTCGGCGGCAGGAGCAGGAGCACCGCGCCGATGACACCCAGAGCCACCGCCACCCACTTGATCCAGGGCTGCCAATCGCTCGCTTCGTCGAGGAGCACAAAGCCCCAGGTGACCGTGCCGAGCACGACGACCGCAGCGATGATGCGCGCCCAGAGTTCCGACCGGTACGACCACAGGACGGATGCGCCGATTGCGGCGGTTCCCGCGATGGCCGGAGCCAGCGCGACCGTGTAGTACGCATGGAAGATTCCGCCGGCGAAGCTGAACGTCAGCGCCGTGATGACGAGCCATGCGGCAAAGATCATCAGTGTTGCCCATTGCAGGTTGGTGCGCTTGCCGCGCATCAGCACGAACCCGACGACCGCCAGCACGAGAGCGGCCGGCATGAGCCAGCTGATCTGGCCACCGATCTCGTTCTCGAACAGCCGCAGGATCCCGGTCGAGCCCCACATGCCGCTCGTCGTGGTTCCACCGCCACCACCGCCGGTCACGCTGCCGGTCTCCGCGCCGTTCAGTCGACCGAAGCCGTTGTAGCCGAAGGTCAGCTCCAGGAAGCTGTTCGTTTGCGAGCCGCCGACGTAGGGGCGCAGGCCCGCCGGAACGAGCTCCACGATCGCGACCCACCATCCTGCCGAAAGGACGACGGCGGCGAGCGCGAGCAGCAGGTGCCACACCCGACGCCGCCAGTTACCCGGCGCAGCGATCATGTAGATGCCGGCGAGCGCCGGAAGGATAACGACCGCCTGGAGCTGCTTGGTCAGGAAGCCGAATCCGACCATGACACCAGCCCACAGCACCCAGCGCAGCTTCCCGCTCTGGATGCCACGCACGGTGAAGTACACCGCGAGGCTCATGAGCAGGACGAGCAGCGCATCCGGGTTGTTGAAGCGGAACATCAGCGCCGCAACCGGTGTCAGCGCCAGCACGCCACCGGCGAGCAGGGCGGTTCGAGGCGAGAACGATCGGCGCACCGTGAGATACACGACCGCGACTGTCGCGACGCCCGTGAGAGCCTCGGGCAACAGGATGCTGAACGAACTCAACCCGAACAGCCGCACCGACAACTCCATCAACCAGAGGCTCATGGGCGGCTTGTCGACCGTGATCGAGTTGGCCGCATCCGAAGAGCCGTAGAAGAACGCCTCCCAGTTGGATGCTCCGGCCTGGACGGCTGCGGAGTAGAACGAGTTCGCCCAGCCGCTGGCCGCCAGGTTCCAGATGTACAGGATCCCGGTCGCGACCAGCAGCGCCAGGAACGATGGGCGCTCCCACCCGGCGGTCGTCGCGGAGCCGCGCACGAGACGGCGTGCCCAACGGGCCACGGACCTGCGCGGAGCAGACGTCGTCGTGCCGGCGCTTGTCGCCACCGGACTTGTCGTGGTGGTCATGATGCGGTCACCGTTTCTTTCTGGTTGGAAGCCCGGGTGGACTCCTGTCTTGTGGTCATGAGGTCCCGGCTGAACGTCTCGCGAGGGGCGAGCCCTGTGGCCGGCTCTGGCTGTCGCTGGTCGCGGAACACCCACACCCGGAACAGGATGAACCGGAGACCGGTCGCGAGCAGGTTGGCGAACGTGAGTACTATCAGGTCGACCCGAGAATTCGCGCCGGGGTTGAGGGCGTGCAGCTCGAGCAGCGATCCGCTGGTGATCGCCCACGCGATCCCGAACACGATTAGCCCCTGGAACTGGTGCGTCACCACGCCCGCCCTGCCGCGGACACCGAACGTGAACCGACGGTTGGCCGCGGTGTTCGCGATCGCGGTGACGAGCAGCGCGAGGAAGTTCGCGACCAACCCCGTCATGAGTGCCGAGAAGATGAGGTACAGCAGCGCATAGGCCGCTGTCGAGAAAACGCCGACGGCGCCGAATCGCACCACCTGCCCGAAGAAGGACCGGGGCCGCGGCGAGACGAACGGATGACGCCCCAGCTCCGCATAGACCCGGTCGACCGGGATCCTCCCGGACGCCAGCCCCCGCGTCACCCGCACCATGCCCCCGAGGTCGGCTTTCGCGGTCGCGACGACGTCGACCCGGCTCTCCGGGTCATCCACCCAGTCCACCGGAACCTCGTGGATGCGCATCCCGCTTCGCTCGGCGAGGATCAGCAGCTCGGTGTCGAAGAACCATCCGGTGTCCTCGACGAGAGGCAGGAGCCTGGCCCCAACGTCCGTGCGCATGGCCTTGAATCCGCACTGGGCGTCGGTGAACCGGGCACCCATCGCGCGCCGCAGAAGGAAGTTGTACGAGCGCGAGATGAATTCGCGCTTGCCGCCTCGGGTTACACGGGATCCGGAAGCAAGGCGGGTACCGATCGCGATGTCGGAGTGTCCGGACAGCAGCGGCGCGATGAGCGGCGGCAGGCCCCGAAGATCGGTGGAGAGGTCAACGTCGATGTAAGCGACAACCTCAGCGCTGGATGCGATCCACGCGGCCTTCAGCGCACGGCCGCGACCCTTCTGATCGAGGTACAGCACCCCGACCCGGTCGAGCTCGTAGGTGAGCAACGTCGCAAGTTCGAGGGTCCCATCCGTCGACGCGTTGTCGGCAATGGTGATGACCCACGGGATGTCGAACTCGGCGCTGAGGTATGCGTGCAGCGCGCGAACACTCCGCTCGAGTGACGCCTGCTCGTTATAGACCGGAACGACGACCTCGAGGGCCGGCGCGCTCTGTCCGTACTGGGAATGGGTCGAAGTGTTCATGCCGAAAGTGTCGGCGGCGACCCTATGCCACCTCTATGAACCGGCTACGACTGAATTATGACTTGGGAAGCGCATCCAGAATGTCGGCCAGGAGGTCTGCTTCGTCCTCGACACCCACCGAGAGGCGCACGACGTTGTCGGGCACCTCGAGCGCGGTTCCGCGAACCGAGGCGTGGGTCATCTCCGACGGGTAGCCGATCAGCGACTCGACGCCACCGAGCGATTCGGCCAGCTGGAAGACGTGGGTCGACTCGGCGAAGGTTCGCGCCGCTGCGCTGCCGCCTTTGAGAGCCACCGAGAGCATCCCGCCGAACCCGCGCATCTGCTTCGCTGCGATGTCGTGGCCGGGGTGACTCGGAAGGCCGGGGTAGTAGACCGCGTCGAGTGCGGGATGCCCGACCAGAGCCTCGGCGATGGCCTGCGCGTTCGACGAGTGCCGCTCCATCCGCAACGCCAGCGTCTTGATGCCGCGAACGGTGAGCCACGCGTCGAGCGGTCCACTGACGGCGCCCACACCGAACTGCAGGAAACCGACCTTCTCGATCAGCTCGTCGTCGTTCAGGATGACCGCGCCGCCGAGAACGTCGGAGTGGCCGCCGAGGTATTTGGTCGCCGAGTGGACGACGACATCCGCTCCGAACGACAGCGGCTGCTGCAGGTACGGCGACGCGAACGTGTTGTCGACAACGACGACCGCGCCGGCCTTGTGGCCGATCTCGACGACCGCGGCGAGGTCGGTGATCTTCATGAGCGGGTTGCTGGGAGTCTCGATCCACAGGACGTGCGTGGAGGACTCGGCGACGGCATCCCGAACGGCGTCGAGGTCGCTCATGTCGACCGTCGTCAGCTCGACACCCCAGGGCACGAAGACGCGGTTGACGAGGCGATGCGTTCCTCCGTAGACGTCGTTGCCCATGACGATTCGCTCGCCCGGTTTCAGCAGGGCGCGCAGCAGAGCATCCTCACCGGCGAGTCCCGACGCGAAGCTGAACGCCGCCTTGCCGCCCTCGAGCGACGCCAGCAGCTGCTGCAGGGAGTCACGCGTCGGGTTGCCGCCGCGGGCATACTCGTAGCCGCCGCGGAAGCCACCAATCCCGTCCTGCACGAACGTCGAGGTCAGGTAGACCGGCGGAACGACCGCGCCCGTGGTCGGGTCGAATTCCTGGCCGACGTGGATGGCGCGGGTGGAGAAGCCCTGCGACGAGGGCCCTACTGGAGTGGGCACGAATGTCTCTTTGCTAGTTGGAAAGGTAGTTGAGCAGGTCGGTACGGGTGAGCACGGCGATCGGCTTGCCGTCGTCGACGACGAGTAGCGCGTTGGCCTTGGAGAGCTCCGACCGAGCCTGGGTCACCGATTCGTGCACTCCGATCAAACCGAGCGGTGCGCCCACGAATTCCGAGACCGAGTCGGTCATCTTCGCTGCACCGCTGAAGACCAGCTCGACGAGGTCGCCCTCCGCGAGTGCCCCGACGACCTCGCCGATCACGACGGGCGGCTCTGCGGTCAGAACGGGCAGCTGCGAGACGTCGTGCTTGGCCATGATTTCGATCGCGTCGTGAACCGTGTCGGACGGATGCGCGTGCACAAGGCTCGGGAGCTCGCCGGACTTCAGGCGAATGAGATCCTCGACCGTGCGCTCATCGGAGACCTGCGCGAAACCGTAGGACTGCATCCACTGCTCGTTGAAGACCTTGCCCAGGTAGCCGCGACCACCGTCCGGCAGCAGGACGACGACAACGTCATCCCCGGTCAGGTTCTTCGCAAGCTTCAGGGCGGATGCGACGGCGAGTCCACTCGAGCCGCCGACCAGGAGGCCCTCTTCGCGGGCGAGACGAAGGGTCAGGTCGAAGGATTCGGCATCCGAGGACGCGATGATGTCGTCGACCACGCTTCCGTCGTACGCACTCGGCCAGAAGTCTTCGCCGACGCCCTCGACCAGGTACGGACGACCGGTGCCACCGGAGTACACCGATCCTTCCGGGTCGGCGCCGACGATCTGGACTCTGCCGTCGGAGACTTCCTTGAGGTATTTGCCGACTCCCGAGATCGTGCCGCCGGTGCCGACGCCCGCGACGAAATGCGTGACCTTGCCGTCGGTGTCGCGCCAAATCTCTGGCCCCGTGGTCTCGTAGTGACTGAGCGGTCCGTTCGGGTTGGAGTACTGGTCCGGCTTGAACGCGCCCGGAATCTCCTTCGCCAGCCGGTCGCTGACCGAGTAGTAGGACTCTGGACTCGCAGGCTCCACCGACGTCGGGGTGACGACGACCTCTGCACCGTAGGCCTTCAGTACGTTCCGCTTCTCCTCTCCCACCTTGTCGGGCAGCACGAAGACGCAACGGTAACCGCGCTGCTGGGCGACGAGGGCGAGCCCGATGCCCGTGTTGCCACTCGTCGGTTCGACGATCGTTCCGCCGGGCTTCAGCTTGCCCTCGGCCTCGGCGGCGTCGATGATGCGCGAAGCGATGCGGTCCTTCGAGGAGCCACCCGGGTTCAGGTATTCGACCTTCACGAGGATGGTGGGGGCGTACCCCTTCGCGATGCTGGTCAGCTTCACGAGAGGGGTGTTGCCAATGAGATCGAGCACCGAGTTCGCGTACTTCATGGTGCGCTCAATCTACCAGCGGCGATATGAGTGTTACGGGGCGCGGCAGACAGGAGGGTCTACTCTGAGGTGATGAGGCCGAGAGGCGCATTCGGGTTCGTTACCGGGATTGTGGCACTGGCGCTGGGCATCGCCCTGGCGGCAGCTAACCCGGCGAGCGCCGACTCGGCTCCCGCGGGCATGATCGGATCGTTCCCGACCTGGACGTCGACCGCCTCGTCAGGCCCGGGCACGACCTTCGCCGGGACCGCAGCCTTCGCCACTTCTGCCGGCTTTCCGGGAGTCTCGTGGACAACGAACGCGTCGACGGCGCAATCCCCCTCCGGTCAAAGCACGTTCCTCGGGTCGTCGACAGGGTTCGGGCAGACCTTCGGCTCGACCCGAGCGGAGCCCTACCTGAGCCTCTCCACGGCCGCGGCGATCACGCCATCGACGACCACGCTGACGTTCGCCGGTGCGCCACCGGCTGGCTGGGGGTTTGCGCTCGGCGACGTCGATGCCGACTTCGTCGAGATCGTCGCGAGGAATGCGGCCAATGCGATCGTCCCCGCCGCTGACCTCGGCGCACAGGACACCGGAGGCAACCCGCTGCTCAACTATTGCAACAATGTGCCCAAGCCCTCGGGGTGCACCGGGCCCGGCCCATTCACGGACTTCCCGACCTGGCATCCGGCCGGGGCCGTGATCGGCGGCACTCCGTATTCGAACCCGCTCGTACTGGGTAGCGGTACCGACACGTCCGGCGCGTACGACTGGTTTCTTCCCGGCAGCGACATCCGGAGTCTGACCTTCATCTTCCACGCCCAGTCGGGGTCCCCGATCTTTCAGGTCTGGCTCGCGGCCCAGGCGCCCGTGTCGACAATCACCGGCACGATCGTGCCTCCCGCGGGCGCTCCCGTACCTACCGGCATCGCGGTCGACCTGCAGCAGGCGGATGGAACGCCGGTGCGCGATATCCAGGACAACCCCGTCGCCGCCCCGGTCGCGCCCGACGGCACCTTCACCATCGCGACCGAGGAGGACACTTACCGGCTCGCCTTCACCGTGCCGCCCGGTTACGCCCCGATTCCAACGAGGATCGTCGATGCCACAACCGCCGCTGTCGCGGTCGATCCGATCGCCCTCACATTGGAACTCGCATCGACGGGCGTGGATAGCGGAACACCTCTGGGCGTCGGACTTCTCGCCGTCGCCGGAGGGCTCGTCGTCCTCCTGTTTGCCAGGCGACGACGCGCCTGCGTCACATCTCCATCCGGTTCTGGATCGCCGCCGACATCGTGAGGATGTATGGCCGCATGACCTTGGCCGTGAGAGGCGCGATCGCGAGGTCATCCATGGTCAACGGGTCGATCCAGCGCAACTCCTCGATCTCGGCCGCGACGACTCCCTCCGTTTCCACAACCGTGAAGTGCACGTCGCAGTCGACCAGGTGACCCACCTCATTGGCGGCCTCGGCGGAGAAGCGACCGACGTACTCGAAGTCCTCCTCGACAAGCTCGAATCCGAGTTCCTCACGAAGCTCGCGGATGAGGGCCTCGTGACTCGACTCCCCCGGCTCGAACTTGCCGCCTGGCTGCATGAACACCTCGGTGTCGCGCTTGCGCACGAGCAGCAGGTGACCGTTCGAGTTCAGGATGACCGCGGCAACGATACGAATGACGGGCGCGTCGGACATGACTATCGACCTGTACTCGCGACTTTCGCGAGCTCCTCACGACGCTGGAGCACAAGCCGACGACTGGAACGGAAGTAGAGGTAAGCGAGAATGCCCGAGAGGACGGTGTTGACGAGAAGCGACGGCAGATTGGTCGTGCCCTGCTTCACCAGCGTCGACAGGCTCAGCCCGACCCATCCGGCCGCGCTGGCGAGGGCGATCAACGCGAACAGGGACCCGAGCACGATGCCGGAGCGCACGCCACCGGTCATCCGCCACCACGGTCGAGGCGGAACGGGGTCCTCGGCCGATCCGCGGAAGAGGCGTGCGGCGAGAAGGATCAGTACGAACGCGAGCGAGCTGCGCAGGATGCCCGCGCCACCCGCGCCGACCGGAATCGCCGCGATCAGGTAGATCGCCGCGCCGGCCGCAACGATGTAGGCGAGCTTCAGCGGCCAGGGGCGGAGGCGGGGACCGGAGGGCACGTTGGTCTGGTTCGTCATCGCGACCAATCTAGTCGCAGCGTGCTGTGCGATCGGACGGCGTCAGGCGATGATCAACGACTCGGCCGGAACTTCGATCCCCACGGCCTTCAGCGCGGTCTCGGCGAGCGCCTGGCGGTGGTCAAGTTCGACGCCGATGTCCCGGGCGAGGTCGGGGCGGGTCTTCACCAGGGTGTCGAGCACGGTAACCGGGATCTTCAGCACCTCGACCTCGGTAACGGCGACCGCCGTCGTGATGACCGCAAGTCGCGTCAGGGCGGTCAGCCCCAGGACGCTCGCGTGCGACAGGGTCTCGATCGGCACGTCGCCGCCGTCGGCCGGGAACGTGAGCGTCGCGGTCCCGCTGATGATGTAACGCATCGCGTCCGGGACGACGAGCGGTTGCTGCACGATCTCACCCTCGCCGTAGCGCTCGATCGACACCGATTCGGAGAGCGGCTCGATGTCCGCCGAACTCAGGTAGAGTGCGCCGGCGAACGTGCGCACGGCCTCGAGCAGGCGCTCGGGCGTCTGGAACGGGTCATGGGCATCCTTGTCCAGGTGAAGCCCGGCGCGACGGGCCGCGTACCAGAGTCGCGTGTTGAACATCCGAATGGATGCTCCGTTGAGCGCAGGAGTCGTGATCGGGATTTCCACTTCGTAGCGGCCCTTGCCCAGGGTCGACACCGTCGTCTCCTCGCCCACCGCGAACATGGGAAGACTCGCCGCGGTGCGCGAGCACACCGCCATCACCTCCTGTGGCGGGTCGTCGTTCGCGAACCGCACGTAGATGTCATTCGTGAAGGATCCGCCACCGCGGGTGAGGTTGAAGAAGGAGTCCCCGGCCAGAGTCGCGTTCGGCACGATCCAGAGGCCATTCGCCGTGTCGAGGTGCACGGATCGCCAGTTCACTTCGACGACCTGCCCGCGCTGGCCGCCGATGACGATCCATTCGCCGATTTCGAAGGGACGCTCAGCGAGCAGCAGCAGACCGCTGACGACGCCGCCGACCGCGTTTTGCAGCGCGAGTCCGATGACGATCGATCCGACACCGAGCGCCGCGAACAGGCCGCCGACATCCGCGTGCCACACGACCGAGAACAGCACACCGAGGCAGACGACGATCAGGATGACGCGCACCACCTCGACGAAGATCGAGGGCACCCGGCTGCGCCAGCTGTCCGACTTCGCCCGCTGGAAGACGATCAGGTTGAGACCGCCGAGCAGTGCGAGGATGACGAGGAACCCGAACAGTGTCGCGACGACGCGCACCCAGTTGACGGCTGGCTGGCCGACGTCTGCGGTCTGCGCGAGGAGAAGCAGCAGTGCTCCGGATGGCGCGACGAAGTTGCGCAGCAGCAGGACGAGCCGGGACCCGTGCGAGCCGTTTCGTACCAGCGCACCGTTCACTTCGGTGAGCACGATCATGACGATCGGCAGACCGACCACCACGATGATTGCGGGGATGAACCACGACTGGGAGACGAAATCAAACACGGGTCGTCTTCTCCAGGTCAAGACGGTAGATCTTGATGTCGCCCTGCGAGGTGGTGAGCTTTCCCGCGGGAGTCGTGACAACGGTGTCCGGCATTTTGTCGACCACGCGCTGGGTCAGCATGATGCCATCGATCTTGTCGTCGCCTTGCAGTCGGAACGCGAGGTTCACGGTGTCGCCCCACAGGTCGTAGATGATGCGTGACTTACCGACTAGTCCACTCGTTGCCGATCCGGTGTCGATGCCGGCCAGGATGGTGAGCTTCGCGCCGTTCTGCGCGCTGAAGTGGTCAAGGGTCTTCTGTGCCTCGATCGCGAAAGCGACCATCCTGCGGGCGTTGTCGACACGCGGAATCGTCATACCGCAGCTGGCGAGGTAACCGTGGCGGGTCGTGCGCACCCGCTCGACGCCGTGCTTCTCGGCGACCTGGTCGAGGTTGTGCAGTAGCTCGTTGAGCTGGGCGAGACTCTTCTCGGCACTGAGTTTCGCGGCGTACTCCTCGTAGCCGTCGATGTCCGCGTAGAAGACCGTCACCTCGCCGTGTTCCTGGGCGATGGTCTTCGCGCCGTTCAGGAACTTCTTCGCCACCGGCTCCGGCATCAGCGACAGGAGCAACTGCTCGTGCTCCTCTTCCTTCGCCTCGAGAAGCGACTGCTTCGTCTGCAGGCTGGTGCTCATGCTGTTGAAGGCATTGCCGAGCTCCACGAACTCGTCGCTGTGGCCGACTGCGACCTGCACACCGAGCTCGCCGGCGGAGATGCGTTGGGCATCCACGCGGAGCCGGCGGAGCGGGGTGACGATGATCTGCGAGAAGAGGAGCGAGATCAGGCAGACGATCAGGGCGATGATCGCGACGGCGATCCCGAGGTCGCGCGCGAAGAGCAGCGACGGCGCGAACGCCTCATCCCGATCAATCTGCGCGACGATGACCCAGTTCACGCCGTCGATCGCGAGCGGAGCGTAGGCAGCGATGACCTCACCGCCGAGATAACCGGGCGCGTTGACAATGCCGGTCTTGCCCTGCAGGGCCTTCGCGACCGCCTGCGTCCGCGCCGGCTGCACCAGCAGCGGGCTGTGGGACTTCAGAACCCGACTGACCTGCGCGACCGGGAGACCCGCGGCGCGCGCATCCTTGCTGTACAGCTTCGGGTTCTCGAGGAGTTCACGAGAGGATGACCGCAGCAGTTGGTCATCGGCGACAAGGTAGGCGTCGCCCGTCTTGCCGAGGCCATCGCTCTTCCAGGCCGAATCGTCGGTCATGATCGAGTTGATGCGCTCGGTCGGGAGCTGCACGGCGAGCGCGCCGATGATGGCGCCGTTGGATGCGATCGGTGCGACTGCCCAACCGGTCGGCGCATTGTATTCGGGCGCGAAGCGCTCGTAGTCGCTGAGGTTGACGGAGTCGGGCAGGTTGCTGTCCATCGCCGTCGACCAGGCGCTCGCCAGCTCGGACTGCGCGTACGGGCCGGTGGACAGGCTGGCTCCGAGGTCGACGCCCTTCTTGGCGGAGTAGACGATGTCGCCGCCCGAGTTGATGAGAATCGCGTCGCCGTAACCCTGTAGCGAGATCATGCGACGGAAGTAGTCCTGGTAGCGCGCATTTGCCGCCGACCAGTCGCTGCCGTCGCCGGCATCGTTGACGGCGACGGCAGCGGTCGGCGACGCGAACGTGATCGTGTAGTTGGCCTGAAGGTAGCGGGCCGCGGAGTTACTCGGCACAAAGGTCGAGGCGTCGACGGTGGTGCCGGTCGCCGTCGCCAGCTTCGGGCCGAACTCGTTCTCGAAGTATGCGGTCAGCGCCGCGTTCTGTGCAGTCGAGAGCTTCGACCGGTCGAGCTCCGAGAATCCGCTGTCGAAGGACTGCATCGCGCCGATCACGCTGTCGCCGTGGGCACTCAGGACCAGCGAGTTCTCCATCGACGAGAACAAGCTGTGGACCTCCGAGATGCGCGAATCCCGCACCTGCACGAGGTTGTTCTGGGCCTGGCTGGTCAGCAGGTTGCTGCCGTTCTGGTACCCGATCGCCGCGACGGCGAGGGCACCGAGAATGCTCACCACGAGCAGCATGATGAGAATCGAGGACCGGATGCTCAGCCCGCTGCGCTTCGCGGGGGGCTGGCCATCCGGGATCGGCTGCGTCACCTGCGGGGACACGATAGTTCCGTCGGACAACAGCACTCCCTCGGCGACGAACGGGGTCGGATGACGAGAGCCTATCCATTGCGCGGGCGTGCGGCACAGCGCAGCCTTATTGTGCGAAGCGATCGAGGCACACGCAAAAACTGGTGCCCGTCCCCGTGCCCCCGCATTGGGGCGCGCCCACTCTCCACACTCTCGCTAATCCGCTTCCGACATTCGAATGTATGTTCGATAATTGATGCATGAGCCCCACGACTACCGAGCAGCGCTTCGACGCCGCCATAGCGGTGCTCTCGCAGTTGCCGACAGCCGTTACCGAACTCAGAGTTCTCGACGAGGAGTCCCTCCTCCGCATCAACGAGCTTCATGCAGCCGCGGCCCGGGTGCTCGGTACGGTGGGTGCCGCAATCGCCGGAGAGATCGCGCATCGGTCGCGGCCGGCGCTCGGGATGCAGGGCCTCGCGCAACGCACGGGTTTTCGCACGCCAGAGCGGTTGCTAACGCAGACCACGGGTGCGACCAAGCAGCAGGTGCTGACCTCCCTCAATGCGGGAAAGCTTCTGACGGAGCTCGCTGACGACGGAGCCGTAGACAACTCGACGGGCGAGGTCCTCGCCACCACTCAGCCCTGGCTGCGTCCGGTTGCCGTAGCCGTGATGGCCAGCCAGCTCTCCACGTCTGCCGCGCAGTCGATCGGATCCGGGCTCGGCTCTCCGAACTCGGCGGTGAGCCCCCCACAGCTCGAGCTGGCGGCGGCTCGATTGGTCGGTGAGGCCATCGCGGGCATCGACGCCGATCGGCTCTGGAAGCGCTCGCGCGAGGCGCGGGATGAGATCGACATCGCGGGTGTGAAGCTCCGCGAGGCAGAGCTGTTCGAGAGTCGAGGCATAACGCACTTCCCCCTGCCGAATGGCGGCGGCAAAGCCGTCTGGACGATGGACCCCGAGACGTACGCCGAATTCAAGGCGATCTACGACCGGTCGACCTCACCGAAACTCGGCGGTGTGCGTTTCCTTTCCACAGAGCAGGCGCAGAGGTCCGCTCGCATCGCTGACGACTCCCGGACGCCGGCGCAGCTCGCATCTGATGCGATTCTCCAGCTGCTGAAACTCGGGGCCGCAACGAACCCCGACTGCCTAATCGGCTCCGGCGCTCCCATCATTCGAATCACGGTCGCGGAAGACGCGCTCGAGACCGGGATTGGATTCGGCAAGATCGAAGGAAGCGATGAGGCGGTATCGCTCGACACCGTGAACCGGCTGATGTGCGGCGGCGACTCGATCCGCATGGGATTCGACCGGAACGGCAACGTGCTGAACGTCGAGTCCGAGCAGCGACTGTTCTCGAAGCGCCAGCGGGAGGTCCTGGCCGTCAAGTTCGGGCACTGCATGCATCCGAACTGCGATCGCCCACCATCCTGGACGGAAGCGCATCACATCAAACAATGGGTACGCGACCGCGGCAAGACTGAGATCGACAATGGCATCCTGCTCTGCAAATGGCATCACCTCAAATACCACAACGAAGGATACGAGATCGAGGTGGACGAGGCCGGGCGGTACTGGCAGGTTCCGCCGCCTGCTGTCGATCCCCATCAGAATCGTGTTGCCATGCCGCTGAAGAGCGACGCAATCGCGCACCTCTGGCGCGCCCATCGCGCCGGGTAGCCACGGCCGCGGCGGCCCCGTGCCCATCCGGCCGCTGCCAGTGAGGTTGCGGGCTGTTCAGCTCCGGGCGGTTCAGCTCCGGGCGGTTCAGCTCTAGCGGGCGCGGCCGCGGCGGCTTCAGTTCTGGCTGTTGAGCGTCCCCGCCTGCTCCGCGAACAGTCGGGAGTACTCGCCGCCGGCGGCAAGAAGTGAGGCGTGGGTTCCGGTCTCGACGATCGCTCCGGCCCGCACGACGAAGATCACATCCGCACCGATGACGGTGGAGAGTCGGTGGGCGATCGCAATCGTCGTCCGACCGCGAGCGGCCTCGTCGAGCGCGGACTGGACGATCCGCTCCGAGATGGTGTCGAGCGCGCTCGTCGCTTCATCGAGGATCAGAACGGGCGGGTCCTTGAGCAGCACCCGGGCGATGGCGACGCGTTGCTTCTCGCCGCCGGACAGTCGATACCCGCGCTCCCCGACCACGGTGTCGTAGCCGAGCGGGAACGAGGCGATCGTGTCGTGGATGTTGGCTGCGCGGGCCGCCGCGATCAACTCGTCGTTGGTCGCGTCCGGTTTCGCGTAACGAAGGTTCTCGGCGATCGTCGCGTGGAAGAGGTAGGTCTCCTGGCTGACGATGCCGATGTTGCGAACGAGGCTGTCCTGCTGGAGCTCCCGAACATCGTCGCCGGCGAAGACGACACGACCCCCCTCGACGTCGTGGAAGCGGGGAATCAGGTACGACACCGTCGTCTTGCCGGCACCCGACGGCCCGACGAAAGCCGCGTACTGGCCCGGCTCGATAGCGAATGAGACGGAGCGGAGCGTCGGCGGCGAATCCGTTCCGGCATCCGGATACCGGAAGACGACATCCTCGAACGCGACAGTCCCGACCTCGCGCGCATTGACGGGGTGCGCGTCCGGACCATCCACGATCGCCGGATGAAGGTCGAGGTACTCGAAGATGCGAGCAAACAGCGCCTGCGAGGTCTGCAGGTCGAGAGCGACGCGAAGGAGGCCCATAAGGGGAAACATCAGGCGCGCCTGCACCGTCGTGAACGCAACGATCGTTCCCGCGGTCACGGAAACGTGGTGCGTGATGAGCCAGGCCGCCACGAGGTAGATGACGGCGGGAACGACGGACAGGAAGATGCCGACCATCGCGAAGAACCACTGGCCGCTCATCTGCTGCCGCACCTGCAACTGCACCTGGTTCTCGTTCTCCGCCTCGTAGCGAGCGATCTCGGTCGGCTGCTGGTTGAAGCTCTTCGCGAGGAGGATCCCGCTGACGCTCAGGGCCTCCTGCGTGATCGCGCTCATGTCGCTGAGCGACTCCTGCGTTTTCGTGGCGATACGCGCGCGAACCTGCCCCACGCGACGCTGCGCGATCACAAGGACCGGAAGGAGGACGATGGCGACGACCGTCATCTGCCAGCTCAGGATGATCATCGATACGAGCGCGGCGATCACGGTCACCGTGTTGCCGATGACGCTCGAGATCGTGTTGTTGAGGACGCCGGCGACTCCACCGACATCGTTCTGTAGCCGAGACTGGATGACACCCGTCTTGGTCCTGGTGAAGAACGCGAGCTCCATCCGCTGGAGATGCGTGAACAGCCGGATGCGCAGCGAACCCATCACCGAGTTGCCGACGGTCGCGGTCAGATACGTCTGCCACACACCGAGACCCGCGGACACGACCCAGAGGCCGACCATGATGGCGACCAGCATCCCCAGCACCGGAACGTTCGGGTGACCGTTCTTCGGGAAGAGTCCCTGGTCGAAGAGCTGCCGAGTAAGGAGGGGTGGAGCGACGCTGATCGCCGCGCTCACCAGAACGAGTGCGATCGTAATGGAGAGCGCGAAACGATGCGGAACGAACAGCTCCCCGATCCGACGAAGCAGGTGCTCGACCTTCGGAGCGCTCTTGTTGTACTCGCGCTGCGACCGCGCATCCCCCGAACTGATCCGGGACCGGGCGCCACGCTGCATACTCACCGGATCACTTTATGCGGCGAGTGGCACCACAGTCGGTCGTCCGCGAACGCCCGCAGCGAACAGCGACGACTAGTGCTTCGGCCAGGAACTGTCGATCGTCGACAGCACCTTGGCGGTCGGCGTTCCGTTGATCCAGTCGACCATGCCGGAGAGGAACGTTCCCTCGCCGACAACCGATGGCATCAGATCGCTGGCGCTCAGACGAATTGTCGCTTCCGGGTTCTGCATAAGAGATACGGATGCGTTGAGCAGCAGGTCAGGAGTGTCAGACGGAGTAATTGTCTTCGCTGGGCTGATCGCGCCGCCCAGCGCCATGCGGCTCTTCGCCCACGCCGTGCTGGCCAGGTACTTCTGCACCTTGACCGTGTCGGAGTCGTTCGAGAACGCGGCCACGAAGTTGCCGCTCACGGTGAACGGTGCAGCACCGGCTTTGGTCGCCGGGAGCATGAATGCCCAGATCTTGGCCGAAGGTCCGATAGTTGCGGCACCCTTGCTCGTGGTCTGGAGGTCATCGAGGAACGAGGTCGACTCGAGCGTCATCGTGCATTTGCCGGACTCGAGGGCTTTCGCAACCTGGGTCGACGTGGTGGTGTTGATGGACGAGACCCCGCCGAACCCGGCGTTGACGTATGGCGCGTTCTGGAGAATGTCACCCGCCTGGTTGACCGCGTTCTGGATGATCGGGTCGCTGAATTTCACATCGTGGGCGACCCACTTGTCGTAGACGTCTGCGCCGTCCTCGCGGAGGACGATGTCGTTGATCCAGCTTTCACCGGCGGCGCCGCTCGAGGCATCGGATGCGAAGCCCTCACACCACGGCGCCTGGCCGAGGTTGATGTGAAGACGGCCGGTCAGCGTCAGCAGCTGGTCCCACGTGGTGGGGACGGTGATGTTCAGCTTCTGGAATGCCGCGGGAGAGTAGTAGACCCAGCCGTTGAGCTTGGCGAGGAGCGGTGCCGCGTAGTCCGCGCCGTCGACGGTGGTGTACCCCGCCCACTGTGCCGGGAACGTCGAATTCACGGCTGACTGGACATCCGACGGAAGTTTCTGGATGTAGCCGAGCTTCGCGAGGTCATTGATCAGACCCGGCTGCTCGAAGATTGCGAGGTCGGGGGTGTTGCCCTGCTGGGCTTCGCCCCCGATGTTCTCCTGGAAGTTCGCGCTGCCCGTGTACTCGATCTTGATGTTGTTGGCTTTTTCCCAACCCGCCCAGGACTGTTCGAGAAGCGTTGCGTCGGTTCCGACCAGTGGGCCCTCGATCTTGACCACACCATCCGCGGTTCCGGTGTTGCCGGAGGGAGCGCCCGAGCTCGACGAGCATGCGCTCAGCGTCAGGCACGCAAGCGCCAGCGCGAGCGCAGGCAGCGCTATGCGGCGTGATGCAGACTTCATGTTTTTCCCCCCAGGGCGCGACGGTGCACTTCCCAGAGGGTATGCGCCGCACCTGTACCCCGGCAGTCCCCACTTAGAGGGACCGGAGCGAAGCGGAGGCCCTCTAACAGTAAATACAGTGAGGGACCGGAGCGAAGCGGAGGTCCCCTAAGCAACAAACAGCGAGGGACCGGATTGCTCTACGCAATGGGAGTGGAGCGTTCTGAACCGGGCCGTCCGCGGTCCGAGGCGGCAATCGAACCGCGTGGGCCGGCCAGATCCCACGGCCCACGCGGTATTCGATTGCTGTGCTGCGTTCGGGTGACGCCGCGTTGGTATTGCTGCTCTGTTGGCAAGCAACGCGGCGTGGCTTCGTGCACTCGGGTTGAGCTAGACGGAGGGTAAGGCTGTCTAGTTCGCGCAAAAAGGTCGGGCGTGGCTCTAACAGGGGGTTGCTGTTCCGCTGCCGGGGGTACAGCTTTGGAACGTCCCCATTATGGTGGACACACACATTTCCACACAAGGGTTGTGAGGCTCATTCACGTGAGGCTTAAACTCGATGCACCCGCAACAATCCAATTGCGACTCCGCAACGAAGGATGATTGCGAGCACCCGAAACTCGCGGTTGATAGGGCCCACGTTTTTTCCTCTGGGAAGGCTCGTGTCCTATCCACTCCTCGAACACGGGTAGTTCGCCGTCGGACTACTCCGGTTGATGATGTCGGTATCTGGACCTGATCCTGGATACCTGACGACGACGGCAAATGGGACGGGGCGAGCCGAGTGGTTACGGTTCGCCCCGTTTCCCGTTCAACTGGCCTTTGTCACTGGCCTTTGTGATCAGCCTTTGCTGAGCACGAAAAATGGCGCCGCTCGGAACGAGCGGCGCCATTTTTTGAGGGTCGAGCAGCGCGAAGCGCGCGTCGAGACCCGACTACTTGAGCGTGACGGTGGCGCCAGCCTCTTCGAGCTGAGCCTTTGCCTTCTCCGCGTTCTCCTTGTTTGCGCCCTCGAGCACAACGCCGGGAGCGCCGTCAACGAGTGCCTTCGCCTCACCGAGACCGAGGCTCGTGAGCGCGCGCACCTCCTTGATGACCTGGATCTTCTTCTCGCCTGCAGCCTCGAGGACGACGTCGAAGGAATCCTTCTCCTCGACCTCTTCAGCGGCTCCACCGGCACCGCCGGCGGCGGGGGCGGCTGCGGCAGCCACCGGGGCTGCTGCGGTGACCTCGAAGGTCTCCTCGAACTTCTTTACGAACTCACTGAGCTCAATGAGCGTGAGCTCCTTGAATGCGTCGAGCAGCTGGTCTGTGGTCAGCTTTGCCATGATTTTCTCCTTTAGATTTTCTTAGCTGGTGAGGGCGCGGGAACTAGTTCCCGGCCTCCTGCTTTGCGCGCAGCGCGTCGACCGTGCGAACGGCCTGGGACAACGGTGCGTTGAACAGATAGGCAGCACCGAACAGCGACTGCTTGAAGGCACCGGCCAGCTTGGCCAGCAGCACCTCCCGGCTTTCGAGATCGGCGAGCTTGTCGACCTCCGCAGCGGTGAGAGGGTTACCGTCGAAGTAACCGCCCTTCACAACCAGCAGAGGGTTTGCCTTGGCAAAGTCACGCAGTGCCTTCGCGACGGCGACAGTGTCGCCGTGAACGAATGCGAGTGCGGATGGCCCGGCGAGTTCTGCGTCGAATGACGAGATCCCTGCCTGGTTAGCCGCAATCTTGGTCAGCGTGTTCTTCACCACGGCGTACGTCGCGTGCTCACTGATCGACTGCCGCAGCTGCTTGAGCTGGGCAACGGTGAGTCCGCGGTACTCGGTAAGCAGGACGGCGTTCGAGTTACGGAAGTGATCCGTAAGCTCGGCGACCGAGGCTTCCTTGTTCGCCATGGCACTCCTTGATTGTTTTCGGTTGGCGTTCAAACCGACCGGAGCGCTCCCATACGAAAAAAGCTCCGGCGCTAAGCGCACGGAGCTGAAAAGTCTTGGAAGACTGAACTACTTCACACACCTGCGCGGGATGTTGGAATCTCTTCCAAGCCTTGCGTCCCGAGTTGCCTCGGGAATCCAGCGGTCTTTGGCCTCGTACAGAGTACGTGATCAGAAGTCGTTCCGCCAAACCGATGACTGAGCGAGAAGTCGGCTGTGCGTAATCGAGGAGATCGTCTCGACGCGCCGTGAACGAAGCCGCTCACGTCGGAGTGTGGGAGAATCTCCTCGATTACGCACGCCGGCCGAATCGGGATCGTGAGATTTTTGCTATAACACCCGGGATCCGGCCCATCCTCGCTGTTTTTGGGACCAACCACCTAGCGCCAGGAGTGCTGCGGCTCGTACTTCAGGAGGCGTCGTGCTTTGTCGATCGACAGTAGCGTCTCGCTGCCGACGAGCGGCCTGGCGAGTTTCACGTTCGGAAAGTATTCGGCGACAAGGTCCGCGCTCGGGCGATCGATGACGGTGTCCGCGTTCGCGATCACGAACGTCTCGAAGCCCGGCCGGCCGTTTTCGAGCGCTCGCTGGACGGCGAGCGCGCCATCCCGGGTGTCGATGTAACCCCAGAGGTTCCAGCGTCGAAGGCTCGGGTTCGCCTGCCACTCCGGCTGGTGCACGTAGTCGGTTGCGTCGAGAACGTTGGAGAAACGAAGACCCGTGATGCTGAGTTCCGGATCCCAGCGCACGAGCTTTGTCGCCAGCTCCTCCTCGAGGTGCTTGACCACCGAGTACATCGACTCCGGCCGCGACGGGTACTCCTCGTCAAGTGGAACGTACGGCGGATCGATGTCGAACGGGATTCCCAGGAGCGTTTCACTGGACGCGTAGACGATCCGCTTGATGCCGGTTCGGCGCGCTGCCTGGAACACATTGAATGTCGAGTTCATGTTGTTAGCGAACGTGGCCGAATCCGTCTCGATCCCGCCCGCCGGGATGGCCGCCAGGTGCACCACCGCGTCGACGCCGTCGTACCGGTCGTTGACGGAGCCGAACGCATCCACGACCGAGCCGTAGTTCGTCAGGTCGATGCGGGTGAATCTCGGTCCTCGCTCGCCGACCGCGTCCAGCACGAACACGTCGTGCCCGGCATCCGCCAATCCGCGGACGACTGCGCGGCCGAGTTTTCCGTTTCCACCGGTGACGACAAGTCTCATGGAACCAGTCTCGCACCGCGGATCAGGGCTCGGAGACCGCCAGCGGCAGTTCGACCCGGAAGGTCGTGTTTCCCTTTCGAGAGGTCACGACAACGTTCCCGCCGTGGGCGTCAACGACGGCTTTGACGATCGCGAGACCGAGACCAGTGCTCCCCGACGCACGTGATCGCGACGAGTCGCCGCGTGCGAACCGCTCGAACAGGTCCTTCTGCAAAGCCTTCGGGATGCCGGGACCGTTGTCGGTGATCGTCACGATGGCCGTCGCCTGCGCGGTCGTCTCGACCCTGATCCGGACGCGAGTACCCGCCGGCGTGTGAACCCGAGCATTCGCGAGGAGATTGACGAAGACCTGGTGCAGTCGTTGGGCATCGCCCTCGACGAAGAGCGGCTGGTCGATGGCGGCCAGTTCCCAGTCGTGGTCGGGACCGGCCGCATGCGCGTCGCTGACGCAGTCGACGAGGATACGCGTCAGGTCGACGGGCTTTGTTTCGATGTCGCGCCCGGCATCCAGTCGTGCGAGTAGCAGAAGGTCCTCGACGAGCGACGTCATTCGCACGGCCTCGGACTCGACGCGGCCCAGCGAGTGTGTGACATCCTCGGGCAGGTCGTAGTTTCCCCGACGAGTGAGCTCGGCATAGCCACGGATCGAAGCGAGCGGCGTTCGGAGTTCGTGACTGGCATCCGCGACGAACTGGCGGACGCGCGACTCGCTCGCCTGTCGAGCCTGCAGCGCGTTGTCGACGTGCCCGAGCATCGTGTTGAGCGCCGCGCCGACCTGCCCGACCTCGGTGCGGGTGTCGGTGTCGGCCTCCGGAACGCGAACGGAGAGATCGACCTCGCCACGGTCGAGTTCCATCGACGCCACCTCGGTCGCCGTCGCGGCCACACGCCGAAGGGGGCGGAGCGCGTACGAGACGATGAACCAGGTCGCGAACGCGACGAGGACGATGCCCACCAGGGAGATCGCTCCCAGTGTGAGACCGAACGCGGTAAGTGTTGACTGGGTCTGCGCCAGCGGGTACCCGTAGTACCGATAGCCGGGACTGGTGCTGCCCGTGACCACGTTCTCGTAAGTGATCTTGCTGGTCCTGATGAACCGGAAATTACCGAGGCCCGGAATGGACACGTCGGTAAGACTGTCGCTCTTCGTGATCGCCTTGAGCGGGGCAAGCTGTGCAGCGGTGAGCACTGTCGAACCACCGCCGAAGGAGAAGGTGGCGGTCTGGGCGCCCGTGATCCCGGATCCGATGATGTCGTTCGCAGTGATCGATCCAGGTTCGAGCCCGTTGACACCACCGCCACCCCCGTTGGGAGGCGCCTGCTGCCCCGCGCCCGGAGCGAAATGATGGTCGATATAGCTCGCCGATCGCTGCAGTTGCTGGTTGATCGGGGTGGTGAGGTTGCCGTACAGCACGAAGACGCTCAAGCCGCCGACGACGATGCTCAGCAGTGTGAAGAGGGCGACCACGCTGACGACGAGTCGCCGCCGAAGGGTCCACGGTCGTCGCAGAGTCCCCTGTGGTCGCGGCTCGGTCATCGCGTTGGTTTCAGGATGTACCCGACGCCGCGAACGGTGTGGATCATGGGCGTGCGTCCGGCGTCGATCTTCTTGCGCAAATAGGAAATGTAGATCTCGACGACGCTCGACTTGCCGCCGAAGTCGTAGTCCCACACCCGGTCGAGGATCTGCATCTTGCTGACCACGCGCCGTGCGTTGCGCATGAGGTAGCGGAGCAGCTCGAACTCGGTGGCGGTGAGATCGATGAGCTCGCCGTCACGGCGAACCTCGTAGCTGTCCTCGTCGAGCTCGAGGTCGCCGACTTCGATGTGCGAGTCGGCGGAGTCATCCACGGTCATGCCGGAGCGTCGGATCAGGCCACGGAGGCGAGCGACCAACTCTTCGAGGCTGAACGGCTTGGTGACGTAGTCGTCGCCGCCGACGGTGAGGCCGGCGATGCGGTCATCTACGGAGTCCTTCGCGGTCAGGAACAGGATGGGCGTCTGGTTGCCGTCGGCGCGAAGACGCTGAAGCACGTGGAGGCCGTCGATGTCGGGGAGCATGATGTCGAGCACGATGATGTCCGGTCGGAATTCGCGGACGACGCTGAGCGCCTTCTGGCCATCCGGCGCCAGTCGCACATCCCAGCCCTCGTAGCGGAGTGCCATCGAGAGGAGGTCGGTTAGCGAGTCCTCGTCGTCGACGACGACGGCACGAATCGGGCTACCGTCCGGGCGTCGCAGACGCGGCGCTGACGTGGTGGATGCGACGTGACGGGACTCGGCGGGAAATGTGCCAG
Organism: Galbitalea sp.; assembly: GCA_036491035.1. GTDB lineage: Bacteria > Actinomycetota > Actinomycetes > Actinomycetales > Microbacteriaceae > Galbitalea. The sequence continues at coordinate 6,950 of DASXCU010000051.1, read as the reverse complement.
AAGGTGAGCTCATATCTCCAGTATTAGGAACTGTCTATGAGCGCGCTGTGAGGTGCAAGGCCACCCGCGCGCTGCCGCCAGTCGGCGTCAGCGGTTGTGGTTCGGCGCCTTCTGGTGGCTGCCGGACATGACGACGAGTGCGATCGAGCCGATCAGGCATCCCAGCCCGCCGACGATAACGACGATAAACATGATTCCCCCACGGCGGAATGTTCGGGTTCCGCCGCAAATCCGGAAAACGGGTTTCTTCTCCGGGTCTCCATTTCTGGAGTTTCTTTCCGGTTCCCAGTTTCGGGGTACAAATCGTGTCGGTCAATAGGGGGACAGACCCCCAGTGCGAGGGTGAGTTGCGCTCCCGAAGTCCGTGGACCTTGCGAGAATGGCTGACGTGACACTGGCGCATCCGACACTCGACCTCTGGGAAGAGCCCGCGCCCGATCACCGCACCCGGATTGTCGCGAACTCGCAGGACCGCATCCCCTGGCTCCGGGCACGCAGCCGCGGAGTGACCGCAACGGACGTCGCCCGGCTCTCGAGTGCGCGCGCGCTCCAGGCCGTCGCGCTCGAAAAGATCAGCGGAACCGGATTCGGCGGCAACGCATTCACCGACCACGGTCGCACGCGGGAACCCGAGATAGCCCGCTGGGTTCTGGCCACCCACGGCATCTCCCCCAGCTCGGACCTGTACCACGCTCACGGCCAGCCACTGCATCTGGCGACACCGGATGGGGTGCGCGCGGCTGGATCGACCGTCGTGCTGTGCGAAATCAAAACGACCTCGCACTCGTGGCGGAGTATCCCGCGCTCATACCTCCGTCAGGTGTGGTGGCAGCAATACGTGCTCGGAGCCGAGCGCACGCTCGTCGTCTGGGAGCAGCATCGCGACTTTGTCCCCGTCCACGATCAGCCTCAGGTGCGCTGGGTCGATCGGGACGAGAACGAGATCTACATGCTGGTTGGGCTCGCCAATCGGCTGCTCGAGCTGATGGCGCCACGCTGACCGCGTTCCTCGCGAATGCGATCGATCGCGATCGCGACGCCGTAGACAACCACCCACGCGATCGCCAGCGTCGTTGCCGTGAACTCGGAGTATCCGCCGAGCTCAGTGTCGAACTGGGCAAGTGAGAGGATGCCGCCGAGGCCTGAGATCACGCCGACCGCGATCGCGACCGTGAGCGAGAATCGCGCCAGGTGGCGGTGGTCGACCGCGAATGCGGTCTGCAGCATGGCCAGACACGCGGCGACGAACGCGATGACGGCACACGTGATGTGGGTCAGGTCCTGCCAGTCGAACGGGGCCAGGGTTGGCAGCGGGCATCCGGCTCGACAGGTCACCTGGGAGGCGACGAGGAAGAACCCGCACGAGATCCAGATCGAGACGGCCGGCGCCCAGATCGCGAGGATCGGGATGCGGGAGCGAACGTCCCGACCCGCGAACGCAACGAGCGACCCGCCTGCCACTACGAACAGCAGGGCGACCTCGAACTGGCGGGCAGTGGGAGCGCCCGTGCCGCCGAGTTCACTGACGTAGACATCCGTCCCACCGAACTGCACCCGCGAGACCCAGATGAGGACGAGCGCGGCCGCCACCAGCACGGCACCGGCCAAGGCGGCAGCGATCTCTACTGCGCTGCGCTTGGTCATGCACCCATTCTCACTTACGCGGAGAGGGTGCCCTTCCAGCGCCGGGAAACCCAGATCACACCCGCACCCGCACCGAGGATGACCCCGGTGATCAGGATCATGTAGAACACGACCGAGAACCAGCCCTCGTGTGCAAGTCCCGGGTCGAGGAACGGGTACGGGTAGAAGGCCTTGCCGCCGTAGTTCAGTTCCGTCGTCAGGGGCGCTCGCACCATCGTGTAGATGATCCAGATAATCGGGAACACCACGATCGCGCGGAGCGACTTCCACGCGAGCGGAACCCTGCCGGGGGCAATGAACCAGTCGAGCACGATGTAGGCGCAGGCAACGACGTGCAGCACCTCGTTCGACCACTCGACGGTTGTGCCCTGCGGAAGTTCGACCCCGCGGAGCAGCAGGTTATAGACGATCCCCGTCACCGCCATGTAAGTCACGACGATCGCTCGGAACACCGTGTACCAGCGCGGGTCATTCCTGCGGGCGAAGACGAGCGCGGCACCGATCAGGAGGACGACGATCGCTCCCACGTTCGCGTCGATAGTGAAGAAGCTGAAGAAGTTGGTGACGCCAAAACCGACGTTCAGACCCGTGGCCTGCCAGTTGCCGACACTGCGAATGAGTTGGGCGACGATGGCTGCGATCCCGAGGGCCGCGAACAGCACTCGAACGACGGCGATCGTGTACCTGTATCCGGTGCTGTTCACGGTGTCATCGTAGAACAGGCTGTCTGGTTTGAGCGGTAACTAGAGCTTCAGCTCGCGCACGAAGTCGTCCTCGAGCCGACCGCCGACGTGGAACTGCTTGACGCCGACCTTCGCGAATCCGCTCTTCTCGTAGAACGCGTTCGCCCTGGCGTTCTCCTCGTTCACGCCAAGCCACATGCCCTCCCTGCGGTCCGCCCGCGCGTACTCGATTGCGGCATCGATGAGCGCGGTCGAGACGCCACCGCCGTGATACCCCGGGCGCACATAGAGCTTCGACAGTTCGCACGAGGGGTGGTGCTTGATCGACGACGCCACATTCTCGTCCGTGGGTTCCGTCATGATCAGCATCGCGTAGCCGACCGCCTGGCCGTTTTCCTCTGCCAGAAACAGCTCCCGATGAGGGTCGGCGATGTAACCCTCGAAATGGGTTACCGTGAAATTCCTGCTGATGAAGTCCGCGATCGCCTCGGGGGTCGTGTGGGGCGGACAGGCCAGCGGGAAGGTCGCCGCGGCAAGCTCGGACAGGGTCGACGCGTCCGCCGGGGCGGCGATGCGAACGGCGACGCCGTCAATGATCTCGTCGGTCATCAGGATTCTCCGGGACGGAAAAGGGGCCGCGCCAGTGGCGACGACCCCTTTTCGATAGAACGGTGGTTAGAGCACGTTCACATCGAGCGGGATGCCGGGACCGAAGGTGGTCGAGACGGTGCCCTTGGTGATGTAGCGACCCTTCGAGCTCGACGGCTTCGCGCGAACGACCTCGTCGAGTGCAGCCTTGATGTTCTCGCCGAGCTGCTCCTGGGTGAACGCCGCCTTGCCGACGACGAAGTGCACGTTGGAGTGCTTGTCGACGCGGAACTCGATCTTGCCGCCCTTGATGTCGGAGACCGCCTTGGCGACATCCGTCGTCACGGTTCCCGTCTTCGGGTTCGGCATCAGGCCACGCGGGCCGAGTACCTTACCGAGGCGACCGACTTGGCCCATGAGCTCAGGGGTCGAGACTGCGGAGTCGAAGTTGGTGTAACCACCAGCCACCTTCTCGATCAGCTCGGCGCCGCCGACCTCGTCGGCGCCGGCCGCGATCGCAGCCTCCGCGGCCGCACCGGTCGCGAACACGAGGACGCGAGCGGTCTTGCCGGTGCCGTGGGGCAGGATGACCGTGCCACGAACCATCTGGTCGGCCTTACGCGGGTCGACACCCAGTTTCAGGGCGACCTCGACGGTCGAGTCGAACTTCTTGGAACCGGTCTCGCGTGCGACACCGACTGCCTCGAGCGGGCTGTAGAACTTGCCCTCCTCGATCTTCTCCGCTGCGGCGCGGTAGGCCTTTGACTTCGTAGGCATTATGCGTCCACCGTGATTCCCATGGAGCGAGCGGTGCCCGCGATGATCTTCATTGCGGCCTCGACGTCGTTGGCGTTGAGGTCGACCTGCTTCTGCTCCGCGATCGCGCGGACCTGGTCCTTGGTCAGGCGAGCGACCTTGACGGTGTGAGGAGTCGATGACCCCTTCGCAACGCCCGCTGCCTTCTTGATGAGCTCCGCGGCCGGCGGCGTCTTGAGGATGAACGTGAACGAACGGTCCTCGTAGACGGTGATCTCAACCGGGATGACGTTTCCGCGCTGCGACTCGGTCGCCGCGTTGTACGCCTTGCAGAACTCCATGATGTTGACGCCGTGCTGACCGAGCGCCGGGCCGATTGGCGGGGCTGGGTTAGCGGCGCCGGCCTGGATCTGAAGCTTGATCAGACCCGTGACCTTCTTTTTCGCTGCCACTTTTTTCTCTTTTCATTTCGTGCGCTTCGACTCGCGTAGAGATTGTCGAAACGCGCTCCCGTCATCCGATCTGGATGCGGTGGATTTTGCAAACCCCGATAGCTTACCGGGGCTAGAGCTTCGTTACCTGCTCGAAGCTGAGTTCAACCGGGGTCTCGCGCTCGAACAGCGAGACGAGGACCGTGAGCTTGCCGCTCTCCGGCTTGATCTCGCTGATCGAACCGGGAAGACCCGCGAACGAGCCCTCCTTGATCGTGATGGTCTCGCCGACCTCGAAGTCGACCTCGGCCGGGATGATGCGTGCGGCTGTCTTGCCCTTGCCGCCCGCGGTCTTGGATGCCGGAGTCTCCACGATCTGGACGAGGCTCTTCAACATGTTGAACGCCTCCTCGAATCGCAGCGGCGTCGGGTTGTGCGAGTTGCCGACGAAGCCGGTGACACCGGGGGTGTGACGAACGACCGACCAGCTGTCTTCGTTGAGGTCCATGTTGACGAGCACGTAGCCGGGGATCCGAACGCGGTTGACCAGCTTGCGCTGTCCGTTCTTGATCTCGACGACATCCTCCATCGGAACCTCGACCTGGAAGACGTAGTCCTCCATGGCCATCGACACGCGACGGTTCTCGATGTTCTGCTTCACGCGCTTCTCGAAGCCGGCGTAGGAGTGGATGACGTACCACTTACCCGGCTTGGCGCGAAGCTCGGTGCGGAACTCCTCGTAGGGGTCGACCTCCGGTGCGCCCTCGCCATCGGACTCGCTGCTGTCTGAGTCGTCGGTGTCGGTGCCGGTGTCGGTGTCGGATGCATCATCCGTGCCAACAGCCTCGGACAGTTCCTTGACCTCCTCAGCGGACTCGCTGAGCTTGTCGTCCTCGTCGCCGCCGAGGTCCGGACCGTCGTAGGGAGTCGCATCCGGGACCTCTTCGGCCTCGACCTCTTCCTCGACTTCTTCCTCATCCTCGGTCGCCTCGTAGGCGGCCTCGGCGTCTTCGACCGTGCGAACCTCGAGGGCCTCATCGATCAGGGCGTCAGCCTCGGGGTCGGTTGCGGCGTCCAGCGCCTCGAGGAGTTCGGCGAGCTCGGCCGACGACGAACCGTTCTTGTCGTCGTCGTCCTCATCCTCGTTCTCGACGTGGAGGGCCACCTGCTCGGCCGGGTTCTCCGAGTCGTCCTCGAGTTCGAGGATGTTCCCCTCCTGCGCCTCATCCTCTTCGGATGACTGCTCAGCGGCCGTACCGAGTTCGATGTCCCGGCGGTCAGACTCAGACACTTAATTCTTCTTTCTGTTTCAGCCCGCACACGAGCGGGCCGGTATAGACGGAGGTAACAAACGATCCGCCCGCGTTCAGCGGATCAAACCATGGGTGGAAAAGACGATCAGGTTGCGGTGGGGGCGCCGAAGAGCCAGTTCACGAGAAATGCGAAGCCCTGGTCGAGACCCCACACGAGCGCCATCATGACGCACACGAAAACGAGAACAACGCCGGTGTAGCCGAACAGTTCACGACGGGTCGGCGTTACGACCTTGCGAAGCTCGATGACCACCTGCCGGATGAACAGTGAGACACGCGCGAACGGGCTACGCCGTTCGGCGCGCTCCTTTCGTGCGTTCGCGACGATGTCCTCACTGGGCTCGTCGATCACTTTGCGTGCCACACTCACAACCTTTCAATACTCACCCCTCATAAAGAGAGGCTCTGCTCTTTTACAAGCAATGCAGGGCGGACAGGACTTGAACCTGCAACCTGCGGTTTTGGAGACCGCTGCTCTACCAATTGAGCCACCGCCCTTTGCGCTCTACGAACCTGCTTCCGGGCACGCAAAAGCTTGGCAGATTTCAACTGCCGATATCAGTGTACGGCATGCTTTCCCGGGTAAAAAAGCGTTGAACATCCGGGAAGAAAAGACCAGCCTAAAAAAGTTTTCTGGATGCTGCGTCATAGCCGACGGGGTCCACCGTCTCTTTGGGTAAGCAAGGAATAACCATCCAAGCGAGTAACCACGGAACTAACCACAGGCAATAACCACAAGTACTAACCACACGAAATAACCACAAGCACCACAAATAAGGCGTAGCGAAGCTCGGATCAGGCTGAAGTCGCTCGCTCAATTTTCTGTATTGAGGGGTCGGCGCCGACCATTTCTTAGCTTCCTCGTCCGCAAAGGATCAGGAAGGTACCCGCCGTGTTTAACCACAGCACGTCGTCCACTGGCGAAGACATCCAGCGCTCGACAGGAAGAATTCTTACCAAGGCCCTGGCCATGGCCGTCGCCGGAACTCTCGGAACGGCACTGTCTCTCGCCGCTCCGCTCTCCGCATCGGCCGCCAACCCGGCCGTCTCCTACGGCTCCGGCCAGTTCCTCGCCGGAACCGTAGGTGGCATGAACCTGGCCAAGCTGGCCGCGGTCGAGGCCGCATCCGCGCAGAACAACGGATCCCAGTCCACCCAGGTCTCGCGCGATCCGCTCGGAGTTAGCGCCCTGGGCGCGACGCTCATCCACCAGCCGGCCGGCATCCAGCTGAACCTGGGCAAGGTGATCGACCTCGGGGCCGCAAACCAGTACGCGCAGGCAGCCAGCGACGGCAGTTCTTACGCCGCGAGCGGCGCCGTCAACAACGACGGTGGCATCGGAGTCGGCAAGGTAGGAACCGCAGCGGATGGCTCAGCGACCGTCGACCTGGATTCGCTGCTCGGCAGCAAGTTCGCCTCCGTCCTCAGCGACCTGAAGCTCGACACCTCGGATGTCTCCGCGCAGGCGGCCGGAGCGCTCAAGAACGCGTCCGGCTCCTACACTCTGGCCGACCTGAACCTTGACTTCACGAGCC
>DASXCU010000050.1:0-2280 GCA_036491035.1 Galbitalea sp. | reverse complement strand
TCCGAATACCTCCTCACCCTGGATGCCGACTCGATCCTGCTGCGCGATTACTGCCTGCGCCTCGTCTACATGCTCGAGCAGCCCGCGAATGCGCGAGTCGCCGTGACACAGACGCCGTACTCATCGTTCCGTGGCGCCGGTTCCCGCATCGAGCGTCTCGCCGGAGCGACCACCGATCTGCAGCACATCCTGCACCAGGGGATGTCCTACTTCGGTGCCGCGTTCTGGGTTGGCGCGAACGCCGTCATCCGCAAGCGCGCCCTCGAGGACATCGAGGAGAAGGAGCTGGTCGGCGGATTCGAGATTAAGCGTTACGTTCAGGACCGCACGGTCATCGAAGACACCGAGTCCTCCATCGACCTGGGAACCCACGGATGGACGCTCATCAACTACCCGGAGCGTCTCAGCTACTCGGCAACCCCGCCCGACTTCGGGTCACTGATCGTGCAGCGCCGTCGCTGGGCGAACGGCGGACTGCTCATCCTTCCGAAGCTGTGGCGGCAAATGTCCGCGCGTCGACGCGAGGGTAAGAAGACGTCGTTCGTCGAGGGTGCGCTGCGCATCAACTACATGGCCTCGATCGCGTGGGCGAGCTTCGGGCTCATCCTGCTGCTCGCGTTCCCTTACGACTCACGACTGCTCAGCCCGCTCGTGCTCGGCGCCGCGCTTCCGTACTTCCTCGCGATGGCGAGCGACCTGCACTCGACCGGCTACAAACGCTCGGACGTGCTGCGCATCTATGGCTTCAACCTCATCCTCCTACCCGTGAACCTGGCCGGGGTGCTGAAGTCCCTGCAGCAGGCGATCACCGGTAAGAAGATCCCGTTCGCGCGCACTCCGAAGGTGCGCAACCGCACGGCCGCTCCGCTTGTTTACGTGGTCGCGCCGTACGCCATCGTGCTGTTCTCGCTCTTCACCCTGTACCGCGACTACCAGGAACAGAACTGGGGCAACGCTGCGTTTGCTCTCTTCAACGCGGTGCTCGCCAGCTGGGCGATCCTCGCGTACATCGGCGTCATCAATTCGATCGTGGATGTCTGGCTCGGTGCCACCGGATGGCTGTTCGTCGAGAAGACGCCGAAGGGCGTACGCGTTCCGGTTGCGTCCGCGGCCGAACGCCTCGACTGGCGAACCGTTCTCTACAACGGCAGCGCCGGTGACCACGTCGAATCCAGCTCAGAGCAGGCGAAACACCCGCGCCCGCAGAGCCCAGTCAACGACCCGAACAAGATTGCGGCGTAGATCATGACCACACTGGACACACCACCTCTGGCAACGCCCCCGGCGCAGCCGGTTCGGCGCCTCTCGATCTTCCGATTGTTCATCGCCGTCGCCGTGACGGCCGCACTCGTCGCGGCGGGGTTCGTCGGCTGGCAGGTGTACTCGGCGAGCGCGTCCACCGACAAGTCCGGCGCCTGGTTCGCCAGCTACGTGGATGTCACGGCTACGCCGCAGTACTCGTTCGAGACCCCGAAGACGGCCGCCCAGAAGCAAGTCGTGCTCTCGTTCATCGTCGCGTCGAAGACCGCGGACTGCACTCCCAGCTGGGGCGGTGCGTACTCGCTGGACGAGGCCTCCGCGTCTCTCGACCTCGATCGTCGCATCGCTCGTCTGCAGCAGCAGGGTGGGGACATCGCGATCTCGTTCGGTGGGCTCGACAACCAGGAGCTCGCCGTGACGTGCACCAGCGTCGCGAAGCTGGCGGCCGCGTACGAGTCGGTCATCGACCGTTACAACATCTCGACCGTCGATCTGGATGTCGAGGGAGCCGCCCTGACCAACTCGGCCGCGAACAACCGTCGCGCCGCCGCACTCGCGCTCGTGCAGAAGGAGCGGCGTGCCGAGGGCAAGACCCTCGCCGTCTGGCTCACGCTCCCGGTCGACCCGAACGGCCTCGAGGTCGGCGGTCAGGATGTGGTGCACTCGACCCTCGCGGGCAAGGTGGATGTCGCCGGCGTGAACGCCATGACCATGGACTACGGAATGCTCGCCGCCGGGCAGACGATGCTCTCGGCATCCGAGTCGGCGCTGACCCAGGTGGAGCGCCAGCTCGGCATCCTCTACAAGCAGGCGGGGATCACCCTGAACGCGGGAACGCTGTGGTCGAAGGTCGGTGCGACGCCGATGGTCGGCCAGAACGACAGCAAGGGCGAGGTGTTCACGATTGCGGATGCGCGTGCGCTGAACGCGTTCGCGGCATCGAAGGGCGTCGGCCGGATGTCGATGTGGTCGCTGAACCGCGACGTTTCGTGTGGCTCGAACTATGTGACGCTGACGGTC
>DASXCU010000049.1:0-16919 GCA_036491035.1 Galbitalea sp. | reverse complement strand
CATGACGGAGCGACTGCGCAAGCTGATCCCGCGCCAGCAGTTCGAGGTGCCGATCCAGGCGGCCATCGGCGCGCGCATCATCGCGCGCGAGAGCATCCGCGCCGTTCGTAAGGACGTTCTCGCCAAGTGTTACGGCGGTGATATCACCCGTAAGCGCAAGCTCCTTGAAAAGCAGAAGGAGGGAAAGAAGCGCATGAAGATGGTGGGTCGCGTCGAGGTCCCGCAGGAGGCGTTCATCGCGGCACTCTCCGGCGACACGGAGAAGAAGAAAGACAAGTAGGGCTTCGGGCTACCTCGCGCCGAGGTGTCCCTGGCCGAACGCGAGCTCGGCGTTCGAGATGAGGCCCTGCGCGTGGAGGGTGCTGAGCTCGGCGACGCGGGCAGCCTGCTCGCTCGAGGCGGTGGCTGCGAGCGGGTTCGGGTTGTCGTCGTCATCCTCGGCCATAGCCAGGAGCTGCGCTGAGCGCTCCGCCGGCGTCTGCTCGGAGAACGGCGTGCTCGGCTTCATCGTCGCAGCGACGGACTCGAGTTCCGCATCGAGACGTGTTTCCGAATTAGTCAACATAGTGAGCACGCTAACAACGATGAAGCGGCACGGAAGCCCCCACTACAGGGCAGATGGACCAATGTTCCGGGCCGGCGCGGCTACTCGGAGAGGATCTTCGCGCGGGCGGCGGAGAGCTCGTCGTCGCTGATGGCGCCCTTCGCGTGGAGTGCGGACAACTCGGTGAGCCGCTCCTCCTTGGACTTCTGCGCGACCTGCGCCGGGATCTCGTCGTCGTCCTGCGCCATGGCGATCACCTGCGCCGAGCGTTCGGCCGGCGACTCCTCGTCGAAAGGTTTGGCGACCGGGGGATTGCTGGCGATATCGGCGAGTGCCGAAGCGAGGCGCGCATCGCTCGCCGCCGACATCCGTTTCGCGCGAGAAGCGACCGTGGCGATCCAGACGACGATGGCGACGACCACGAGCACGAGAACGATCAGGAAGACGATGTTGGCGGTACTCATGTCGATCCGTTCCGTCGGACAAGCAGGTGACGTTCATCTAACTAGCCGCCAAATGCTTTGTCGAGTTGCCGCCCCGCGCGGCTGCGAGAATGGGGAAATGCTGCAGAATCCGAGTCGCGCGTACAGCGCGAGCGCATCCGGGAGCGCGGCATGACACGACCGCAGCTGTGGGAGCGCGCCGTCAGCTACGGCGCGGTCGGGGCGACCCAGGCCGCCGACCTGATGCAGTACCCGCCGAGCGGATTCCGGCCGATCGAGCGCCGCGTCCGGGTGGGCCACGGGCGCGAACGCTGGGACTACGCGTGGACGCAGCTCTTCACTTGGGGGATGCAGCGGCGCTCCGGGATGCGGGTCGACGTCAGCGACACCCCCGGCGAAGTAACCGAGCTCACCTACACCCCGGTCGGTTTCGACGCCACCGGGAACCCCGTCGCCCCGGCGACCGTCGACTCCAGCGGCGAGGCGCTGTTCGGGCCCGACGGAACCCCGTTTCTGCGCCCCGGTGACACCGCCAACCTGGTCATCCCGTTCGGTCCGTTCTCCATCGGAGCGCCCGTTCGCGTCGTGTATGTCGTCGACCGGCCGGCGCGCAAGGGATTCGGATACGGCACGCTCCCCGGACATCCGGAAAGCGGCGAAGAGGCGTGGATGCTGGACCTCACCGACGACGGGTCCGTCTGGCTCACCATTCGGGCTTTCTCTCGGCCGTCGACCAGTGGATGGTGGCTCGTGTATCCGGTGCTGCGGGTCGCCCAGTCCATCTTCACCCGGCGTTACGAGCGGGCGCTCGCCGGCCCGATCCCGGCCTGATGCCGAGCGCACTTCCGATCGCCGATCCCGCACCACTCGACGGGCTGCTCCCGGCATCCGTCGCGGAGGGCGCTGACGACCGCAACTTCGGGGTGTACATTCACGTGCCGTTCTGCCGGGTGCGCTGCGGGTACTGCGACTTCAACACGTACACCTCGGATGAGTTGCGCGGCGCTCGGCGGGAGGACTACGCGAGCCAGGCTGTCGCGGAGGTTCGACAAGCGTCGACCGTCCTGGCTGCGGCGGAGTTGCCGGAGCGAGCGGTCTCGACGGTGTTCTTCGGTGGGGGAACGCCGACCATGCTGCCGGCGGCCGACCTGGCGAGGGTGCTCGGCGCTGTGCGAGAGACGTGGGGGCTGGCCGACGGCGCCGAGGTCACCACCGAGGCGAACCCCGACTCGGTGGACGCCGACTACCTGGTGGCGCTTCGCGCCGCCGGCTTCACGAGGGTGTCGTTCGGAATGCAGTCCGCCGTGCCGCACGTGCTGGCGACGCTCGAACGCACTCACGACCCGGAGCGGATCCCGCTAGTTGTGCAGTGGGCCAGGGATGCCGGACTCCACGTCAGCCTCGACCTCATTTATGGAACGCCGGGGGAGACCCTTACGGACTGGCGCACCTCCGTCGCGCACGCGATCGCGCAGTCTCCCGACCATCTTTCCGCGTACGCACTCATCGTCGAGGACGGAACAAAGCTGGCGCGCCAGATCCGCCGCGGCGAGATCGCCGAGCCGGACGATGACCTGGCCGCCGACATGTACGAGCTGGCCGATCGGATGCTGACCGAGGCCGGATACGAGTGGTACGAAGTGAGTAACTGGGCCCGGGTCGGAGGCCGCGCGACGGATAGCCTCCTCGACGGCGCCGAGCACCGCTCCCGCCACAACCTCGCCTACTGGCAGGGCCACGACTGGTGGGGAGTGGGGCCGGGAGCGCACAGCCACGTCGGCGGCATGCGATGGTGGAATGTGAAGCATCCAGCCGCTTATGCCGACCGCATTGCCGCCGGTCACTCGCCCGCGGCAGGGCGCGAAACCCTGGACCCTGCGACGCGCCGGGTCGAGCGGGTCCTGCTCGCGACGCGCATCCGCGACGGACTACCGATCACCGAGCTCACGCCATCCGGTCGCACGGCGGTCGCCGGGCTGATCGCCGACGAGCTCGTAGACGCGCCGGCTGCGCTGAACGGCAGGATTCGGCTGACACTGCGCGGCCGCCTGCTGGCCGACGCGGTCGTGCGGCGCCTGCTCGACGACTGAATCGCCCGGACACGGCGAAAGGGCCGGGGAATGTCCCCGGCCCTTTCGTCTCTGGTGCGGTTTGCGCTACTTGATGAAGCGGAAGGCGAACGGGTAGCGGTACGAGCCGCCACCGTTGACCTTGATGCCGCCGATGATCGACAGGATGTCGTTGGCCGCCCAGAGCAGGAAGCCAATCAGGGTCGGCAGGAACGCCAGCGGCGTGAACAGCAGCGGAATGGTCAGGATCGCCCCGATGATCTGCCACACGATGAAGATGATGAGGAACGTGATCTGCCAGTTGAGGGCTTCCTTGGCCTCAACGCGAACCTTCGGACCACGGTCCTTCAGGATCAGGTAGATGAGCAGGGACGGCAGGATGAACAGGATTCCACCGAAGTGTGCGAGCGACGCCCAAAGCTTGTCGTCCGACTCGGAGAGCGGCTGAGCGGGCTGCGGTGCAGCGGCCGGCGCGGGGGTGGGGTCAGTCATTATGTGGTGCCTTTCGATGTTCGGAGAAAAGTTTCTCCGGGGATTATCAGGAAGAGCAGGACCCTGCGAGTGGTAAGACTTGCCCCCTCGGAAGGGGGCGCTCACAAGTACAGACACAAGCTAGCGCCCCGCCGCCCCTGCGTGCAACGGGAAACGCGCGGTATTTCAAGATAGAATTGGCAGTCAAGACGGGCGAGTGCTAAAGCGTAAGGAGGCTCCTCGATGGTTTCTGGTCGCAGCCTCGACGTGCTCCGCGTCATCGTGCAGGACTACGTCGCATCCCGTGAACCGGTCGGTTCGAAGTCGATCGTCGAGCGCCACTCATTCGGCGTTTCCGCTGCAACAATCCGTAACGACATGGCCCTCCTCGAGGAGGAGGAGCTGATCGTCGCGCCCCACACCTCGTCCGGTCGGGTGCCCACCGACAAGGGTTACCGAATGTTCGTCGACCACCTCGCTGACGTCCGTCCGCTCACGCCGGCGCAGCGCCAGGCTATTGACCAGTTCCTCGGCGCATCTGTCGACCTGGATGACGTTCTCGCGCGCACCGTGCGGCTGCTGTCCCAGCTCACCCACCAGGTCGCCCTCGTCCAGTACCCCCTGCTTTCGAAGTCGCGGGTGCGCCATGTCGAACTCGTTCCCATGTCGACGTCGCGCGTGATGAGTGTGCTGATTACCGACACCGGTCGCGTGGAGCAGCGGCTCGTTGACGTGCCGGGCCAGATCGACGAGACGTTCCTCGCGGAAGTCCGCGCTCGCCTGAATACCGCGCTCGGCGGCCTCGGTCTTGCCGATGCGGCCGAGGCGCTCGTTACGTTCCCGACCCAGTTCGATCAGTCCCGGCATCCGATCGTGGCCCTTCTGGCGTCGAGCCTCACCGAGCAGATCGGCGCGAACCGCCAGGATCGACTGGTGATGGCGGGGACCGCGAACCTGGTGCGCACCGAGGAAGACTTCTCGGGCAGCATCTTCCCGGTGCTCGAAGCGATCGAGGAGCAGGTCACGCTCCTGCGCCTGTTCGGAGAGATGGCCGCGGACCAGAACGTCGGCTTGTCCTACGACAATGTACGAGCGAGCATCGGACGCGAGAACGCCGAGTTCGGACTCGGCGAGATCTCCGTTCTGACAAGCGGCTATGGGGCCCAGGACGGATCGGTGGGACGACTCGGAGTGCTGGGGCCGCTCCGCATGGACTATTCGAACAACATGGCCGCGGTCCGCGCAGTTGCGCGCTACCTGACCGGGTTGCTCGGCGAAGACTAAGCAGGGAAGAACTCAACGTGGCAGACCACTACCAGGTACTCGGTGTCGAACGAAACGCGAGCGCGGACGAGATCAAGCGCGCCTACCGCAAGCTCGCGCGCGAGCTCCACCCCGACGTCAACCCGAGTCCCGAGGCGTCCGACCGGTTCAAAGAGGTCACGCACGCCTACGACGTTCTGAGCGACCCGCAGCAGCGCGAGGTCTATGACATGGGCGGTACCGGCACGTTCGGTGGCGGCAACTTCGGCGGCTTCGGCGACATCTTCGAGACGTTCTTCGGTGCCGCGGCCGGCGGCGGTGGCGGAAACCAGCGCGGTCCGCGATCCCGCAGGGAGCGCGGGCAGGATGCGCTGCTGCGCGTCGAACTGGACCTCGACGAAGTGATCTTCGGCAGCAAGCGCGACCTGGACATCCAGACCGCCGTTCTCTGCGAGACGTGTGAGGGCAGCTGCTGCGCTCCCGGCACGTCGGAGCACACCTGCGACATCTGTAACGGCTCGGGCTCGATCCAGCGCACCGTCCGCAGCCTCCTGGGCAACGTTGTGACCTCGAGTCCCTGCGGTACCTGCCGCGGCTTCGGCACGGTCATCCCGAACCCGTGCCCGACCTGCCAGGGCCAGGGCCGCGTTCGCGCCAGCCGCACCGCGAAGATCGAGATCCCCGCCGGCGTCGACACGGGACTGCGCATCCAGCTGCCCGGACAGGGCGAGATCGGGCCGGCCGGCGGCCCAGCCGGTGATCTATTCCTCGAGATCAAGGTCAAGCACCACGACATCTTCAGCCGCAACGGGGACGACCTGCTCGCCACACTCGAGGTGCAGATGACGGATGCCATCCTCGGGACGTCCACCAAGCTGACCGGCCTCGACGGCGAGGTCGTCGTCGACATCAAGCCTGGTACGCAGAGCGCCGAGGTCATCACCATCAAGGACCGCGGCATCACGCACCTCCGGGGTAGCGGTCGTGGCGACCTCAAGATCGGCGTGCAGGTTGTGACCCCGACCCGGCTCGGTGCCGCCGAGCAGGCGCTCATCAAGGAGTTCGCCTCGTCGCACAAGTCGGTGGCACCGCACCTGGCCCAGTTCCAGCAGGGCCTGTTCGCGAAGCTGCGCGACCGCTTCCTCAACGTCTAGCGCTCTATCCGTCCCTCGCGGCCGCCTCCGCGTGTGAGCTTGTCGAAAATTCAGGGGTTTCGTCGCGCTCAGAACCCGCGATAGGGATTTCCGCGCGGCGCACGCGGTCCGGCTGTAACGACATCCCTGAATTTTCGACACGGGCGGCGAGGAACAGCGCGGACGCCCGGTGTGCCGACGCGTGCGTTGAAAATTCAGGGGATCCGTTCGGGCTCTGCGCCACAGTCCGTGCCCGGTTTACGACCGCGAAAGTCGCCCACACCGTATCCCTGAATTTTCGACACGCACATACGCGAAGACGGGAATGGGGAGGGCTGGCAAGCTGGGGGGATGGCGAACCAGTACCTGAGCGAGGAGCTGCTCGCGCCCGAGGTGGGCGACGTTGCGGTGGTCACGGGCCCGGAGGCGCGGCACGCGGTGACGGTCAGCCGGCTCGCGATCGGCGAGACCGTGCGGGTCAGCAACGGGATCGGCCTGGTTGCGGTCGGGGTCGTCACCGCCGTCGCCCCGGCCGAGTTCCAGTTCGTCGTGGAGACGGTCGAGTCGATCGCCCCACCACTGCCATGGATCTACCTGGCGCAGGCACTCGCCAAGGGCGACCGCGATGAACTGGCGATCCAGGCCGCGACCGAGCTGGGGGTGGATGCTGTCATCCCGTGGGCGGCCTCGCGGAGCGTGTCCCGCTGGGAGGGCACGAAGCTCGCGAAGGGCCGGCAGCGGTGGGAAGCGGTGGTGCGCGAGGCGACGAAGCAGTCGGCCCGCGCCTGGATTCCGAATGTCGACCAGCTCCTAACGACGAAGGAGCTGGCCGCGCGGGCGGAGATCACGCAAATGATCATCCTCGACCCGCTGGCGGAGCTGTCACTCGTCGACGTCGAACCGCCGCTGCCGAGGTTCCCCGGAATGCCGGATGGGCCGCCCCGCTCGATCATCCTGGTGGTCGGCCCGGAGGGCGGCATTTCCCCCGCGGAATTCGAGACCTTCTACACAGCGGGTGCGGTCGGGGCGAGGTTGGGCAACGGCATCCTTCGCACTAGTACGGCTGGTCCTGCCGCTCTCGCTGTGCTGAGCGCGAAACTCGGGCGCTGGTCGTAGCCAGCCGTTACGCTTGGAGGGTGTCAACGACCGAGCGAACCGTCTTCGAACTCATCGTGGCGCGCGAAATTCCGGCCGACATCGTCTTCGAGAACGAGCGCGTGATCGCGTTCAAAGACATTGCGCCCAAAGCTCCGGTCCACCTGCTCGTTGTGCCGAAGACGGCGGACTACAAAAACGTTGCCGAACTGGCCGAGGGCGACCCGTTCCTGCTCGCCGAGGTCGTGACGACCGCGGCCGATCTCGCCGCAGAGCATTCGAACGGTGAGTACCGGCTCATCTTCAATAGCGGTGAGTCCGCTGGTCAGACCGTGTTGCACGTGCACGCGCACGTATTGAGTGGTTCCTTCGACGAGAGTTCCCTTGGCTTCCAGTAGCGCGAACGACGAACTGGTCGAGGCCCAGCTCACCGTCGACGGGCTCGCCATGGTGCGGCTGCTCGGTCCGCAGGACCGCCTGCTGAAGATCATCGAGCGCCAGCACCCCGCTGTGCAGGTTCTCGTTCGAGGAAATGAGATCACGCTGACCGGCCGGTCCGCGGACGTTGAGGCGTCGAAACGCCTGGTTGAGGAGCTGGTTCAGCTGGTAAGAAATGGCGCAGATCTGGGGGCGAGCGACGTTACGTCGTCGGCGCGCATCCTCGAGTCGAACGCGGGGAGCCCTGCCGAGTTACTCAGCCAGGCCATCCTGACGAGCCGAGGCAAGAGCATCCGCCCGAAGACGCTCGGCCAGAAGGACTACGTCGACGCCATCGACCAGAACACGATCGTGTTCGGCATCGGTCCCGCCGGAACCGGTAAGACTTACCTCGCGATGGCCAAGGCCGTGCAGGCGCTGCAACGCAAAGAGGTGGAGCGCATCATCCTGACCCGACCCGCCGTCGAGGCTGGCGAGCGGCTCGGATTCCTGCCCGGAACGCTGACCGACAAGATCGACCCGTACCTCCGTCCGCTTTATGACGCGCTCAACGAGATGATGGATCCGGAGATCGTGCCCAAGCTGCTCGCGGCCGGCACGGTCGAGGTGGCGCCGCTCGCCTACATGCGCGGCCGCACGCTCAACAACGCGTTCATCGTCCTGGACGAGGCGCAGAACACGACGCCCGAGCAGATGAAGATGTTCCTGACGCGTCTCGGCTTCGGCTCGAAGATGGTCGTCACCGGCGATGTCACCCAGGTCGACCTGCCGAACGGTGCGAGCGGGCTCCAGCTCGTGACGCGCGTGCTCAACCAGATCGACGACATCCACTTCTCCCGACTGACCAGTGCGGACGTGGTGCGCCACTCCCTGGTCGGCCAGATCGTGGACGCCTACACGAAGTACGACGCGGAGCGCCAGGCCGCCAGGTTCGAGCGTGAACAGGGCGACCCGAACGGCATCAATCGAGCCGAACGACGTGGCCAGGTCCCGCAGGACCACAAGGCGCCGTCGCATCCCGACCGACGTTGGGGGCGCTAGACCGTGTCGATCGAAGTGAACAACGAATCCGGGATCGACGTCGACGAGGGGGTGCTGCAGCGCCTCGTCACCTACAACCTCGACCAGCTTCACGTGCACCCGGATGCCGAGCTGGCGATCCTGCTCGTCGATGAGTCGGCGATGGAGCAGTTGCACGTGCAGTGGATGGATGAACCCGGTCCGACGGACGTGCTCAGTTTCCCGATGGACGAGCTGCGCCCCGGCACCGAGGACCAGCCCACGCCGGCCGGACTACTGGGCGACCTGGTCCTGTGTCCACAGGTCGCGATCGCTCAGGCGGACGCGGCCGGTCATTCTCCGATCGAGGAAATGGAGCTCCTGACCACGCACGGCCTGCTGCACCTGCTCGGGTTCGATCATGCCGAGCCGGACGAGGAGAAGGAGATGTTCGCGCTTCAGCGCGACCTGCTCGTCGGGTTCGCGATGGCCGAACGAAAGCGTTAGACCGCTTCCCATGATCGCGATCTTCGTTCTTGCGGCCGTCGTGCTCGTGATTTTCGGTGGCCTGCTCGCCGCTTCCGATTCCGCCCTGACGGTGCTCAGTCGCACGGATCTCGTGGATTTGGCCGCGCACAGTCGATCCCGTCGGGCCCTCCTGGCGATCGCGAGTGACATGGGCACCCACGTCAACGCGCTCAACTTCATGCGCGTCGTCTCCGAGACGACTGCCGCCGTTCTGGTTTCGCTATCGTTCGCGTACTCCTTCAAGGACTGGTGGTGGGCGCTCCTCGCCAGCGCGCTGATCATGACCGCGGTCTCGTTCGTGCTCGTGGGTTCGAGTCCGCGCAGCGTGGGCCGGGCGCACTCGCGCGGAATCATGCGATTTTCGGCCCCGGTCATCCGCGCCATTCGGGTACTCCTCGGCCCGATCGCGAATGCCCTGGTCGCGATCGGTAACCGCGTCACGCCCGGTCGCCCGAAGAACGCCACGTTCTCCAGCGAGGAGCAGCTGCTCAGCATGGTCGACGAGGCGACCGAGCTCGAGGTGCTCGACGAGGATGACCGCGAGCTCATCCATTCGGTCTTCGAGTTCAACGACACCGTCGTTCGCGAGGTCATGATCCCGCGAACGGACATGATCACGATCGACGCCGAAGACGCCCCCGACGCGGCTATGGGGCTCTTCCTTCGCCGCGGCGTCTCGCGGATGCCCGTACTGGGCGACGACGTGGATGAGGTGCTCGGCATCCTGTATCTGCGCGACGTCGCGCGGCTGGAGTTCGAGCAGGCGAAGGGTCGCAGTGAGGAGACCGCCGCGACGCTCGCCCGCAAGGCGATGTTCGTGCCGGAGTCGAAGAAGGCGGATGACACGCTCCGCCTGATGCAGTCGGAGTCGAATCACATGGCGATGGTTGTCGATGAGTACGGCGGCATCGCGGGCCTGGTCACGCTCGAGGACCTCATCGAGGAGCTCGTGGGCGACATCTCGGACGAGTATGACCGGGAGCTGCCCGACTCCGAGGACCTCGGTGATGGCCGCTTCCGCGTTGCCGCTCGGATGCCCATCGATGAGCTCGGCGACCTGTTCGGCATCGAGCTCGAAGACGATGATGTCGACTCCGTCGGTGGCCTCCTCACCAAGGCCGTCGGGCGGCTTCCGCTCGCGGGCTCCCGCGGCGAGATCTCCGGACTTATCCTGACGGCCGAGCGCACGGAGGGTCGACGCAAGCGTGTGAGCACCGTCCTGGTCGAGCGCGACCAGTCGCTCGTCGACGCCCAGGCCGCGTTCGCAGAGGAGAATGAGAGGCCGCGGTCCGACACGGGGCCGATCTCGACGCCGAAGAAGCAGGACAAGAAGTGACCGAAGCAGCACCGTTCCGGGCCGGTTTCGTCAGCTTCGTCGGGCGACCGAACGTCGGGAAGTCGACCCTCACGAACGCGCTGGTCGGCGAGAAGGTCGCGATCACATCCTCGAAGCCGCAGACCACCAGGCGAGCGATTCGCGGGATCGTCCATCGGCCATCCGGGCAGCTCATCATCGTCGACACCCCCGGTATGCACCGGCCGCGTACCCTCCTCGGCGAACGACTCAACACGATCGTCCAGGACACGCTCGCCGAGGTGGATGTGATCGGTCTGTGCGTTCCCGCGAACGAGAAGATCGGCCCGGGGGACAAGTACATCAACGAGCAACTCGACCGATTCCCGCGAGCGAAGAAGGTCGCCATCGTCACCAAGGTGGATACGACCTCCCGCCCGGCCGTCGCCGAGCAGCTGCAGGCGGTCAGCGAGCTGCGTGAGTGGGACGCCATCATCCCCATCTCGTCGCTCACCAACGTGCAGCTCGACGTGCTGGCGACCGAGCTCATCGCGCTCATGCCCGAGTCGGAGGCGCTCTATCCGAGCGACGCCATCACCGACGAGGGGCTCGAGTCGCGCATCGCGGAGCTCATCCGCGAAGCCGTCCTCGAGGGCGTCCAGGACGAGCTGCCGCACTCGATCGCCGTCACAATCGACGACATGAGCGAGCGCGAAGACAAGGACATGCTGGACATCTACGCCAACCTGTTCGTTGAGCGAGACAGCCAGAAAGGCATCATCATCGGCCACAAGGGCGAGCGACTCGCGGATGTCGGCGCGCGCGCCCGCGTCGAGATTGAGGCGCTCGTCGGCAAGCAGGTCTTTCTGTCGCTGCGGGTCAAGGTGGCGAAGGAATGGCAGCGCGACGCCAAGCAACTGGGGCGGCTCGGGTTCTGAGTCCCGCGACGTCGCTCTCTACATCGGCAGGATGATTTAGGCCGAATTTGGCGTACTGAACGCGCTCACCCCTCTACCGTGGAACCATGTTCACCCGATTGACGCGCGGCCAGTGGCTGGTCGACGGCGCAGTCGGGTTCGTTTTCTTTCTTCTCTGCCTCGCTCCGCTGAACGGCGTGAACCAGCTCCCGAACGGCGTGCTCGGCATTCTCTTCGCGATCGCGCTCGTGTTCCGTCGATTTTCTCCGACACTCTCACTCGGAATCGCGTGGGCTGCGGCGCTCATCCAGATGTATGTCATCAACATCCAGCCCGCGTTCGAGGACCTCGCGATTCTGGGCGTGCTCTACACGAACGCTCGCTGGGGCGAGCGTCGGATCCGCTGGATCGGGTTCGGATCCGTCTTCGTGGGCGCGATTCTCGGCTCCATCTACCTGGTCTGGGGCGCGCACGCGCCAACCATCGGCGTCAGTTTCGGCGTGCGCTCGATCGCCGAGGCGACGGGGGTACTGCTCAAGCTCGTATTCGACCTCGGGCTTCTCGTCGGACTGCTGGGCCTTCCGTGGACAGCCGGAACGCTCGTCCGGACCAGGGCCACCGCGCGGGAGAGCAAGCTCGCCGAACAGAACGCGCAGCGCGAGGCCGAGGCGGCGGAGGCCGACGTCATCGTCGAGCAGGAGCGCAACCGCATCGCCCGCGATATGCATGACGTCGTCGCCCATTCGCTCGCGGTCGTGATCGCACAGGCGGATGGCGCCCGTTACGCAAAAGAGAACGATCCGCAGGCCGTCGATGGTGCACTGAGCGCCATTTCGTCGACGGCTCGGGACGCACTCGCCGACGTGCGACTCCTGCTCGGGCAGCTACGACATCCGCAGACGGAGGGCCCACAGCCGGCGCTCGGGGACCTCGAGAGACTGCTCGACCAGCTGCGCGGATCCGGCCTGACCGTCGAGTTCACCACGAAGGGACAGCCCCTGCAGCTGGGCACCGGACAGCAGCTTGCCGTCTACCGCATCGTCCAGGAGGCGCTGACCAATGCGCTGCGACACGGAGACAGGACCGAGGAGGTCACGGTGCGTTTCGAATGGCACATCGACGAGCTGCAGATCAGGATCTCGAGCGCGGTGAACGCCTCGCCGGCAACGGCGGAGCTGCGCGTGGGCCACGGTCTCGCCGGGATGAAGGAGCGCGCCGCACTCGTCGGCGGGCGGCTCAGCACCCAGGTCGACGACCGGCGCTTCGTGGTCGTGGCGACCATCCCCGCTACCGTGGCGGCCCGCGAGTGAACGCGCCGATCAAGGTCGCACTGGTCGACGACCAGGCCCTCTTCCGCACGGGCATCCGGATGCTCGTCTCATCCCAGCCCGACCTGAAGTTCGTCGGTGAGGCGGCCAACGGAGTCGAGGGGATCGCCCTTGCGTCCTCCGCTCGACCGGACGTGATCCTGATGGACATCCGGATGCCCGTCATGGACGGCATCCAGTCGACGGAGGCGATCCTGTCCGCGGCGGAGGCTCGCGGCGGCGCGCGACCGCGGATCATCGTGCTCACGACGTTCGACCTGGACGAAGCCGCGACTCGGGCCATTCGCGGCGGCGCGAGCGGATTCCTGCTCAAGGACGCCGATCCCGAATTTCTGCTTGCGGCGATCCGAACCGTGCACGCGGGCACCTCCGTGATCGCGGCGGCAGCCACACGCGAACTGTTCCAGCACTTCGACTCCCAGTACGGCACGAGGACGGCACCGCCGGAATTCGAGTCGCTGACCTCGCGCGAGCACGACATCTTCCTGCTCGCTGCCCGCGGGCTCAGTAACTCGGAAATCGCCCGGGGCGAGTTTCTCAGCGAGGCGACGGTCAAGACGCACATCAGCCGGATCCTGTCGAAGCTCAGCCTGCGCGACCGGGTCCAGCTGGTCGTGTTCGCGTTCGAAAACGGGCTCGTCGACTAGGAATCATCCTCTCGGCTGATTCGCAGTAATCCTGCGGCCGATTCGGGGCGCCACTCGCTCTCCGTAGGTTCGAGGCATGGAAACCATTGCCTCTCCTGCCCCCTACGCCGCGCAGGTCCAGAACGTCAGCAAGCTCTACGGCTCCGAGTCAAACCGCATCGCCGCGCTGTCGGATGTCACGATCGGCATCGAGCGTGGGCGGTTCACTGCGATCATGGGCCCCAGCGGATCCGGCAAGTCGACCCTGATGCACGTGCTCGCGGGCCTCGACACCGCGACCTCCGGCCACGTCTGGCTCGGCGAGACCGAGATCACTCACCTTTCCGACACCGACCTGACACTGCTGCGTCGCCGCCGCGTCGGGTTCATTTTCCAGTCATACAACCTCGTGCCGACGCTCGACGTGGAGGGCAACATCCTGCTCCCGTTCGAGCTCGACGGCCGGAAGCCGAATGAGGACCAGAAGGCGTGGATCTACCGCCTCGTCCAGTCGCTCGGCCTCGCCGATCGTCTCCGCCATCGACCGCATGAACTCTCCGGCGGACAGCAGCAGCGGGTCGCGATCGCTCGAGCCCTGGCGACTCGCCCCGATCTGGTTCTCGCGGACGAGCCGACAGGAAACCTGGATTCGCGCACCGGCCGAGAGGTGCTGTCGCTGCTGGCGGCCGCCAGTTCCGATTACGGTCAGACCATTGCGATGGTCACCCACGATCCCATCGCCGCGAGCTACGCGGACCGCATCCTGTTCCTCGCGGACGGTAACGTCACCGCCGATCGTGAGCGTTCGACGCCGGAGCAGATCAGTTCGTTCATGCTCGGAATGGAGAGCCGCGCATGAATCGCATCGTCGTTCGAGAGCACGCCTCCAGCATCCTCGTCGCCGCCCTGAGCTCGACCTTCGGCGTCGCCCTGCTGCTGATCACGGATGACCTCGCGACCCTGATCTCGCGCAACGAGGCCAGCCAGCACGCCGCCGTCGCCACGGCCCTGATGGTGGTCGCGTGGGTGTTCCTCGCGATCGCGCTGTACACGGCCGCCGTCGTAACGGCGAACACCTTCACGACGATCATCGCCGGTCGCACGCGAACGATCGCACTGCTGCGCCTGCTCGGATCGAGTGCTCGCAGCCAGCGCGCCGCAGTCGCGCGAGAAGGACTGGTCGTCGGTGTTATCGGGGCGGGAATCGGATTCGCGATCGCGATGGCGCTCAACCTGCTGCTGCTCCAGATCGGGATGGCGACCGGGTTCCTGCCGCGTGCGACCTTCAACTACTTCGAGGTCGGGGCCGTCTTCCCGGTCGTGGCGGTCGTCCTGACCACGTGGCTCGCGTCCTGGGCGGGATCGCGACGCGTGCTCGTCGTGTCGCCGATGCAGGCGCTGGGCGCCGCCGAGGAGCGCTCCGTCTCGGAGGTCGCGCGCCGGCCCGCGCGAAACGCTCTGGCGATCGCAACGTTCGTGATCGGCACGCTCATCCTTCTCGGCGGCGTCGCCCTCGCACTGTCGCCGTCTGCGCTCGGCATCCTGGTGGCGGTGTTCGGCGGAATGGTGTCGTTCACCGGCGTAGTGCTGTCGGCGGGCCTCTTCATGCCCGGGGCGCTGCGCCTCGTCGGCCGAGCGATGGGCACAAGCGTGCCCGCGCGACTCGCATCCCGGAACGCGGTCCGCTACCCGGAGCGAAGCGTGCGGACGACCGTCGGAATCGTGATCGGTGTCACGCTCGTCACGATGTTCGCGGTAGCGCTGCAGACCTACTCGGTGTTCATCGACGCGGCTCGACGGATCGACCCGCAGGAATTCCAGGGCATGGGCCAGCTTCTGCTCGTCATCTCGATCATCTTCAGTGCGATCAGTGGCTTCAGCGCGCTGATCGCCGCGGTCGGGATGGTGAACAACCTCTCGCTGAGCGTGGTCCAGCGCATCCGGGAACTGGGCTTGCTGCGTGCTCTCGGACTGACCGGCCGACAGGTGCGGTCGATGATCCTGGCCGAGAGCGGCCAGCTTGCGATCGCCGCCGTGGTCGTCGGGCTGATCCTCGGAACCGTGTACGGCTGGGCGGGCGCAGAATGCCTGGTCGGCAGCAACCGGCTGAGCGGCGGTGTGATCTGGCCCGCGTTTCCGCCGGTCCTCATCGCGGTCATCGTGGTTGCGGCCGCCCTGCTGATCTGGGTTGCATCGGTCGCGCCCTCTCGTCGCGCCACCCGTGTGACCCCGGTCGACGCACTCGCTGTCGAATAAACGGAAGGCGTGGACGGAGGGAGTATCGGGAACTCGAGGATACTCCCCGGGGACTAGGTCTCCTGCCCCCGGGTAACCCTAGAGTTGACGGGTGCGAATCGGACTGCTCGGGGGCCTCAGGGTCACCCACGACGGTCGCTCGATCGCGGTCGGCGGCGCGATGCAGCTCGCCGTACTGTTCCGGCTCGCGGTCGACGCCGGCACCGCCGTCAGCTATCGCGCGATCTCCGAAGACATCTGGGGCATGGATGCGCCGGAGAACACCAAGGCCGCGCTGCAGTCGATCATCTCCCGACTGCGATCGCAGCTTCCGAGAGACACGATCGAATCCACCGCCGGCGGGTACCGCCTGGCCATCGCGCGATCGGATGTCGATGCACTCGCGTTCTCGGACCTCGTCGCCGCGGCCGAGAAGCGTCCGGATCCGGCCGCGGCCGCCTCCGAGGCGCTAGCGCTGTGGAGCGGCGAGCCGTGGATCCCGTCGGACAGTTTCGACTGGTTCGTGCGGGACCTCACCGGCGATCACGCGCGCGCGATCGAGCTCGGCGGTACGGTGACGCGGGCGCCCGTCGCCCCGCGCCTGCCCGCGCAACTCACCAGCCTGATTGGCCGGGAACTCGAACTCGGGACGATCGCCGACCAGTTGGCAGCGAATCGACTCGTCACCATCATCGGAACGGGTGGGGCGGGGAAGACTCGACTGGCGCTGGAGGCCGCGTCCGGTCGAACGAACGCCATACTCGTCGAGCTGGCACCGGTCGGCTCGAGCGAGATCCTGAGCGCGATCCTGACCGCCACCGGCCGGGAGATCCGAATGGTCGAGTCGACGACGGAACAGGTCGGCAGTCGCGATCGCATCGTCGACGTGCTCCGCAGCCGCGATGTTCTTCTGGTGCTCGACAACTGCGAGCACGTCATCGACGCCGCGGCCGAGATCGCCCAGGACCTGCTCACCGAACTCCCGCAGCTGCGCATCCTCGCGACGAGCCGGGAACCGCTCGGCGTTCCCGGCGAGGCGTTCGTGGGGCTGGGCTCGCTGCCACATCCGACTCCCGCGCAGATCGAGTCGATGACGGCGGCCGAGCTCGAGGCGTTCCCCGCGCTGGAGCTGTTCTGCCAGCGCGCCGCGTCGGCGCGCGGAACGACCCTGCGCGAAACGGAGGTCGCGGACGCCGCACGCATCTGCACCCGCCTCGATGGGCTTCCGCTGGCCATCGAGCTTGCGGCGGCGAAGCTGCGCACCATGACGGTGCAGGAGGTGCTGGCTGGACTCGAGGATCGATTCACACTCCTCACGGGCGGATACCGCACGGCACTCCCGAGGCACCAGACGCTGCGAGCGATGATCGACTGGAGCTGGAGTCTGCTCTCCGATTCGGAACGCAAGGCGCTGCTCTACTTCGCCGTGTTCCCGGCCGGGCTCTCCGCGCTCGAATCCCGCGCACTCGTGTCCGCGCTGCGCATCTCCGACCCCGGCGTGTTCGACGCGCTCGTGGATCGGTCCCTGCTGCAGCG
>DASXCU010000048.1:0-4444 GCA_036491035.1 Galbitalea sp. | reverse complement strand
GTCCAGCCGGTCTGGATGAAGAGGGCCGTGATGAGACCCCAGGCGATGAACGCCGGGATGTTTGGCATAACCATTCCGCTGAGGAATGTGCCGAAGCGCTGTACCCGCACCCGCCCGGTACTGGGTGGTGCGACAGACGTCGTTGTCATGGTTACTCCGTTTTCTGTGGATTCGTGTTGCGGGGGTTCGCCGCCGAGAGCACCGCTGCGCGGGCCTCGACGGCGCTATTTGCCGATAGTGCGAGTTCGGCGAATTCGTTGGCCTGCTTCTTCGTGAAGCGGGACAGTTCTGCTCGGACATCCGCCAGCGCTGCGGGCGACATCGAGAGAGATGTTGCTCCAAGTCCGACGAGGACGACGGCGAGCAGGGGGTCGGCGGCTGCTTCGCCGCAGATCCCGACTGGCTTGTGGAGGGCGGTGCCCGCACGACCCACCTCGCCGACGAGGCGCAGGACGGCGGGATGCCACGGGTCCTGGAACGAGGCGACCGAACCGAGCAGTCGGTCGGCGGCGAGCGTGTACTGGGTAAGGTCGTTGGTGCCGATACTCGCGAAGTCCGCGTCGGCGAGGATGCGATCGGCGAGCAGTGCGGCGGCGGGAACCTCGACCATCACACCGGCCGTCTTTAGCCCGAGCTCTTTGGCGAGCGTCACGAAGTAGCGGGTCTCCTCGACCGTCGACACCATGGGGGCCATGACCCAGACATCCGCCTCCGTCGTGGCTTCCGCGTTCACGATGGCGGTGAGCTGGTCACGAAGGATCGACTCGTGCGCGCGCAGCGCTCGCAGTCCTCGAAGTCCGAGCGCCGGGTTCTCTTCGGTCTCGTCGTTCAGGAAGCTGAGCGGCTTGTCGGCGCCGGCATCCAGGGCTCGAACGACGACCTTCTTACCCGGGAACGCCTCGAACAGGGCGGTGTAGCTGGCCTGCTGTTCGGCAACAGTGGGCGCCTTGTCGGAGTCGAGAAAGAGGAATTCGGTGCGGAACAGACCAACGCCCTCCGCCCCCTTCTCGACCGCGGCCGCCAGCTTGTCGACGGCCCCGAGATTCGCAAGAAGCGTGATCTTCGTGCCGTCCGCGAGTGCCCCCGGACCGATCGGTACGTCGGGGGCACTCGCACGAGATGCGAGGGTCGCCTCGGCCGCGGAGCGCTCTGGCTCCGTCGGATTGACCGTGACGACCCCCGTCGAGGCATCGACGATGACCGTTTCGCCGTCCTCGAGGGACAGGGCACCGGACGCCCCGACGATGGCCACGATTGACTTCTCACGAGCCAGGATCGCTGTGTGAGAGGTCGGTCCGCCGTCGCTGGTGATGAGCGCGAGTACCTTGTCGAGATCCAGTAGAGCCGTGTCCGCCGGCGCGAGGTCGCGCGCGACGAGGACGAAGGGGTGATCGGGGTCTGGCACACCGGGTGCCGCAACGCCCTGCAGGTGCGCCACCACACGCTGCGACACGTCATCGAGGTCGGTCGCGCGCTCGCCCATGTAGCCGCCCATGCTGGTGAGCAGGTCGCGGAACTGGACGAACGCCTCGAAGACCGCGCGTTCGGCCGTCCTGCCGGAGTCGACACGGGCGTTAACGTCATCCCGAAGCGTCGGGTCCTCGGCCATGAACGCCTGCGCCTCGAGAACGTCCTTCGCGGAACCCCCTGCTCGTTCTCCGCGCAGACGGATGTCGGCAGCCGCAGCGGCGAGAGCCCCGGCGGCGCGCACCTTCTCGGCGTCCGCGGCGAGCGCGCTCGGAGCATCCGAGGGTTCGGGCAGCGGGTCGGGCATCCGCAGAACCGGGCCGATCCCGAGTCCGCGGCCAATCCCGACGCCCTGGAGCGTTGCCGGTGAGGATGTCTGGGTCATGGTCTGGGTCAGGCGTCCATGTCCGTGGTGAGCAGTTCGACGAGCTTGTCGAGAACGACGTCGGCGTCGGCGCCTTCCGTCGCGAGCGTGATCTGGTCGCCGTGCTCGATTCCGAGCGAGATGACACCGAGGATGCTGGCCGCATTGAGCGTCTTGTCGCCCTTGGTCAGCTGCACCGGAAGCCCGGAGGCTGTCACCGCCTGCACGAACAGGGACGCGGGACGGGCATGGAGTCCATGAGCGGAGGCGATGGTTACGGTGCGTTCAGGCATGAGTGCTTCCTTCGGTCGATGCATCGGTCGTGGTGTTCAGGGCCGCGAGGGCCTGGTCGAGGGCATCGGTCGCGCCCTCCGGTCCGAACGCCGTTGGGGGGAGAAGAATCGCGGGCACGGAGTGCGCGGCGGCCTCGGCCTTGAGGTCGGCGAAGCTTGCCTCGAGGTGCGGACCGACCAGGAGAACGCGCGCATCGGCCAGGCGCGAAGCGAGATCGAGATTGCTGGCGGCACGGGCCGTGACGTCGAGGCCGCGCTGGGTGGCGAGGGCGCGCATTCGGCTGGCGAGGAACGTGCTCGAGGCACCGGCACCGCAGACGACAAGGATCATGTCCATGGATCGCCTCCTTGCGTCCGTGCTGCAGTGCATTGGGGTAGCGGACGAGTCCAGCTGAATCGTCTGGGTCCATGATTCTGCGAATCCCGCATCCCCGGCCAACAGGAATGCTTCCGCTGGTGCGGAAAAAAGAGTGTGGGCGGCACGCTTGCGGACGGGTCCGGTTACAGTGACTGGTGAATGAGCGATAAGTATGAGCGCCTGCTCGACCAACTGGTGCAGTCCGAGGGCTGGGTCACGGCGAGCGAGCTGGCCGACCAGTTGGGCGTGACGACGCGCAGTGTGCGCAGCTACGTCACGGCGGCCAAGGCTGCCGCTCATCCGCTTTCGATCATCACCGCATCGACGAGCGGTTACCGCCTGAATCGCGAGGCGTACGCGACGTTCGTCTCCGGCGCGCGGTCGAAGGACAGCGACTTCGATACGCCACGCGACCGCGTACACCACCTGGTCCGCAGGCTCACGGAGGCGCCGCAGGGCCTCGACGTGCACGAGCTGGCGGACAGCCTGTTCGTCAGCGAATCGACGATCGAGTCGGACCTGCGCAAGGTGAAGGCGCTCGGAGAGGATGCGGGAGTCTCGCTGTCGCGGCACGGCAGCGTCGTCACGCTCACGGGTTCGGAGAGCGATCACCGGAGGCTGCTCAGCAAGCTGTTCCACAGCGAAAGCGCACAGGGCTTTCTCGAGCTCGAGAACGTACAGCGCGAATTCGCGTCCGAGGATCTCGGCCTTTTCAAGACCGACCTGATTGAGATGCTCGACAGCCAGGGCTACTTCGTCAACGAGTACGGAGTGAACAGCGTGCTGCTGCACGTCGCGATCGCCGTCGATCGCGTGCTCCGGGATGACCGACCATCCGCCACCCCGCCGCATCCGCGCGACGCCGAGCGCGAGCCGGTGACCTTCGGGCTCGCGACACTGATCAGCACCCACTTCGACGTGCAGCTCGCCGACGTCGACCTCGAGTACCTGGCCAAACTCCTGACCACTCGGGTCATAACGCCGGGACAGGGCCAGCCGGTCGAGCAGGTCGCCGAGCAGTATGTTGACCGGGACAACCTCGAGCTGGTTCGGAGTGTGGTCGCTCAGGTCAGCGAGGAATACCTCCTCGACCTGGGCGACGATGCCTTCATGGTGCGACTCGCGCTCCACCTCGGCAACCTGGTGGCGCGCGCGCAGGACAACTCCTTCTCCCGCAACCCGCTCGTTCGGTCGATCAAGACGTCGTACCCGATGATCTACGACGTCGCCGTGTTCATGGCCTCGCAGATCCAGCGGGCCAAGTCGATCACGATGAACGACGACGAGATCTCGTACATCGCGCTGCACCTCGGGTCATTTCTCGAACGCCAGTCGCGCCGGGAGGAGCGGCTGACGGTCGCCATCGTCTGCCCGGGCTACTACGACATGCACACCATCCTTCGCGAGCGCATCGAGTCGGCGCTCGGCAACGAACTCTCGGTGGAGATCGTCGTCACTCGGACAGATATCGACTGGCTGGACTTCTCCACCGATCTCGTGGTTACGACCATTGCCGCGCGCGGCGGCAGCGACAACGTCGTCGTGATCCAGCCGTTCCTCACCGATGGCGACATCGAGAACATCCGTCGTGCCATCACCCGGGTCCGGAGGCACCGGCGTCGGGCACAGATCAAGGATGACCTGCTTCTCTACTTCTCCGACGGACTCTTCCTTCGGAACGCCACCGCCGAGTCCGAGGTGGGGATGATCCGGAAGCTCGGCGCACTCATGGTCGAGCGAGGGATCATCGATGAGACCTATGTCGAGGGCGCGGTCGAACGCGAACTGATGTCGTCCACGGCGTTCACCGACACGATTGCGGTGCCGCACGCCATGGTCATGAGTGCGTCCCGCACCTCGATCGCGATCGCCGTCAACGAGACGCCGATGAAGTGGGGGGACAACCGCGTCAACGTCATCGCGCTGATCGCTTTCTCCTCGAGCGGTCGAAGCTCCTTCCAG
>DASXCU010000047.1:0-16577 GCA_036491035.1 Galbitalea sp. | reverse complement strand
TGACCCGTATTACCCGGGCTATGGCGACGACCACGATTACACGGTCGCGGTCACTGGGTTGTCGGGTGGGAGCCACACGATCTGTGTGCATGGCGTCAACGTCGGTGGTGGTTCTGACTCGGTTCCGATCTGCCGCGCCGTCGCGCTGCCGAGCGGCAACCCGTTCGGAGTGGTCGACACGGCGACGGGAAGCGCGAGCAGCGTTCATGTCGATGGATGGATGATCGACCCCGACACTGCCGCGCCGATTCAGGTACAGGTGTCGGTGGATGGGCATGCGCCCACAACCGTTTCAGCGAACGGTAACAAACCCGGTCTCGATCCCGTCTTCCCCGGCTACGGTAATTTGCACGATTTCTCCACAGATATCCCCGGGACCTATGCCAATGGTGTTCATCAGGTGTGCGTCGTCGGCCTCAACGTCGGCGGCGGTGTGAATGGGCCATCGACATGCAAGTCCCTGACTATCTCCGGGGGCTAGCCAAGGGCTAGCTCACACAACGCCGCGCCTCGGTTGGTCTGCCGTCACCACCGCCGCGGTTAAAAAACGGGGGCGGCGGACTCGCTCGATTGAGAAGTTCGCACAGTTTCTGAGCGGATGACTCAGGATGGCCGCCAACACGGACACCATCCCGACGGTCCACCAGGAGCGCGCGTCAGCTCAACCGTTTCTCGCCGGGGTTCAGCACGCGGAGCCAGCGTGCTCCGTATCCCTCGAGGAGCAGCTGAACGCGACCGTGCGGACCGATGTCCTCGCTCCCGTCCGTGAGCAGATCGGCGAGCTTTGCGCCGTCCACGGTGTTCTCGAGCACGAGGTCGACCGTCGCGGGCTGCGAGGCGAGATTATGCACGGCGACCATCCGTCCGTCGCCGTCCGTCACCTCATGAGCGAGCACCGCGTCATTCTCCTGTTTGAGGATGGTGAGCTGGCCCCAGCCGATCTCATCCGAGGCCCGATAGCGCCGGATGAGCAGTTGCAGGAATGCGAGCAGCGATTCCGGGTCATGCCGTTGGTCCGAAGCGTTCACGTGATCAGGTGAGTACGCGCCTTCCGGCAGCGGTGCGATGAGCCTGGATCGAGGCGCATTCGAGAAGCCACCGTTTTTCGCGGTCGTCCACTGCATGGGCGTGCGCACCGACATTCGACCGCCGATTGCGAGGTTCTCACCCATGCCGAGCTCCTCGCCGTAGAACAGCACCGGGGTGCCGGGTAGCGAGAACAGCAGGCTGTAGACCATCTTGATCCGGCGTGGATCGCCGCCGAGCATCGTCGGAAGGCGCCGGACAATCCCGCGGCCGTACACCTGCATGTTTTTCTCCGGGCCGAACGCCGCGAACACCTCGTTGCGCTCCGCCTCGGTCAGCTTGTCGAGAGTCAGCTCGTCGTGGTTGCGCACAAACGTCGCCCACTGCGCCTCAACCGGCAGCACCGGGCGTTCCGCCAGTGTCTTCGCGAGCGGCCGTGCGTCCTCGCGAGCGAGCGAGAGGAACAGGTTCTCCATGGTGAGAAAGTCGAACTGCATGGTGAGACCATCGGTCTCGTCGTCGCCGAAGTAGGTGACCTGGTCCTTGCGGGGCAGGTTGACCTCGCCGAGCAGCATCCCGTCGCCGGACCGTCGCCCGAGGAACTCGCGAAGCGACCGCAGGAACTCGAACGGGTTCTTCAGCTGCCCGTCGCCCGGCTCGACACCGGACGTGTCGAGGAAGAAAGGCACAGCGTCCACTCGGAATCCGCTGATGCCGAGTTCGAGCCAGAATCCGATGAGCTTCACGACCTCGTCGCGTACCTGCGGGTTGACCACATTCAGGTCGGGCTGCTCCTTGTAGAAGCTGTGCAGGTAGTACTGCCCGGCCTTCTCGTCGTACTGCCACGTGCTGGTCTCCTCGCCCGGGAAGGAGACGGGCTCCGGGTGTGCGGGCGGCTCGTCTCGCCAGACATAGAAGTCGCGAAAGGGCGACTTACGGCTGGATCTCGCCGAGAGAAACCACGGGTGCTTGTTCGAGGTGTGGTTCACGACCAGGTCGATGACCACGCGCATCCCGCGATCGCGTGCGAGACGCACTACTTCGACCACGTCGCCGAGGCTGCCGAGTCGCGGATCCACCGCGTAGTAGTCGCTCACGTCGTACCCGTCATCCCGCCCCGGGGACGGGTAGAACGGCATCAGCCAGAGGCACGTCACGCCGAGTTCGTGCAGGTAATCCATGCGGTGGGCGAGTCCCTCGAAGTCGCCCACCCCGTCGTCGTTCCAGTCCATGAACGTCTTCACGTCCACGCAATAGATGACGGCGCTCTTCCACCACAGGTCGCTCGTGTCGGTGATCCTCACCTTTCTCACCCTATGGCCCTCCTAAGCTGGCCGTATGGCTTCCTGGTCCCTCTCCGCCTCGCTGCGCGGGATGTTCGCACGCAAGACGATCGACGAAGAGACCTGGAGCGATCTCGAGGACGCGCTGATCTCGGCCGACTTCGGCCCGGACATCACTGAGTCGCTCATTGACGAGCTACGCGCGAGTGTCGCGAAGTATCACACCACCGATCCGGTCGACCTGAAGCGGATGCTCCGCGAGAACCTTGAGGAGCGCCTGGCCAAATACGACCCGACGCTGAAGCTCAGCAATCGTCCGGCCGTCGTGCTGGTGGTCGGAGTGAACGGCGTCGGCAAGACGACCACGATCGGCAAGTTCGCGAAATTCCTCGGCGGGTACGGCCGATCGGTCGTCGTCGGTGCCGCGGACACGTTCCGCGCCGCAGCAGTAGAGCAGCTCGCGAACTGGGCGCAGCGCGGGGGAGCGCAGATCGTTCGCCCGCAACACCAGGGCCAGGATCCGGCGTCCGTCGCGTTCCAGACCATCGAGAAGGCCGAACAGGACGGCATCGATATCGTTCTCATCGACACGGCCGGTCGCCTGCAGACCAAGAGCGGACTGATGGACGAGCTCAGCAAGATCCGGCGCGTGATCGAGAAGCAGCAGCCCATCGCCGAGGTGCTGCTGGTGCTGGACGCGACCACCGGCCAGAACGGCCTCAGCCAGGCGGAGGCGTTCATCGAGCACGCGGGAGTGACGGGGCTTGTGCTCACCAAGCTCGACGGATCGGCCCGCGGAGGGTTCGTTCTCGCGGTGCAGGACAAGACCGGCATCCCGATCAAACTCATCGGGCAGGGCGAGGGAATCGGCGACCTCACCGGCTTCACGCCGCACGTCTTCGTGCAGGGCCTGATCGACTAGATTCCTCGTCTTCGCGGCGTGGATCAGTCGTCAGGATGACGGCGAAACCGTCCTTCTGGATGATCGTTCTCGAGCCTCGCGGCCGACGCCGTTCTCGCCGGATCGGCGTTGGGTGGAGGCATGACCGGTCCTCTTGGCTTCGAGACATCCCACCCTGCTTCACTCGGCCGACGCGGTCGGCTCATTTTCGCGATTCTCGCCAGCCTCGTGCTGCTCGTCGCAGTGGGCGTTGTCGAGGTCGGGGCCCTCGCCGCCGTGTCGGTGATCTCATCCGGAACCAACCACGCGGGGATAAAATGAGGCTGGTGACGCTCGTGCTCGTCGCCGCCGGCGGCGTGCTCGCCTCGATCGGAATACTGCAGATCAGCGGACTCGCCCTGTTCGGGGCGCTCAGCGCCAGCATCGCAACGGCCGCACGAAAACCGCGGAGGGTGAGCTCCTGGATTCCGTCCGCCGTGATCCTCGCGGCAATTGTCACCGTTGTGCTCGCCGACCGCTTCGGGATCGGCACGCACCATGATGGTGCGTGACCTCGCCGTCAGGCGCGGGACAGGTCCAGCCGCTCGGGCAGCGGTTCGAAGCCGGCCTTCCGATACGTCGCGACCCCGCCGGTGTTCGCGCTGCGGGTGCAGACCAGCGCGCTCGATGAACCGAGGTCGCGAAGGGCTGCGGCACCGGCCTTCGTCATCGCCGTGCCGTAGCCGCGCCCGCGGTGATCGCGGTGCACGCCCATCGGTTCGATGAGACCCGGCCGACCGGGGTCGGCAGACCACACGGTTATAGCCGCGACCGGCACTCCGTTGTCGTCGAATCCCACGAGATCGCGCGCGTCCTCGAACTGCGCTCCGGCGGCCATCGACTGCCACGCCGCCGCCGTGAAGATCGATTTCTCGAACGCCGCCCGTTGCAGCGCGACACGGGTCTCGACCAGATCGTCGCCGGCCGCCTCGATGCGCAGCTCGATGTCGTACACGGGATCGGCGAGGTCGCGACGAAGCGGTGTCCACGCCTCATCCAGCGTCCATCCGCGCTCGAGCAGGACGTCGCGAAGCCGAATGCCCATCGGCGTCTCGAGGATCGCGGCTCCGGCCGCGAGGACGCCCTGTTCCGGCTGGGCGAGATCGGCGGCGATCCGGAGCGCGAGCTCCTCATCCTGCGCGAGTGTCGGCGCGACGGTCAGTCGAAGCAGATCGGGCTCATCGAGCAGACCGACGGCGACGACCTCGCCGTCGCTGCTCCAGCTGCGAACGGATGCCGCGGCGCTCTCTAGTCCGAATCGCTCGAACCAGCCGAGGTCGCCCGAGTGCAGCTGGAATGCGGCGTCGTCGCTCTGCCAGGCCTGGAGCGCGGTCGCCGCGTCAACGAGGGAGTTGCGAGTGGGCCGGTCGAGCGCGAAGGCCATTAGCCCGCGTCCCGGTGAGCGGCGGCCAGGGCGACGTAGTGCGTCGCGTTGTGCGTCACCCCTTCGCGCTCCTCGGCTGTGAGATTCCGCCGGACTCTGGCCGGAATGCCGGCGACGAGGGAGCCGGGCGGGATCACGGTGTCCTCGAGCACGACCGCGCCCGCGGCGACGAGACTCCCCGCGCCGATGACCGCGCGGTTCAGGACGGTCGCGTTCATCCCGATCAGGCAGTCGTCCTCGATCACGCAGCCGTGCACGACCGCGCCGTGACCGATGCTGACGTTGGCGCCGACGACCAGCTGGATGCCCTCATCCGTGTGCATCGAGACGTTGTCCTGCACGTTCGAGCCCTCGCCGATCGAGATCGAGTCGGTGTCCCCACGCAGGACCGCGCCGTAGAAGACGCTCGAGTTCCTGGCCAGGGTTACGCGACCGACGAGGGTCGCGTTCGCCGCCACGAAGGCCGTCGCATCGACGTCGGGCGCGTGCCCGTCAAAAGAAACGATCATCTCGTCATCCTTTCACCTCGCCCCGAAACGCTCCGGCGCGACCAACGGGATGAATGCCCGTTCAGGAGAAACGGCGACGGGCCGGTTAAAGTAGAAGCCATCATGGCTACCTTTGGAAACCTTACCGATCGGCTGTCGACCGCGTTCAAGAACCTGCGCGGCAAGGGAAAACTGAGCCCCGCGGATGTCGACGGAACCGTTCGCGAGATCCGGCGCGCGCTGCTCGACGCCGACGTCAACCTCGAGGTCGTCAAGGAGTTCACCGGTCGGGTGCGCGAGCGGGCGCTGAGCGACGAGGTCAACAAAGCACTGAACCCGGCGCAGCAGGTCGTGCAGATCGTCAACGAGGAACTCGTCACGATCCTCGGCGGCCAGCAGCGCCGACTCGAATTCGCCAAAAACCCGCCCACCGTGATCATGCTGGCCGGCCTCCAGGGCGCCGGTAAGACCACCCTTGCGGGCAAGCTCGCCAAGTGGCTGGCCGCCGACAACCACACGCCGCTGCTCGTCGCTGCAGACCTCCAGCGCCCGAACGCCGTCACGCAGCTCCAGATCGTGGGCGAGCAGGCCGGCGTCCCGGTCTACGCGCCCGAGGCGGGCAACGTCGGCGAGGAGAAGAAGGGCGGCCTGTTCTCGAAGGCGCAGGGTGACCCGGTCAAGGTCGCCAGGGACTCCATCAAGTTCGCCAAAGACAAACAGTACGACGTCGTCATCGTCGACACCGCGGGTCGTCTCGGCGTCGACGCCGAACTCATGAAGCAGGCCGGCGACATCCGCAAGGCCATCGACCCGGACGAGGTGCTGTTCGTCCTCGACGCCATGATCGGGCAGGACGCGGTCACGACCGCGAAGGCCTTCCAGGACGGCGTGGACTTCACCGGCGTCGTGCTCTCGAAGCTCGACGGCGACGCCCGCGGCGGTGCGGCGCTGTCGGTCGCCTCCGTCACCGGCCGCCCCATCATGTTCGCGTCCACCGGCGAGACGCTCGACGACTTCGAGCCGTTCTATCCGGATCGCATGGCCAGCCGCATCCTCGACCTCGGCGACATCCTGTCCCTCATCGAGCAGGCGCAGAAGAGCTTCGACGAAGACGAGGCCCGCAAGACCGCCGAGAAGTTCGCGACCGACTCGTTCACCCTCGAAGACTTCCTGGCGCAGATGCAGCAGCTCAAGAACATGGGCTCCATCAAGAACATGCTCGGGATGCTCCCGGGCGCGCGCGGCATGAAGCAGCAGCTCGACAACTTCGACGAGAGCGAGATCGGGCGCACCGAGGCCATCATCCAGTCGATGACGATCCAGGAGCGTCGGATGCCGAAGCTGCTGAACGGGTCGCGGCGACTGCGCATCGCCAAGGGTTCGGGCACGACCGTGACCGAGGTCAACTCCCTGGTCAATCGCTTCGAGCAGGCGTCGAAGATGATGAAGACGGTCGCCAAGGGCGGCGTCCCGAACGTGCCCGGAATGGGACCGATCCCCGGCGCCCGATTCGGAAAACCCAAGCAGCAGGCGAAGAAAAGCTCGAAGTCGGGCAACCCGGCCAGACGCGCGGCCGAGAACGCGGCACTCGCGGCCGGTGCCGCGTCCCGTCCGGCAGCCGGCGCCGGCTTCGGCCCGGCGGCGGGCCCCGGAGGCAAGCCCATGCCCACCGAGGAAGAACTCGCCAGCCTGCAGAAGTTCCTCGGTCGCTAGGAGTTCGCCCCGGCTGGCTAGGCTTAACGCATGCCCTCTGCCACCAAACGTCCCATCCGAATCGGCGTGCAGGTCGCGCCGCAGCACTCGCTCTACCCGAACATCCGGGACACGGTGGCGGCGCTGGAGGACGGCGGCGTCGACGTGGTCTTCAACTGGGACCACTTCTATCCGCTGTCCGGTGCGCCCGATGGTGAGCACTTCGAGTCCTGGACGATGCTCGCCGCCATTGCGGAGCAGACCAGCCGAGTCGAGCTGGGTGCGCTCGTCAACTGCAACAGCTACCGCAACGCCGACCTGCAGGCCGACATGGCCCGCACGATCGACCACATCAGCGGCGGTCGCTTCATCTTCGGCACCGGCTCTGGCTGGTTCGAGCGCGACTACGACGAGTACGGCTACGAGTTCGGAACGGTCGGTCAACGACTAGACGCCCTGGCCGAGAACCTCCCGCGCATCGAGGCACGCTGGGCAAAACTCAATCCACCGCCGCTGCGCGACATCCCCGTCCTGATTGGCGGTGGCGGCGAGAAGAAGACGCTCAAGATCGTGGCTCGGCACGCCGACATCTGGCACAGCTTCTCCGACGCGGCGACGCTGAAACGCAAGCTCGATGTTCTGGCCGAGCACTGCGACACGGTCGGCCGGGACATCGGTGAGATCGAGATCTCGACCGAACTGCGCGGACGCACGGAGGCGGATGCGGCGGAACAGCTCGAGCTCGGCGTCACCCTGTTCACGGTCGGCATCACCGGACCCGAGTACGACGTCGCGACCGTCAAGAAGTGGGTCGCCTGGCGCGACGCGGCGAACGGCTAGTCCGGCGACTTCCGCCAACTTTCAACGCAAAAACGCCATGACCGATTTCGGCCGGTGCGGGGTCGGTGCCGCCGCGTAACCTGAGCGGATGAGCACACCATCCAGGTCCGCCTCCGGCGGGCTCAGCCCGAGCGTTCTCGTCGCAATCGCGGTGACGGTTGTCGCGTGGGCGAGCGCCTTCGTGGTCATCCGCGGCACCGCGCCCTACTTCACCGGCGGTGCCGTCGCGCTCGGCCGTCTCGTGGTCGGCACCGTCCTGCTCGGGATGGTCGTGCTGATCGGCCGGCGCTGGGTGTGGCCGAACCGCCGCGAGTGGATCTACATCATCGTCTTCGGTGCCGCCTGGTTCGGCGGATACAACGTGGCGCTCAACATCGCGGAGCACACGATCGACGCGGGCACCACGTCGATGCTCGTCAACATCGGGCCCATCCTGATCGCGCTCGGCGCAGGTATCTTTCTGCGCGAGGGCATCCCGAAATGGCTGGCCATCGGGGCCGGCGTCGCGTTTCTCGGGGCAATCGTGATCTGGATCGGAACGACCGGCGGCAAGGTCAGTCTTGGCGTCGGCGTGCTCTGGTGCCTGGCCGCGGCGGTGCTGTACTCGGTGGGCGTGCTGTTTCAGAAGCCGGCGCTGAAGCGACTGCCGAACGCGCAGGTGACGTGGATGGGCTGCGTCATCGGCATGCTCGTCACCCTTCCCTTCGCGGGCCAGCTGGTCAGCGGACTCTCCGCTGCGCCGGTCGGCGGATGGCTCGGCATCCTCTACCTCGGAGCAATTCCGACCTCCCTCGCGTTCAGCACCTGGACGTACGCGCTGTCCCGTATGCCCGCCGGGCAGCTCGGTATCTCCACCTACATCGTTCCGGTGCTCGCGATCGCACTCAGCCTGCTGTTCTTCGGCGTTGTGCCGGCCTGGCTGCTGTTCTTCGGCGTTGTGCCGGCCTGGCTGGCGCTCGTCGGTGGTGTGATCTGCCTCGTCGGCGTCGCGCTCAGTCGGCGAAGGAGCGTCGTGAAAGAAGTGCCGCAGGTCGAAGAGGTCACCCAGTAGGGGTCCCTCGGCCGCGGACGGTTCCCGCAGGGCCCAAAAGTCTGGCAGAATAGCCAGTCGAGTCTGTCGCGCTCCCGACCCTCTAATCAGGTGCGGACAGAACCCTTAGAGCTTTCAGCCGCGTGTGCCCCACGCCCACGGCAATCGGTTCGCCATCAATACACGTAATTCAGGAGAATTGTGGCTGTCAAAATTCGTTTGAAGCGCATGGGCAAGATCCGTGCGCCGTATTACCGCATCGTCGTCGCCGACTCGCGCACCAAGCGCGACGGTCGCGTGATCGAGGAGATCGGCAAGTACCACCCCACCGAGGAGCCCTCGTTCATCGAGGTGCAGTCCGAGCGTGCCCTCTACTGGCTCGGCGTCGGCGCACAGCCGTCTCCGCAGGTCGAGGCCATCCTCAAGCTGACCGGTGACTGGGGCAAGTTCAAGGGCGACAAGAACGCCAAGTCCACGGTCAGGACCAAGGAAGCCAAGGTCGAATTCGTCGCGGACGAGAAGAAGAAGCCAGTTCTGAAGCCGAAGAGCGAGAAGCCGGCTCCCGCACCGGAGCCCGCCGCCGCACCGGCCGAGGCAGAGTCTGCAGTCGAGGCGGATGCCGCAGCCGACCAGGTTCGCGCAGAAGAGGCCGACGATTCGACGACCACCACCGTCGAGACCCCCGAGCAGGTCGACAACAGTGACGCTCCGGCGGCCGCTGCTGCAGAGCCCGAGGCCACGGACGCGGAAGCCGTCGCGGAGGCTGCCCCAGAGGCCGCCGAAGAGCCCGTCGCCGAGGTTGTCGCAGAGGCCGAGGCCGCTGCCGACGACGAGACCCCGACCGAGGCCTAGGTTTTGCTCGATTCCGCGCTGGAACACCTCGTCAAGGGGATCGTCGATCATCCCGACGAGGTGCAGGTAATAGCTAAGAACTCTCCACGTGGCGAGGTTCTCGAGGTGCGCGTGCACCCCGAGGACCTCGGTCGCGTCATCGGTCGCGCTGGTCGCACCGCGAAGGCACTCCGCACGCTCGTCACGGCCCTGGCCGACGGCAAGCGCGTGCGCGTCGACGTGGTCGACACCGACTTCTAACGTGGCCGCGCCGAAGCCCGCCCGCACCCAACTGCGGGTCGGCAGGCTGGTCAAGGCTCACGGCCTCAAGGGTGCACTGAAGGTCGAGCTCTACACGGACGATCCGGCGCGCCGGTTCGTTCCTGGGGCGACGTTCGCGCTGCAGGTCCCGACGACCTCCGACTGGCACGGCAAGAACCTCGAACTCGTCGAACTGCGCTGGTACAACACGCACGCGGTCGCCTTCTTCAAGGATGTCGTCGACCGCAGCGCCGCCGAGAGCCTCGTCAAGGCCATTCTCTGGGTCGAGCAGGACTCCGAGGAGCTCCCGGTCGAAGAGGACGCCTGGTACGACCACCAGCTGGTCGGACTCGCTGTTCTTCGCGACGGTGTTCGGGTCGGCACGGTCATCCGGATCGACCATCTGCCGGCACAGGATCTGCTCACCGTGGGGACAGCGGACGGCGAGGTGCTGGTGCCGTTCGTCAAGGCGATCGTGTCTGCGGTCGATGTCGAGGCCGGCACGCTCACGGTCACGCCGCCGCCCGGACTCTTCGAGCAGTTGCCGGATGATGACGTAGACGACGTGTCGTCGGACCACGACGCCTCGCCGGACGACGGCGCTTCGGCGGACGACCCGCAAAAACCCCTATAGGGCGGCCCGTTCGGGTAGTGCATAGTCGGTTCATGGCTATGTCACAGCGCATTCTTCCGTCCCTTCTCGTCGCCGCGGTTCTCGTGGTCGGCCTCGCCGCCTGCTCACCAAACCAGGCGGCCGGCGCGGGCGGCGGCGCGGGCGGCTCCGGGTCGAAATCGGGCGGCGGCAACGGCTCATCCTCATCCGCGACCGCGACGTTCAGCGGCTCGGAGTCGGGCACCGCGTCCATTTCGACCTGCACGTCGTCCGGTATGGGCATTTACGTAGTCGTCAAGGGTTCGTCCGACAAGCTGCCCGGTGCGGTGAGCAAGACCTCGATGGACTTCAACGGCTCGGACTCGATTTACACGATCGACAAGACCGGTCCGCTGCCGCAGTTCTCGTCGGACGGCAACACGGCGACGCTCGATGGCGTGAAGCTCAAGAGCGTGCTCGACTCCAGCAAAGAGGTAACTTTCGCGGGCAAGCTCACCTGCCCCTAGCCCCCTCCTCTACTCTCTGACACTTGCGGAGGAGACCTCCAGCGTGTCGCGGCGGTGTGCGCACGACGCGCGGGTGCATCTCCTCCGCAAGTGTTCTACCTGGGCCAGAGGTGTTCACCACGTGCGACCATCGCGCGAATGCTGAGCTCGACCAAAGGCCAGTCGCGTACGACCTGCGCGTAGGTCAATCGCAACGCTCGATAGCCGAGTAGCCCCAGGCGAAGGTCCCTGTCGCGGTCGTTGTCGAACGCCTCCGTCGAACTATGCCATTCGCGGCCATCCGTCTCGATGATCAGCCGGTCCCCAACGAGGAGATCTACTCGGCCAACATCCTGGATCAAGACCTGCGACCGTACCGGGAGTCCGAGTCGCGCGAGGCGGACTCGGCACAGTGATTCCAGTCCTGACTGGCTTGCCGGATCGAGTAGTCGGAGCAACGGCGAAAGATCCAATCGTGAGCTCTCGAATCCCTCAATCAGCTGGGCCATGGTCAGCA
Source organism: Galbitalea sp. (assembly GCA_036491035.1). Lineage (GTDB taxonomy): Bacteria > Actinomycetota > Actinomycetes > Actinomycetales > Microbacteriaceae > Galbitalea. The sequence goes on along the minus strand of DASXCU010000047.1, from coordinate 5,187 downwards.
GTTCTCGATTGAGCGCCGAATCGAGCGTGGCGATCGCCTGCTCACTGGGTAGGCACGTCGCGATCTGGAGAGCCATGTCCGGGAGCGATTCAAGGGCGCTGCGATCTGCACTCCAGTTCTCGGATTGCCAGTGCGCGATGACGCCCGCCGTGGCGTGGGCAGTAGCCCGCCCGGAGTGCCGTGGAACCGCGATGTGGACGTTGTCAGAACGAAGGTGCACCCAAAGTCCGCGATACTCAGCAGCCGAAACGCAACCGAGTCGTCCCCTCAACGAAACGGCGCGGACAAGATCGGGCGGCGCATCCGGCAGGGCCAACCAACCCTTTCGCACCTGCTCGACGAGGCCTGAACTCACCGCCCGTCGAAGCAGGCCGGGTCCGAACCCGCGCGCCTTCAGGGACGCTACGCTCGCGACCCCGTGCATCGACTGGAGGGTGTTGGTCAGTGACATCCCGCCACCGTGCATCAGGCTGACCGGCCGTGTTCGGGCCGCAACTGCGATGTGCGAATTGTGGGGCCTCATCCCTGCTGGGGAGGCGTGGATGCACGACAGTTGGGGAGGAGACCCTCGGCGTGTCCCCGGAGGGAGAGCGCGACGGGCCGGGAGACTCCTCCGCAAGTGTGGGGAAGGGAGAAGGGTGTAAGGCCGCGTGCGGGATGATGGTCGGATGCGCATCGACATCGTGACGATCTTCCCGGAGTTCTTCTCCGTGCTCGATGTGTCGCTGCTCGGCAAGGCGCGGCAGACCGGCCTGCTGGAGCTCGGCGTTCACGACCTGCGCGATTTCACGCACGACCGGCACCGAACAGTGGATGACACGCCCTACGGCGGCGGCGCGGGAATGGTCATGAAGCCGGAGCCGTGGGGCGAGGCGTTCGACCGGCTCCTGGGCCCCGACTCGATCGTTCTTTTCCCGTCACCGGCGGGGGAGCGCTTCACCCAGGCGATGGCTCGCGATCTCGCGGATGCGCCCCACCTGGTCTTCGGATGCGGACGGTACGAGGGCATCGACCAGCGCGTCGTCGACTACGCGGCCACCCGGGCGACGGTGCGCGAGGTAAGCCTCGGCGACTACGTGCTGAACGGCGGTGAGGTTGCCGCGATGGCGATGATCGAGGCGATCGGCCGATTGATTCCCGGGGTTGTCGGCAATCCGGAGAGCCTCACCGAGGAGAGCCACGAGGACGGCCTGCTCGAGTATCCGAGTTACACGAAGCCGGCCGAGTGGCGCGGCCTTGTGGTGCCGCCGGTGCTGCTCAGCGGCAACCACGGCGCGATCGCCGAGTGGCGACACGACCAGCAGCTCGAGCGCACGAAGCGCGTGCGCCCCGATCTCCTGGCCGACTAGTCGGGTCCGCAGCTACGGCCGCGTAAGCACCAGCGGGTCGCCGTCGGTGATCGCGACCGTGTGCTCGAAGTGGGCGGCGCGCGAGCCGTCCGCGCTGCGCAGGGTCCAGCCATCCCGATCGGTGTAGATGCGGTCGGTGCCGAGCATGAACCACGGCTCGATGGCGAATACGAGCCCGGGTCGCAGCGGCAGTCCGCGTTTTGGCCGTCCATCGTTGGGCACGTGGGGATCGCCGTGCATCTCGCGCCCGACGCCGTGCCCGCCGAACTCGAGGTTCACCTTTAGGCCTGCCGCGTGGGCGACGTCGCCGATCGCGGCCGAGATGTCGCCCATCCTTTTGCCGGGGCGAGCCTGCGCGATCCCGGCCTCAAGGGCACGACGGGTGATGTCGACGAGCCCGACATCCTCGGCTCGCGGAGTTCCCACGATGACGGTGCGCGCCGAATCCGCGACCCAGCCGTTCAGGGATGCGGCGAAGTCCAGCGAGAGGACGTCGCCGTCCCGAAGCCGGTAGTCGAACGGCAGGCCGTGCAGCGCCGCGTCATTCACCGACAGGCAGATGTACTTGCCGAACGGGGAGGCGCCGAACGACGGGTGGTAGTCGACATAGCTGCTGACGGCTCCCGCCTTCCGGATCATGTCGCCCGCGATCTTGTCGAGCGCGAGCAGGTTGACTCCGACGGCGGATGCGGCGGCGGTCGCCTCGACGACGCTCGCGACGAACGCGCCCGCGGGGCGCATCTCCTCGACCTCGGCGGGTGTGCGTATTTCGATCATGTGATGTCCGGGAGGGCTGAGTGGTCGCGAAGGTACTGGTTGGAAATCTCACGGGCGGCGTCGATGAATTTCTGGTCGCCCTGCCTGTCGAGGAAGAATGCGCGCTGGAGCAGCGCATCCGCGACCTCGATGGCGACCTCGACATCGAACAGGAGCTTCTCAGTGGGCGCAAAGTCGTACTTCTCGGCGAGCAGCCCGACGAGCGCACGGGCGAAGACGCCGTTGTTGCTGAACTCGGGCTCGAGAAACCGGTCGTCGATGATGTCGCCGAAGCGCAGAGCGCGAAAGCCGGGCTCCGAGCGATTGAACTCGATGAACGTGTCGATCGCGACATCCACTGTCTGCCGCCACTCGACGGAGTCAGCGCTGAGCAGGTCGTAGATGGTCTCGGTGAAGCGGGCCAGATTGCGCGCGGCGAGCGAACGCAGCAGCGACTGGATGTTCGGAAAGTAGCGGTAGACGACGCCGACCGAGGACTCACCGCGGGCCGCGACATCGCTCGTCGTGAGCGCGTCGATGCCGAGCTCATCGATCAGCATCGCGGCGGTATCGAGCAGGTGCGCCACCCGCTGGGCGCTGCGCTGCTGCACGGGCTCGGTGCGCACCGCCGCCAGCGATGCCGCCGGTTCGATCAGGTCGCTCATCCGCGTTCGCAGCTTTCCGTAGTTTGTGGCAGAATTGCCCCTTGTGCCGTGTCCGGGCTCTGCCTCAGGGGAGCCGACAAATTCTCGGCACAGACTTCATTCTTTCAAATCTTCGATAAGTCGTCCGATAAGTCGAAACTAAACCGTAGTCGACCTGTGGCGGCTGCAGAGAGCGAACATGCCATGAGCCACCTTCTCTCGGGAGTGGATGCAGCATCCCTCCGCACCGACGTGCCGGACTTCCGTCCCGGTGACAACGTCAAGGTGCACGTCAACATCATTGAAGGCACGCGCGCGCGTGTCCAGGTCTTCCAGGGCGTCGTCATCCGTCGCCAGGGGGACAGCGTTCGTGAGACGTTCACGGTTCGCAAGGTCAGCTTCCAGGTCGGCGTCGAGCGTACCTTCCCGGTGCACTCCCCGGTCATCGACCACATCGAGATCGTGACCCGCGGCGACGTCCGCCGCGCCAAGCTTTACTACCTGCGCGACCTTCGCGGCAAGAAGGCGAAGATCAAGGAGAAGCGCGACGCGTAGCGTTTCCCGCGCGCGCTGATGATCAGCGATTCACATTGTTCCTGAGCTCCCGACCTTTACACTTGGTCGGGAGCTCAGGGTCATTAAGGCAGCCTGCGCAGCTGAGATCGAAGGCCCAAGACACCACGGATGACTGACGTAACCGACGCCGAGCCGCAGTCCGACGAGGATGAGGCCGAGGAAGAGACGCCGGAGCAGGCCGCGCGCCGCCGCCGTCGCAGTGTGTTCCTGTTTTTCCGCGACATCCTGTTCATCCTGCTCGCGGCTCTCGTGATTTCGTTCCTGATCAAGACGTTCCTGATCCGCTCCTTCTTCATCCCCTCCGGTTCGATGGAGAACACGCTCCAGGTCAACGACCGGGTGATCGTCAGCCTGCTGACGCCCGAGCTTTCGCCGCTGCACCACGGTGATGTGGTTGTGTTCTCCGACCCGGGCGGATGGCTCGTGTCCGAGCCGTCGGCTCCGGTCACGTCCTCACCGATCAATGACATCCTCGCCTTCGTCGGGCTTGCCGCACCGAGCGACAATGATCACCTCATCAAGCGCGTGATCGGCCTCCCGGGCGACAAGGTGAAGTGCTGCAACGCCCTCGGCCAGCTCACGGTGAACGGCACCCCGCTCGACGAGCCGTACATCAATCTGCCCGCCGGTGTGACCAAATCGGACCCTTACGACTTCAGCATCACGGTGCCCAAGGGCGACCTGTGGGTGATGGGGGACAACCGCGACGAGTCCGCCGACTCGGCCTATCACTACAACCGGCACGACGCGACGGTGTTCGTGCCCATGCGCGACGTGACCGGGCAGGCGATCCTCATCAGCTGGCCGTTCACTCGCTGGACGGTCCTCGGGAGCTACCCCGTCGTCTTCCAGGACGTCCCGAAGTCGAAGTAACGTGACCGTCGCCGACCCAACCTTCGAATTCGAGCAGGAGCTTCACGCCCAGGGCGCGCGGTTCGTGATCGGATGCGACGAGGTCGGCCGTGGTGCGATCGCCGGGCCCGTCGGTGTCGGTGTCTGTGTTGTCGACCTGTCCGTCGGCGCTCACCCGACCGGACTGCGCGACTCCAAGATGCTCAGCGAGAAGCGCCGCGAGGAGCTGGCTCCGCTCGCCGCGGGATGGGCGCTCTACTCGGCGGTGGGGCTCGCGACGGCCGAGGAGGTCGACACGATCGGAATAATGGCCTCTCTCGGGCTGGCGGGCAAGCGCGCGCTCGCCCAGCTGCACGAGCTCGGGGCATCCATCTCCGAGAGTGTGTTGCTGCTCGACGGATCGTTCGACTGGCTGTCGCCGGTTCTCCAGTCGCCGCTGCGGATCCGCACCAGGATCAAGGCCGACCGGGACTGCGCGTCGGTCGCTGCCGCATCCGTCGTTGCCAAGGTGCATCGCGACCGGCTCATGATCGGGTACGACGCCGAATATCCGGGCTACGGCTGGTCGGGTAACAAGGGTTACGGGTCGAGCGAGCACTACGCCGCCATCGACTCGCTCGGGCCATCCGCGCTGCATCGCAGGACGTGGCTGCACTCACGTGACGCCGTTCTCGTAGACTGAATCCAGCATGGAAGAAGACGAGTTCGAAGACTACGACCGCGAGGTCGAGCTGGCCCTGTACCGCGAGTATCGGGACGTGGTTTCCCAGTTCCGCTACGTCGTGGAGACGGAGCGCCGGTTCTACCTGGCCAACGAGGTCGCGCTCGAGCGTCGCGACACCGAGCACGACTTCTACTTCGAACTGACGATGAACGACGTGTGGGTCTGGGACGTCTACCGCTCGGACCGCTTCGTGAAGTCGGTACGTGTGCTCACCTTTAAGGACGTCAACGTCGAGGAGCTCTCCGCGAAGGAGCTCGAGCTTCCCAAGGAACTCGCCCTCGACGAG
>DASXCU010000046.1:0-1617 GCA_036491035.1 Galbitalea sp. | reverse complement strand
TCGCAGCGCGCCGCGCTGGGCTGATCCGAGCGAGACCCCGAACGGGGTACAGACCCCGCGCGCCGGTTGGGGACAGACTGGGCGTGCAGCGATTCTGCCCAGGGCCGCTGTAAATTCGGGGGAATTTGCAATGCCAGCTGGACACTCCGCGGCCGATCAGGCTGCACGCTTCAAGCTCGAGGCCGAGCAGGCGGAGTATGCGGCGCGCACGGCACACGAGATGCACCGCCGTTATCTCGCCGCCGCGGCATCCGAGGCTCGACTTGGCACCATGCTGGAGCCGCTCGAGGAGCAGGGTTTCCACGTCCTCGCCGACCGCCTGTGGCCCGGCTCGAAGAGCGCCAATGTTGATTTCGTGATCGTCGGTCCGTCCGGCGTGATTATCCTCGATGCGAAGTCGTGGGGCGACGTGAGCATCCACAAGAACAGAGTTTTCCAGGGGCAAACCGATGTGACCGACCGGTTTGAGAACCTGCGTGACCTCGCCGACCGTGCCCAGATCTCGCTCGCCGAGATCGGCATGGCTCCAGGCGAAATCCGCGTCGGCGCCGTCTTCATGGGTAAGAGCCGCCTCCACGGCTATGCGGACGGCGTCGACCTTCTTGGCGAGGATGGTGCTCTCGAGTACATCCTCGGTCGTGGGGCACGGCTGCGTCCGCTGAAGGTGGATGCGGCGCTTGGGGTTATCGAGGAGCTGTTCCGTCCGCAGCCGCCGGTCACCACTCACACCGTCGAGCTGTTGCTGCCGGATGTGATTATGCCGGTCGCGCCGTCGGACCCCGTGATCGAGGTTGCCGAGATCGAGCGCGCGCTGCTGGCATCCATCGAGGCGCAGCCGATCGAGGACTGGATGGCGTTCCTACACCCCGACCAGGCCAAGCTGGCGCGTCGCTCGTTCAACGGCCCATCGCGGATTCGTGGTGCTGCCGGCACCGGCAAGACGGTCGTCGGTCTGCACCGCGCCGCGTATCTGGCTCGCACTCGTCCCGGCACGGTTCTTGTTACGACGCTCGTGAAGACGCTGCCCGCCGTTCTCTCCTCTTCTATGCGGCGCATGGCTCCGGATGTGGCGGATCGTGTCGAGTTCGTCGGCATCCACTCGTTCGCGAATGGCCTGCTTCGTGCTCGCGGCATCCCCGTGCACCTGAATGACCGTGCCGCGGACTACGCGTTCGATTCGGCGTGGGCGCAGGTCGGTGCGCACGGGATTCTCGGTGACATCGACCCGAACATGCACTACTGGAAGGAGGAGGTGCTCAGCGTCATCAAGGGTCGCGGGCTCACTCGCTTCGAACAGTATGCGGACCTCGCTCGCGCCGGTCGCCGTCGTGGTCTTTCGCTGGAGAGCCGCAAGGCGGTCTGGGAGCTGTACGGCGAGTACGACGTGGCGCTGCGCGAGGCGGGCATCCACGATTTCGCTGACATCATTCTTCTGGCCGAGAAGTCGCTGCGGTCGAACCCGCTCGACGGGTACTCGGCCGTCATCGCGGATGAGGCGCAGGACCTGTCGTGCTCGATGATCCGGATGCTGCACGCGATCGTCGGCGACCGCCCGGATGGCCTGAACCTGATCGGCGACGGCCAGCAGACGATCTACGCCGGTGGCTACACGCTCGC
>DASXCU010000045.1:0-3045 GCA_036491035.1 Galbitalea sp. | reverse complement strand
CGCGTTCAGATATCGTTCGCGTTGCGTTACCCGGCCCGAACAGGTCCGGTGCGTTACCCTGTAGTCCTTGGGTCTATGAGCACCAGGAGAGCGAATGTTGTTGAGGCGTGACATCCAAACCGTGGATGCGCGCGCCCTCTTCTTCATACGCCACAGCAGTTACCCCTGCGTGAGCTTTTTCACGCACTGAACGGCCGAGGCACTGTCTTTGTGACGGTGCCTTTTCTGTAACCGCATGCCTCCTCGCTCCGGGCCCCGGGGTGCATTCGAAACGCCTGCAAGCCGTGCAGGCGCCGTCGAGAGGATGACAATGCGCACACTGGTCCTGAATGCCGGGTACGAGCCGCTGGCCGTCGTGTCCTTCAAGCGAGCGATCGTGCTCGTGATGAACGAGAAGGCGACGATTGTCGCCAGCGATGTCGAGCATCCTGTCTACGGGTCGGATCGATTATGGGATCGTCCATCCGTCATCATTCTTCGCCGCTACGTGCGCATCCCGAGTGGACGCAACGTGCCGGTCTCGAGGCGCGGTGTCCTGCGCCGGGATGCCCACCGCTGCGCGTACTGCGGTGGTGCCGCGGGAACCATCGACCACGTGCTGCCGCGCTCTCGCGGTGGTGCGGACTCGTGGGAGAACCTGGTCGCGTGCTGCCTCGCCTGCAACAACCTGAAGGGCGACAAGACTCCTAGCGAGATGCGGTGGACGCTGCGCATCCGTCCGCGTGCCCCTCACGGCGCGACGTGGCTGGTTCGCGGAGTCGAGCGTGCCGAGCCGCAGTGGGACGAGTTCCTGGCGCCCGCCGCCTAGGTTTCCGGATGAGGTTGGCATTGTCCCGAGCGCTCGTCGGCGTCGCGCTGGTCGGGGTTGTCGTCGGCGTCGCGGGATGCGCGCCGAGCGTGCATTCGGTGTCCGAGCCGATCTCGCGGAGCGCCACGAGCCTCGATGGCGAGACGGTGAAGATTCCGATCGGCACGATCCTGAACATCACGACGGGAAAGCTCGACCCGACGACCTACAAGGGTTCGATCGCGAAGCCATCGATCGCGATCTGGACGAATGGGGCAAAGACGAAGTCGGCGGAGTTCGACCCGGGGATCAAGCCGGTGAAGGTCGGCGAGACCTCCGTCACGCTGACGAATACGACGCCCGGTGTTGCCGACGTCCATTTCACGATCGACGTCACCAACTAACCTCGGCGGACAGCCGCTACTCGAGTGCCTCGCCGGTTGGGTCGACCGCGCGCGCGTCGGCGAGACCGGTACCGCCGAGCGGCGTTGACTGCCATTCGACCAGGTGCCAGTCGTGCACCCGGTCGCCTTCGAGGACGGCGACACCGGTGTTGTCGAGCTGGTGCGTTCCCGCGAAGCCGCCGTCGGTGTTGTCGCACCGCGCCGCGACCCACGTGCGGATGGCTGCACCATGGCTGACCGCGACGACGACCTTCGCCCTTGAGTCGAGGACGTCGCGAATTGCCGCGTCGTAGCGCTGGAAGAATTCGTGCCCGCTCTCACCCCCGGGCATCCGGAGCTCCAGGTCGCCCTTCGCCCACGCGAAAGCGGTGGCGGTGTAGACGCCTTGCGACTCGTGGTCGCTGAGCATCTCGAGGCTTCCCGCGGAGATCTCGCGGAGGCCGTCGCGAATAGCGACGGTAATCCCACGATCGGCTGCGAGTGGTTCGGCCGTCTGTTGCGTGCGGACGATCGTGGATGCGGAGATCGCGTCGATCTCCTGTCCCACGAGCGCTCGCGGCACGGCCGCCGCCTGTCGCAGCCCGAGTTCATTCAGGGGTGCGCCCGGAACGGCGGTATCGAGTGCGCCGATCACGTTCGAGTGCGTCTGGCCGTGCCGCAGGAGCAGGAGCCGCATCAGTCGTCGGCGGCTTTCTGCGCTGCCAGGTGCGCCCAGTCGTGTTCAAAGATCTGCTCGAAATACGCGGCGACCTCGGCGTTGTCGATGATGACCCCGGCATCCCGGTTGTAGAGGGTGCCGTCGGTGGACCAGTTCTGGCTGCTGACCAGTACGGATCGACCGTCGACGACGATGCCCTTGTTGTGGACGTTGTTCTGGATCCTGACCGAATTCACCACGTCGAGCCCCGCGCTCTGGAGCTGCTCGAGGTAACCGCTCGTCTCGTACTCGCTCATGATGATGCGCACATCCACTCCGGCCTTCTGGCGTGCGATGACCGCGTCGACCAGGTCGATAAACGGCTGTGAAGTCGCCGGTGCCGACTGCGGCAGCTCGATGTACTGGAACTGCATGTGCAGCGTCTTCTTCGCGCTCGCGATGAGCTCCTTCACGGCGGGTGCGTAGACGCCGGCATCGGGAGTGAGGAGCGGGGTGATCGTCATGTTCCCGGTAATGGTTTGCGCGGGGAAGAACTGCGCGAAGGGCGGCGTCGTCGCCTGGGGCAGCGTCGCCGCGGGGAGCAGCGCGGCCGACTCCGGTACGACGTCGTGTTGGCTCGCGACGTCGAGGTCGTTTAGTACGTATGCCTCGAATGTGGAGGCCAGTTCGGGATGATCGACGATGACGTGCCAGTCGCGGTCGCCGTCTCGAGCCGCCGCCGCGTCGCCGGGTTTGTTGACAGGGTCGATGTCGGGCTGGTTGGAGTTGTTCCAGTTGCCGCTGGAGAGCCAGAAGCTGGACGAATCCCGCACCGCGACCTTGATGTGGTACGCCGTGGGGTAGATCCAGTCGGCGGCGAGCGGGTCCATCCGTTCGAGGGCCCACGCCTGGGTGAGGCGTGTTCCGTCCGATTTCTTGAGAGCCGCAACCGTCTCTTCGTCGGTCTGGTCGGCGGTCGGATTTTTTGCGGGGTGGTCGAGGGTGAGTTTGAAGTCCTTGTCGGTGGTCACCGTCTCGACCTCGGCGAGGATGTGCGCCGACGTGAAGTCGTACATGCTGACCGAGAGGGTGTTGCTGGTAGCGCCGAGGAAGTTCTTGAGGGTCGGCCAGGCCGAGTCGGGGCTCGCGCTGAGGTGGATGGTGGTAGCGCCGGTCACCGGTTTGAGCGTTGCGTTCTTCGGGGCCGTGTACGGCAG
>DASXCU010000044.1:0-12897 GCA_036491035.1 Galbitalea sp. | reverse complement strand
ATACAGCGACGCCTTGCGCAGGTTCATCGCCGACGCGAGCTCGCTCATCGTCGTCCCGGCATAGCCATTAGCCCAGAAAAGATCGGCCGCCGCGGCCAAAATCTCCTCACGGCGAGACAGAACCTCAGGTGCAGCGTCTTGAAAAGTCATCGTTGTTGTGCGCAGTTAGATGATCGAAATGTCCCGGCTGACTCGGAGTCACAGACCGGCTTTCTCCCTTATCCTACCGGTCGCTCGGTAGAAAACGCAACCGGGACGACTTGCGGGCTGCGAGAGCCGAGCCTTTGTGCTAGAACCCTGCCCGACCGACCGGTAGATCGGCACCGCGTTGCACGGGCAAAGACTGGAGCTGTCGTGGGCCTGACACAGGCTTCCTCGCTGATTGTTGACGTCGAGGATGGAGTCGCATTTATGACGCTCAACCGGCCCGATTCGCTCAACGCGCTCAGCTTCGCCCTGCTCGACGTCCTCTCCGAGGAGCTGACACGAATCGCGCGCGACCGAGCGGTGCGCTGCGTTGTGATTCGTGGTGCGGGCCGGTCGTTCTGTGCGGGTGGTGATGTCAGGGAGATCGCCGCCCGCCGCAAGGAGACCGCCGAAGCCGCCTCGCTCGGCGCCCTGTTGGACGCCCAGTCGCGTCTCATGCTCCACCACGAGGAGTCGGTGCGCCTGCTCCACACGATGCCGAAGCCGACCATTGCCTCTCTGCACGGACACGTCTTTGGCGGCGGCCTCTCCCTCGCACTGGCCTGCGACCTGAGAGTCGTCGCGCGCAGCGCAAAGCTTCAGGGCGGCTTCAAACAGCGGTCCCTGAGCGGCGACTTCGGGGTCGCATACTTTTTGACACACATCGTCGGCGCCGGGAAGGCGCGGGAGATCATGCTCCTCGACCCGGTGATCGATGGCGAGCTGGCGTTCGCGATGGGGTTGGCCAGCGCCCTCTACGACGACGACGAGCTCGTGGAAGCGACGAAGACGCTCGCGGGCGAGCTCGCCGCCGGCCCAACGATCGCCCTCGGCCGGATGAAGGACAACATCTTCGCCGCTCAGACTCTCTCGATGGACGACGCGCTCAGGGTTGAGGCGATGAACCAACGCATCAGCGCGAACACGCTCGACGCGTCAGAGGCCGGAGCGGCATTCAGCGAGAAGCGGCCGCCGAGGTTCACGGGGCAATGAGGTATCCGACGTTCGCAGAGCTGCCGTTTGTCGATGGCACGACCGAGCGGCATGCCTGGGACGTGTTTGGTCGCGACGACGAGCTGGGCTGTCTCAACTTCGCCGGACCTGAGCAGGTCCTGGCGGCAACGCGCGAGGTCAAACTGGGCCGTGTGGTCAACCTCAACCTGCCGCTCGGCCAGCCCCAGCCTCAGTTCTGGGCATCGCGTCCCGTGATGGAGCACACCCGCGTCGTCAAACGCAATGTGCGTGACGATGAGATCAACCATCTGGGCATGCAGACGAGCACCCAATGGGATGGGCTCGGACACCAGCGCTTCCGCGAGCACGGTTACTTCGGAGGTCGTCAGGAGGACGCGCTCGACCGTGGCGAGCTCGGGATCGAGCGGTGGGCCGAGCGCGGCATGATCGTGCGGGGAGTCCTCGTCGATGTCCTCGCGTACCTGGAGGCGCACGGACAGACAATCCAGCAGGACCAGCGCTTCCCGATCGGCGCGGAGTTGCTCGCCGCGGCCCTCGAGCGCCAGGGGACGACGTTACAGCCGGGGGACGTCCTGCTCGTGCGCACCGGCTGGCTGCGGTGGTACACAGGTCTGGACACGAACGAGCGCGACGAGCTCGCAACCCTCCTGGCTGAGGACCGCAGCCGCATTGCCGTTCCGGGGCTTGATCCACGGGTTGACACGATCGCCTGGCTGTGGGACAACCGGATCGCAGCTGCGGCCTTCGACAATCCAACCGCCGAGACGGTGCCCTACGTCCGCGAGCACGGATGGGCTCATATCCGCTTGATCTCTCTGCTCGGATTGACGCTCGGCGAGTTGTGGCAACTCGATGAGCTCGCCGCTGTCTGCGCAGCAGAGGGCCGGTACTCATTCATGCTTTCCGCCCCGCCACTCAATCTGCGCGGCGGGGTCGGCTCGCCCGCGAATGCGTATGCGGTGTTGTGACGGCGACTCGCGGCATCGGAGCGGCCCTTTTAGGACATCCGCCGTTCGCAACAGGGCGTATAGTCTCGGGTGGACCGAACGGCCGGTAGGGTAAAACGTGGAGGAGAGCGGATGAGCACAGAGCAGTGCGTCACCTACGAGACCGAAGGGCGACTCGCCTTCATCACGCTGAACCGCCCGGAAGTGCGGAATGCGCTCAACGGCGATCTTCTACGCGACTTCAACACGGCTCTGGATGCGTTCCAGGATGACGACGAGCCCCGAGTGGGAATCCTGCGCGCCAACGGCCCCACCTTCTGTGCCGGGTTCGACCTGACCCAGACATCCGCGTCGGTCGCCGGGGATATTGGCCCGTGGGAGGACCGTGGTCGCCTGCTCGGCTGGATCAACCTCGCAATTCGGATCTGGGAGTTCCCTCGCCCGATCATCGCCCAGGTTCAGGGCCACTGCCTGGCGGGCGGCATCCTGCTCCCGATGGCCTGCGACATCGTCTTCATTTCCGAGACGTGTGCCGTTGGTTGGCCGCGTCTGCCGGTCGGCGGCGGTTTCATGGATGGCGCGATGTCCTTGCTTGTCGGGCAGCGACGCGCGAAGGAGATCTCATACATCGTGGGAAGCCGGATCACCGGCAGGCAGGCTGCGGACTGGGGCTATGCGAACGTCGCCGTTCCGGCGGGGGATCTCGAACGTGAGACCCTTGCGTTCGCGCGCCGCGTCGCAAAGACGCCACGCAACATTCTCGAGATCCGTAAGGCCGCGATCACCCGAGCGAGCATGGGTCTTTCATTTCGCGATGCGCTGCTCGCCGGCGTCGAGTGGGACGTCATCGCCCACGTCGACCCAAGCGTCGTCGACATGAAGCGACTCGTGCGCGAGAACGGGATGAAGACGGTGATCGGCGCCTTTGAGAACACCGACGATCCTTTCGCGGCCCTGCAGTCCGAGAAGGCGGCCGGGGACTCCTAGAGGCCTTCAGGGCGCCGTCGCGTCCGCGTCGACTCCGGATCCGGCCTCACCGATCGGCGAGATGACGCGCAGCTAGATAGCCGAAGATCATCGACGAACCGACCGCGGAGCCGCTGCCGTAACCAGCACCGAAGAGGAGATTCGCCGCGGTGTTGCCACACGCGAACAGGCCTTCTATCGGACTCCCGTCAGGCCGCAGGACCTGACCTTCCGGCGAGATCACCACCCCGCCGCGCGTCCCGGCGTGACTGGGGTGTACTTGGACCGCGTAGAACGGCGGACGCTCGACCGTCCCCATCGTCGGATTGGGAGATTCGTGGTCAGGATCTCCCCAGTACCGCTCGTAGGCGGACGCGCCACGATCGAACCGGGGATCGGTTCCGTCCGCACACGCGCGGTTGTAGTCGGCGACCTCTGAGACCAGTCCGACGGGATCAACGTCGATTTGCTCCGCGAGTCCCTCGAGTGAGTCCGAGTGAGGCATCCACTCGGGGACCGACTCGCCTGGCCGGACGCACGGCAGGCCATAGCGCTCGCGGTAGACATCGTCGAAGACGAGATACGACGGCACATGTGGATGGGTCCGGAATCGATGGTCGACACGGTTCCATGCCTCGCTGAGGTCAAAATACGCGGCCTCAGACGCGAACCGCCGACCGGTCCGGTCGACGACGATTCCGTGCGGCTTGGACAGCTCGGCATTGAACATGCGGTAAAGCTGCTCGCCGTCGTGAGTGTCTCCAGGTATCCGGAGAGCCGGGTGGAGAAGCGCCTTGTCCATGAGGGCTGTCGCCGCTCCGGCCGCCATCGCCATCGAGAGTCCGTCGCCGGTGTTCGATGGTGGCGTCTGAGGATGTGCCTCAGCGCCCGGTAGGTAGCGCCGGGCGAGCTCACGGTTCCAATCAAATCCGCCGGTGTTGAGAAGCACGCCTCTGCGAACTCTGATTCTGCGCGGCCCCTCGGGACCAGCGATCAGCACTCCTGAAACGCGACCACCGCGAGCGGTGAGGCCGCGCAGCGGGGACCCGACCGAGTATGGAATCCCCCGTTCCAGAACGGCCTTCCAGAGTCCGCCGATGATCGCTCGTCCAGCGACCCATGCCTCGCGCGCCGGACGCTCAGCGGTTTGGAAGCCGGGGACGAAATCCATGTGCGGAGTCTGGCGAACGAGCTGCATACCGGGGTGTCGCTCCTCCGCTGGAACAAGCACGTCGTGCGCGGAATTGGGGTGTTGGAGGATCGCCCGTCCGTTTGCGCAGGCTCCCGGGAGATCTGAGTAGTAGTCCGGCTGTCCAGGCCAGATCACCCAGTTGATGCCGGTCCACGACTCAACCGCTTCTACGACGGCACCAACGCTTTCGATATAGCGTCGCTGGAGCGCTTCGTCCCCCCGACCGTCGCTCGCACCGGCCAGGTACGTCATCGCGTCCTCGACTGAGTCCTGGATGCCCTTGCGGTGCATGATGTGATTGCAGGGAGCCCAGACCACGCCTCCCGAGTAAGCCGTACCACCGCCGACAACAGGGGCCTTCTCATAGATAGCGACGGAAAGGCCGGCATCATGCGCGGCGATCGCAGCGGTCAGCGCACCGGATCCGGAGCCGGCGACCGCCAGATCCACCGTCTCGCCGTGTCGGACAGTTCGCCGATCGCGCGTGACGGCGTGAGTCGTCCTCCTCAGTGAGCCCCGGGCTTGCCTGGCGACGACTCGAAACAGCACCTTTCGCGCGTCGAGGGCCTGCGGCGCAGGACCGGTTGGCGACACGCCGGGGACCTCGTCAGCCCCGAGAATCGAAATGTCTCGGCCGAGGCGCGCCGTGACGTGCTCGCCGAACCCCTCGATCAGCTCCTGAGCGACCTCCTGGAACATCCCGCGACCGATTTGCGCGATCCCGCCCGTGACGTTCATGCGAGTCGCGATCACGAGCGCGGAACCTTGATCGGTCTCGACGACCGTCATCTGGAGCTCGGCCTTTGCGGTGCCTTCGCCCGACCGCTCTCTTCCTTCTGCCTCTAGGTTCGCCTTCCGCTCCGCGCGTGCGACGCCGGTGATACGGACGGTGCCTTCGTACGAGAACTGCATCGGGCCGAATTTCACGTCCATCGTCGCGTCCCGTACCCCGGAGCCGTCGTCCGGGCCGAGGATGGCGCCCGGAAGACAAGTACCCACGCGGCCGAGGTCGAGTAGGAATTCGAACACCTCGTCGCGGGGCCGAGCGATATCGACTCGGTTCGAGATCAGCACATCTACGGCGAAGCTAGGGAAGAAACGTTCACGGGAATCAGACCGGGCCTGCTCGCCCGTCGAGCTCGGGCGGCAGAGGGATCCTACCGTACGGTCGGTTGTCTCGGGCGGAGACCCGGCTTGCCGGCGAGTTGACAGTGATCCCCGCCTGTTCCCGAACGGGACGCGTGGGGTGAAACGTCCGCTGCAGCGCCATCGGAACTCTTAGAAAACATCTCCTTCACACACGGGGCTTGCATTGGCTACCGATCGGCCGGTAGGATGTCCGCGCTGCCGCCCGAGGCGATGCTGGGAGCGCCGCGACCGGGTGGCGGCGGTCGTCGATCTTGACGAGCAAATCGTTGGGGAAGGAGAGAAGAGACGGTGTACAGACCCAAGCGCAGTTCGCTCAGGCGCAGGATGCTCCGTGGCGCTGGCGCGCTGGCTGCTGCGGCGGCTATCGCGGTTGCCGCTGCCGCATGCGGCTCATCCTCAAGCTCGGGCTCATCCTCAAGTGCGGGCACATCCGCAAGCGCGGGCGCGTCCTCAAGCTCGGGCTCCAATGCAAGTCAGGCGAGTCAGACGGGGAAGTGCACAGCCCGAGCTCTCCTCATCACGAACCTCACCGGGGTCGGGGCGCAGAACGGCGCGAGCGATGCTCCCGCATGGAAGCTCGCCGCCTCCAGGATCAATGCCGCGGGAGGAGTCAACGGGTGCAAGCTGGTCGTCGATATTGCGAACGAGGCCAGTGATCCGACCAAGGACGTCCCGCTCGCCGAGCAATACACGAGTCAGCACACCTACGCGGAGGTTGCCGCCATCGATCTCGGTGGCGCCTCAGCAGTCCCCTACCTGATGCGGCGGAAGATCCTCTCGGTCACGTCAGACTGTGCGGGCGAGGGCCTTGATACGAAGGCGAACCCGTACTTCTTCGACACCTGCCCCGGACTGTCTCCGGCGACGCTCGCGGCGACGACCGCGGCGATCAAGGCGGGACACACCAAGATCGGGGCCGTCGTTCAGAACAACTCGCTCGGTGCAAACGCAGCCATCGGGATCCAGCAGGCGGCCAAGAAGGCCGGCGGACAGGTGGTGGACGTTGAGAAGGTCGATCCAACGGCGGTCGACACCACGGCTGCCGTAACACGGCTACAGAATGCCGGCGCGCAAGCGGTGGTCTTCGAGCTCTTCGGTGCCGTCGTCGGGCATTTCCTCGACAACGTTGCGACGAGTGGCTACAACGTGCCGCTCTACGGTGGACTCGGTACATTCGCCACCAACATCCCCGCCATCGTCACCAATCCGAAGGACTACCAGAACCTCCTGGTGGTGGGGCCGGCGGTCGCGACGACCCCCTCTCGCCCGGCGGTCCTGGACTACATCGCGGGGTTGAAGAAGACGCCTGGCGGCCAGACGCCGCTCAGCAACAACTTGTCCACGTCGGGACAGGCCTATGACGACCTGATCCTCTTCGCGTGGGCAGCAAACCAGGCGCATTCACTCAACAGTGACACGTTGAAGAAGTTCCTCGAGACGCACGGTACGACTGCGGTACCGGGCTTGTTGAACGCTCCGAGCACAGGCTATACACCCGCAGACCACATGTTCACTCCCAACTACCTCGCGGTCGCGAAATCAGGCCCCCTCAACGAGGGGCGACTGAAGCGGCTGTCGTTTGCTCACTAGCGATCATTCGTGGGGCGTCGCCATTGCGGCGACGCCCCACATGATTCATCTGACCTGTCGATGCATGAATTCCTAACTGCTTTCGCCAGTGGTGTCGGGCTTGGCTCGATTTACTGTGTCGTCGCACTCGGGTACTCGTTTGTGTATAGGACGACCGCGAGCTTCAATTTTGCTCAAGGACAGGCCGTCGTTCTCGGCACGCTGTTCACGTACACCTTCTACGTGAAGCTCGGCATCCCAGCCATCGGAGCCGGGATCGCAGTATGCATTGTGGTCGCGGCCATCGGAGGGCTAACCGAGCGCGTTGCGATCTGGCCTCTGGTTCGCCGCGGCGACGAGACGCTGAAGTGGTTGATGTCGACGTTGGGAATGGCGGTGCTGTTCACCGGAGCGTCGCTCAGGATCTGGGGCTCCGACATCCTCGGTATCCCCAATTACCTATCGTCGCCGGTAACGCATTTCGGGTCAGTCAGGGTCTCGAGCTCGTACGTTCTGGCGTTCGCGGTGGCGGTGGCGCTTGCCATCACGATCGAGATCTTTCAGCGCTTCACGTTCTGGGGGCGGATCCTGCGCGCTGTTGGTGACAATCGCCTTGCCGTGGAGCTCGCCGGCGTGAATGTGGTGCGCATGGGCTTCTGGGCTTTCGTGCTCAGTGGGGTCCTGGCGGGCGCCGCCGGGTTTGTCATCGGTCCTGTCACTTTCGCCGATCCGAACGCCGGTTTCAACTTCGCGATCTTGTCGTTTGCCGCGCTCGCGATCGGCGGGTTCCAGAGTCATTGGGGCGCGTTGATCGGCGGCTTTGCCGTGGGTCTCGCCGAAAGTCTCGGAGGCACCTATCTTGGCCTCCAATACCAGGACCTCGTCGTATTTGGGATGCTGATCCTGATCCTCGTCATCCGCCCGGAAGGCGTGATGGCGGGGCGTCAAGCGAGACACGTATGACCGTCTCGGTCCGTGACCCCGAGACCGCGAGACCGCCAGAGGCGTCGCGTGCGCGGCGCATGGCCCGAGGCACGCTCAACGGCCCCGTCGTACTCACCGCACTCGTGCTCCTGTTCGGGCTCATCAGCGGCGCACAGGGCGATCTACTGCAAGGTGCGGTCGCCCTCACCTACGCCCTCGCGGCCACCGGACTGGGCGTCGCGCTCGGACTCGGAGGCGAGTACCTCCTCGGCCAGGGGGCCATCTTCGCTTGCGGAGCCTACGTTACCGCCAGCCTGCAGGCCGTTCACTCCTGGACCTTCTGGCCGGCTGCGGGCGCCGGAATCGTCGCCGCGGTGCTGCTCGGCTTCTTGCTCAGTATTCCGGCCCTCCGCGTCTCGCGGTTCTACTTCGCGATGGTCGGGTTCTTCCTTGTCTACCTCATCCCGGAGATCGTTCAGCTCTTTTCCGCGCAGACAGGAGGCTCGGCCGGACTCGCCCTTCCGAACGCACCGACGTTCTTCGGTATCACGCTGGATAACCGTGGAATGTATATCTTCGCCGCAATTGCGCTGGGCATCGGCTTGCTGCTGATTCGTAATGTGCGCCGCTCACCGCTCGGCGTTCACATGCGGCGGATGCGCGACCACCCGTTTGTGATTGCGACAGCGGGCATCGACGTTTGGCGCGTTCGCCTCGCCATCTACACCTACAGCTCGCTGCTCGCCGGATTGGCCGGCGCCATTTACAGCCAGCTCAACGGCTACATCTCGCCGCTGGACTTTTCGGTCGACACCACCATCCTTCTGTTCGCCGCCGTGCTGGTGGGTGGGCGCACCACACTCCTTGGTCCGACTCTCGGCGTGTTCCTGCTGTATGTCATTCCACAGATCGTGATCAACGTCGCGTCATACTCGGATCTCATCTACGGGGGCACAGTGCTTTTCTGTGTCATCGTGCTGCCCGAAGGAGTCGAGGACGCAGCGATCGGCCTGTATCGTCGTGTCCGACCACACCGTCCCCTTCCCGCATCTTCGGTGCTCACCGGGCACGGGGAGCCATCGGCCGAACGCCTGGCTGAACTGTTGTGGCAGCTTCGCGACGGAACGACCCGCACCGATCCCCTGGTCATTCGCGGGGCCCGGAAAGCGTTCGGCGGCGTCGCGGCCCTCCAGATCGATGACGAGGTTGCGGTGACGGTCGAGCCGGGTCAGGTGCATCTGCTCCTCGGGCCCAACGGATCCGGCAAGACGACTCTGCTCAATGCGATGTGTGGACTCGCGCGCCTCGACGCTGGGAGCATCCACATCGGGGATGCCGAGGTCACCCGCGCGCCCATCGCGAAGATCGCGCGCCGCGGCGTCGGCCGCTCGTTCCAGACCCCGCGCCTGCCAGACGAACTGCTGCCGCGACAGTTGCTAGGAGGAATGCTCGCCGGAATGCGCCGTGTGAGCTACCTCCACTGGTTGACCAGCGATCACGTGGCGGCCCGCACCCGCAGAGCCGCTGACGGGCTCGCCGATGAGATCGTGGCAGCGAGCGGGATGGGGGGCGGCGCGGATCGCCCTGCCATCGACCTGACATCGGGCGAACGCCGACTGCTCGACGTCCTTGCCGCCCTTACCTCTCAGGCCCACCTCATCTTGCTCGACGAACCTGCTTCGGGGCTGTCCGCGCACGAGCGACGCTTGCTCGCCGGCACCATCAGGGCTCTCGCGGCCCGCGGGATGGGCTTTCTTGTCGTGGAGCACGATCTCGACCTCGCGCTCGGCATGGCCGACACCGTGACGGTGCTGGTCGGGGGTACGGTCGCGGTCACCGGGCAGCCCAGTGAGATCAAAGAGCACCCTTATCTCCGAGAGGTGCTGATTGGAGTGCCGGCATGACCGAGCTTGCCCTTGACAACATCTTTGCGGGTTACGGAGGGACAGACGTCCTGCGCGGAGTGAGCCTTCACGTCGCCCCTGGTGACTGCGTGGCGGTTCTCGGTCCCAATGGGGCCGGCAAATCGACGCTCCTCAAGGTCCTCTCGGGCCAGCTTCGCGTGCGTTCCGGCACTCGCAGCGTCGACGGAGACAATGTCACCAGTTGGCGGGCCTATAAAGCCGCGCAGGCGGGCGTCCGCTGGGTCGGAGAGCCACGTCCTGTCTATCCTTCGCTCACTGTCGAGGAGAACTTGGCGATCGGTGGCGTCGTCGCGCGTCGGCGGATCAAGCAGGAGACAGACAAGGTGTACGAGCTCCTGCCCGCGCTTCAGGCCAAACGCCGAGACCGAGCCGACAGTCTCAGTGGGGGCCAGCAGCAGATGCTGGCCATCGGGCAGGCGCTCATGAGCACGCCCCGCTACCTGTGTCTCGACGAGCCCTCGCTAGGGCTTGCGCCCGTTGTGTTCGGTGAGGTGGCCCGCCTGATCTCCGACTTGGCCGCGAGCGGCGTCGGTATCGTCTGGGCCGAGCAGTTCCCAGAAGTGGCCAAGGCCCGGAGCAGCCAAGTCGTCCTGCTGAGCGCGGGAATGGTGACCGCTTCAGGTCCACCCGCGCAAATCTCTGAGGAACAGCTCGAGGCCGCCTACTTGGGCACCCGAGCACAAGCCAGTCCCGTGAGTTGAGCACCTCGTGCCCATGCCGCCAGCCGTCATGTCAACGACCAACCGGCGGGGTGGAGATCGGTGCGAGGCGACGGCGCTGGAGTCGTGGCATCCCATGATTAGACCGGAGACAGACGAGGAGAGCTGATGGTGGATCGTGGTGCAATCGAGCAACTGTTCTCACAGTACGCCGCAGCGATCGACAATCAGGAGTGGGAGCTTCTGGACGCGATCTTCCTCGACGATGCCGTCTGGCGGATGGAGAGCCCCGGGGGCGAGGCAATCGACCAGCGCGGCCTGCGGGCGATCAAGGAGTTCTTGCCGGGATCACGCGCTGACGGTCAGACGCGGCATATCTTCACCAACCTGTATGTGCTAGATGAGGACGGGGACTCTGCGAGCGTGACGATGTATATGACCTTCGCGGTGACTGACCAGGGCGAGTTCAACGTCGTGATGACGTCCGTCTATACCGCCGACGTAGTACACACCCCGAGCGGCTGGCGGTTCAGACGTTTCAGCCTGACCCCGGACCGCCCCTACTGGGAGAACGCATGACGATCGAGCTCGACTATCCGTACCCGGAGGGTTCCGAGTGTCCGTATCCGCTGTTCGAGCAACTGCGGGATGAGGCGCCGGTCTACGAGATGCCGGACCGAGCTGGCGTGTTCATCGTCACACGATACGACGACGTTCACACAGTTCTCGCCACGCCAGTCATATACGCAAGTCGAAACAGTCGTGGGGGCCTGAACGGGATCGACTGGGCCTCCGCGGCGGCGGAGTCCGCCTCGATGCTGGAATCCGATGCTCCCGACCTGAAGCGCAAGCGCGACCTCGCCTTCACCGCGCTCAAGCCTGCTCGAATGAAGCTCTACGACTCGCGCATCCAGGAACTGGCCGACGAACTCATCGACGCGTTCGTCGAGCGCGGGAACTGTGATTTCGTCCAGGAGTTCGCCCGTCCCCTCCCGATGCGCCTGACCTTGTGGCTGATGGGCGTTCCCGAGGAGGACATGGAGTTCATCAAGCTCTGGGGCAGGTTTGAGTCGTCAGGCCTTTCGTTCATGCCGGAGGAGTTTCAGGAGCAGCAGCGCCGAAACGGCCAGCGCATGACGGCCTACCTGACAGATCTCCTTCAGAGTCGCTATGCGACGCCAGGGGACGACATTGTCAGCCTCGTAGTGTCAGAGCACGTCGCCCGCGATGGGTCGTTCGATCCCGCATACGTCCTTCAGCAGTTGATCGTCCTTCTTGCCGGCGGAGTCAACACGACGGCGCACTTCCTTTCGAGCATGTTGCTGCTGCTGCTCGAGAACCCAGAACAGCTCGAGCGAGCGCGCATCGGCCCGAAGGAGCTCAAGCGAACGATCGAAGAGTGTCTCCGCCTCGAGTCGCCGGCAGTCTGGGTGTCGCGCTACGTGACGAAGGACACTGAGCTGGACGGAACGCAGATCCCGGCGGGCTCCTTCGTCCTCGCGATGCTCGCCTCAGCGAACCGTGACCGGGACAAGTTCGACTGCCCAGCCGATCTCGATGTCAGTCGGCCGAATGTCCGTGACCACATGGCGTTCGGGTACGGCAAGCACTTCTGCATCGGTGCGCCGCTCGCCCGTCTTGAGGTGAGGATCGCATTCGAGCGTCTCTTCGCGCGCCTAGGCGACATCCGGCTTGCGGCGGGCAACGACTTCACGCACTTCGAGAGCTCCTCTTTCCGCGGTCTCAATCATCTGCAGATCGAGTTCGAGCCGAGCGCGGAGAACATGCCTCCCGCCGAGTCCGTCGGAGGCGTTCTTCACACGCCCGATCCCGGGCAGCAGGCGTGACCTCCGATCGCCGGCCCAGCGCGCTACAGCACTCCGTGGTGAGAGAGAGGCACCCGGCGAGAGAGGCCGGTGGCCGATTGCGAGGTCTAAGGCGCTCCGGCGCCGTCGATGAAGATCGAGGCGAACGTGCGACCCAGCTGCTCGGCCGAGAGGGTCCCGTCGGGTCGAAACCAGAAGATCGTCCAGTTGAGCATGTTGAGCAACGCCAGACGCAGCAATGTCGGCTTCACATCGGTCCGCAGCCCCCCGGACTTCTGCGCCGCCCGAATCGTCTTGTCAACCAGCCTGTCATAGGCATCGCGCCGGCGCAGAATCTCCTGACGCTGCTCACTGGTCAACGCACGCAACTCGGTCAACATCGTCGCATGCTTATTACGATCACTCAGCGCGGTGACGATATGCGCCATGACCAGTGCGCGCAGCTTCTCCAGCGGCTCAGTCTCACTGCCCAGCGCCTGCTCAGCCGCGGCCTCGATCCGCTCCAAGCTGTCCAACGACAGCTCGTAGAGCAACGTCTCCTTCTTATCGATGTGGTGATACAGCGACGCCTTGCGCAGG
>DASXCU010000043.1:0-4317 GCA_036491035.1 Galbitalea sp. | reverse complement strand
AACGCGCTGCGGGCGCGAGGCCGGCGTCGGCTGGGGCTCGGCGGCTGCCCTGTTCTTGTCGTTGTTGGCCACAAAGCTAAGGATACGGGTCGCAGCGTGTGGGGTCCGCACCCCGTATCCTTATACCCGCACCGTGAATGGCGCGGTTTAAGAGGAGTACTCAAATGCCTACCGGCAAGGTCAAGTTTTACGACGACGAAAAGGGCTTCGGTTTCATCAGCTCGGATGATGGCCAGGAAGTCTTTCTGCACGCGTCCGCGCTTCCTGCCGGTGTGACGGTGAAGCCGGGCTCAAAGCTGGAGTTCGGGATCGCCGACGGCAAGAAGGGCGCGCAGGCGCTCTCCGTCCGCGTGCTCGAAGCGCCCCCCACGATGGCCAAGCTGAATCGCAAGTCCGCGGACGACATGGCGATCATCGTCGAGGACCTCGTGAAACTGCTCGACGGAATCGGTGCAGACCTGCGCCACGGCCGCTACCCGGCGCGCTCACACGGCTCCAAGATCGCGGCAGTGCTGCGCAAGGTCGCCGACGACCTCGACGCCTGATGGCCGCGAAGCTTGACGCGCTGACAGACGCGCAGAGATTCGCGCTCGAGGCGCTGCTCGCCGTGCAGGCGCCGTCGACGGTTGGCGATTTCGTCAGCGAAACGGATGAGGGCGAGTCCGTCGTCACGTACCGGTTCGCGAACACGCTCTCGGGTTACCCGGGTTGGGTGTGGGCGATCGCGGTCGCTCATCTGCCCGAGGAGGAGCCCACCATCGTCGAGAGCGAGCTGCTCCCGGCCGAGGGCGCGCTGCTCGCACCGGACTGGGTGCCGTGGGCGGACCGCATGGACGACTACCGCGCGGCCCAGGCCGCACTCGGCGAGGCCGCGTCCGAAGCGGATGACGAGGACGACGACGAGGACGACGACGAGGATGTGCTGGGCAGCGACAACCTGCACGGCGGCGACCTCGACGGTGTCGACATCGACGAGCTGGACGACGAGCCGGCGGAGGCCGTTGACGACCTCAGCGTCCCGGTCCCTGAGCCCGTCGAAGGGTCAGCTGCGCTTGACCTGCAGGTAGACGAGGGCGATGAGCCCGAGTCCGAGGGCAGCAGCGGGAGTGAAAACCCACCACGCGTGGCCCGCCGCCGCAAGCGGGCCAGTAAAGAACAGCAGGACGACCAAGGCGACTAGCCAGGCGGCCATCCCGATCAGCACGATGGTTCGATCGTGCGTCTTCGCCGGGACGGGGTCGGGCCGTCGCTCGCTGTCCTTCAGCCAGAGCCTCACGGGTTAACGCTAGTTGGTTTCGATACGCGTCGCGCAGCTCGCGCTACTCAACCGGCTAGGTGGTCGACGACGTACTCGATCGACTTCGTGAGGGCCCGCACGTCATCCGGCTCGATCGCCACGAAGGTAGCGACCCGCAGCTGGTTGCGTCCGAGCTTGCGGTACGGATCGGTGTCGACGATCCCGTTCTCCCGCAGCGTCTTCGCGACAGCGGCGGCGTCGATCGAGTCGTCGAAGTCGATGGTGACGACAACCTGCGAGCGGTGGTCGGGGTTGGTCACGAACGGCGTCGCGTAGTTCACCGACTCCGCCCATTCGTACAGCACCGACGACGACTCCTTCGTGCGGGCATCCGCCCAGGAGAGGCCGCCGTTGCCGTTGATCCAGTCGATCTGGTTCTCCATAAGAAGGAGTGTCGCGATCGCGGGGGTGTTGAGGGTCTGATTGAGTCGCGAGTTGTCGATCGCGTTCTTGATGCTCAGGAATTCCGGGATGTACCGGTCGCTCGCGGCGATCGCCTCGACTCGTGCGATGGCGGCCGGCGAGAAGAGCGCGAACCACAGGCCGCCGTCCGACGCGAAGTTCTTCTGCGGGGCGAAGTAGTAAACATCCGTCTCGCTGGCGTCGAAGTCGATGCCGCCCGCAGCGCTGGTCGCGTCGATGACCGTCAGGGCGTCTGCGGCGACCCGCCTCACGGGTGCCTGGACACCGGTCGACGTCTCGTTCTGCGGCCACGCGTACACGTCGACGCCATCGAGAATCTCGATCTCCGAACGCGATCCGCCTTCGGCGTTGATCACCTTCGGTGCCTTCAGCCATGGCGCCCCCGCGGCCTGCGCGAACTTCGCGCCGAACTCACCAAACGTGAGGTTCTCGGAGCGGCGTTCGATGAGGCCGAAGGATGCCGCATCCCAGAACGCTGTCGATCCACCGTTGCCGAGCACGACCTCGTAGCCCTCGGGCAGCCGGAACAGGTCGCCGAGCCCCGAACGAACGCGGCCGACGAGGTCCTTCACGGGTGCCTGGCGGTGGGAGGTTCCGAGCAGTTTCGCCCCAGCGGTCGCGAGATGATCGAGCTGTTCCTGACGCACCTTGGAGGGGCCGCATCCGAAGCGTCCGTCGGCGGGCAGCAACGTAGAAGGAATTGTGATCTGGGGCATGGCGACAATTCTATTGAGGCACCGGGAGGGCCTCTGCACGCCGAACGCGAGCGTCCGTTGCCGACGCTAGGCTTGAAAGCTGTCGGGAACAGGGCTGGAGGCATCGATGACGGATCTCGTCGATACGACCGAGATGTACCTGCGCACGATCCTCGATCTCGAGGAGGAGCACATCGTTCCCCTGCGTGCACGCATCTCCGAGCGCCTCGGACACTCCGGTCCGACCGTCTCGCAGACGATCGCCCGCATGGAGCGCGACGGACTCGTCGCCGTCGAGGGCGACCGACACCTCGAGCTCACGCCAGAGGGGCGCAGCAAGGCAACCCACGTCCTTCGCAAGCACCGCCTCGCCGAGCGACTGCTGGCCGACGTCATCGGACTCGACTGGGCCTACGTGCACGACGAGGCCTGTCGCTGGGAGCACGTGATGAGCGAGCAGGTGGAGCGCCGCGTTCTCGAACTGCTGCAGCACCCGACCGAGTCGCCCTATGGAAACCCGATTCCCGGGCTCGCGGAACTGGGGGATGCTCCAGCCGCGCAATTCATGGATGGTGTCGCCAGCATCGTCGATGTGGTGCCTTCGACGGGCGAAAAGACGGTCGCGATTCGTCGCCTGGCGGAGCCCGTGCAATTCGAGCCGGAACTGCTCCAGCAGCTGCAAACGGCTGGTGTTATGCCGGGCGCGACCGCTGTCGTATCGAGCCAGGGCGGTTACATCGTGCTCCAGGTTGACGGTTTCGACGAGGGCCTCGAGCTGCCTGTCGAAGTCGCAACACACATCTACGTCACTTCGTAGGTTCTCCGCGCTGTGCTTGTTTAGTTGGTGATAATCCACAAAACCCATATTGGGGATGTGACAACTTCTTATTAGTCACGTAGTCTCATCCAGTCCTGCCGACCAGACAGCCGGTTGCAGGACCCACGACAAGACGTCTCACAAACCCGTCTCTTGTCGCGGGACGTGAATCGATATACGAAACGGATGGGGCAGCCCCGCGAGGCAGCGCACTTGTGCGCCCTTGCCAGTGGACGCCGAGGCGCAGGAGGCGTGCACTCTTGAGCAAGCAATACCCGATCGAAATATTCCACGAAGACGTAGTCCCACCCCAGCTGGCCAAGCCGGCTAACTTCCGGCGCAAGTCGAGTCTTCTCAGCATCGCCGTGTGCGCACTGGCGATCCCGGGCCTCATGGTCACGGTCGCCATCCCCGCCTACGGCGCCGGCGTTCCCGGATCGAAGTCGCTGAGCGATTCGCTGCAGCACTCGATCAGCGACCCGCAGACCCTCGATGTCGCGGCCACAGCGACGTCAGCGAGCATCGCGCCTGCGGAAGCGTTCGGGGTCATCGCACCGAAGCCCGTGGTTCGCACCGCGACCCGCGTCCGTTCCTTCGGCGCCGTGAACCTCAGCGGTATCGCCGGGATCGCAGCGCGCTACCTCGGGGTTCCCTACGTCTATGGCGGCTCGAGTCCGGCCGGTTTCGACTGCTCCGGTTTCGTGGAATACGTGTACGCGCAGGTTGGCATTTCGCTGCCGCACTCGGCGGCGGCACAGGGCCGACTGGGCACGCGCATCCCGGTCGCGTCCGCCGTTCCCGGCGATGTCGTCGTGCTGGATGGCGGGTCGCATGTCGGCATCTATGTCGGCGGCGGCCGGATGATCGACGCACCGGTTCCCGGTCGCGTTGTCAGCGTCGACGCGATCTACGACAGCAACTACTACATCGTCCGGTTTTGAGATCGCGTTCAGATATCGTTCGCGTTGCGTTACCCGGCCCGAACAGGTCCGGTGCGTTACCCTGTAGTCCTTGGGTCTATGAGCACCAGGAGAGCGAATGTTGTTGAGGCGTGACATCCAAACCGTGGATGCGCGCGCCCTCTT
>DASXCU010000042.1:0-14527 GCA_036491035.1 Galbitalea sp. | reverse complement strand
GCGGCGGGGGACAGCAAATCGCCAGAGTCAGAACCGTTAGAGTAATCCAGTGATTCAGGACCGATCGAAAACTGGTGTCGTGCGTAAATTTGCCGCAATTCTCCTCGCCTCCGCGTTCGTCGTAAGTGTCGCGGCCTGCAGCGACCTTCCCGCCGAGGTCCAGGGCTGCGTGCCCACGTACACATCCGGTCCCGCCTCGAAGGCCATCAGCGCGAACGGCGACTTCGGCAACAACCCCGACGCCAAGGTTCCGACGCCGACGATCACCAAGCGCGTGGAGGTCAGCACGCTGACCAAGGGCAAGGGCCTTCTTCTCGGCAAGCACGACGTCGCCGACATCCAGCTCTCGCTGTACACGGCCGCCGACGGCAAGCTGGTTGGCTCGACCGGCTCCGAGAGCGGTTACGCCCGCTCCTCCGAACTACAGGCGGACGTCGGCTCATCGACGAACGCGATTTCGCGTTCGCTCATGTGCCAGCGCGTCGGAACCCGCGTCGTCTCGGTTCTCACCGCGGCACAGTATTTCGGAACCGCCTCCGAGGCAACCTCGAACGGCATCGACCCGAAGACGGTCATTGTCGCCGTCTCCGACATCATGAAGGGCTACCGGGGTCGCGCGACTGGCATCCTCCAGCCGCTGCAGTCGGGCTTCCCCTCGGTGGTCACGTCTGGCGACGGAACCCCGGGCCTCACCCTCGACCTGCAGGAGCCCCCGAAGACTCTCCAGTACGAGGTCGTTCGCGGCGGAAGCGGCGCGAAGGTGAAGGCGGGCCAGCAGGTTCTCCTGCAGGTCCAGGGCGTCGAGTGGAGCGATCCGGCACCGACGACGACGTTCGACTCCACCTGGACCAGCCACACGCCGCGCTACTACAAGCTGACGGCCCTCGCGAAGAACAAAGATGGCCAGTTCCTCGACAAGGGCTCGGTGAAGGCACTCGTCGGCCAGCGCGTCGGCAGCCAGGTGCTCGTGGTCGTGCCGCCCAAGGACGGCTACCCCAAGGGCAAGGCGCCGAGCGGTTATCCCGCAACTTCGACGCTCATCTTCGTCTACGACATTCTCGGCACATACTAGGCAGTAGCTTTATTCGCTCAGCTCACGACACTGGCCGGGTGTCCTTACCTCACAAGGAATAACTTTCGTGTCAGCAGCACTCTCGCGTATCCCGGTTGAAGAGCGTCTCTTCAGCCTGGTGCTCGCCCTGCTTGCGACCGAGGCCGGCCTGACCAAGAACGAGATCCTGTCCACCGTGCAGGGCTATCGTCAGCGCTACTCCACCTCGGGCGACAATTCGAACCTGGAGCGCCAGTTCGAGCGCGACAAGGACGATATCCGCGACCTCGGCGTTCCGCTCGAGACTCTCGATTCCCCGGGGCAGTCGGGTAACAACCAGAATCTGCGCTACCGCATCCCACGCGGCGACTACGAGCTTCCCGCAGACATCTCGTTCTCACCCGAGGAGACGACACTTCTGAATCTCGCTGCGATGGTGTGGCGCGAGGGGTCGATCTCGGGGGAGTCGCGCCGCGCCATCCTCAAGCTGCGGTCCCTCGGCGTGGTGACCGACGAGCCGATGATCGGCTACGCGCCGCGGCTGCGAGTGCGGGATGTGGCCTTCGAGCCGCTCAGCGCCGCGCTCGACAAGCACGTCATCGTGCGATTCGGATACCTGAAGCCGGGGGAGCAGGATGCTCGCGTGCGCACGGTTGCCCCGATCGCCCTCATCCAGCGAGAGGGGCGATGGATGC
The DNA here is from genome assembly GCA_036491035.1 of Galbitalea sp. Taxonomy (GTDB): domain Bacteria; phylum Actinomycetota; class Actinomycetes; order Actinomycetales; family Microbacteriaceae; genus Galbitalea. The sequence continues at coordinate 12,781 of DASXCU010000042.1, read as the reverse complement.
TCCACGGTGAGGACCAGGACGCCAGCGGAACCCGGAACTTCCTGCTGCGGCGCATCGTGACGCCCATCACAACCACGAACACGAAATACTCGCCCTTCCCGGCGAGCGCAACCGACGAGGCGAAAGCCGAGCTCGACCGGATTTGGGAGCACCGCGCCGCGACCGTCGAGGTCGAGCCCGGATCGGATGCCGCGACCCGGCTCAGTAAGCGACCCGGCACCGGGATCGCCGGAAACACCCTCACGCTGCACTATTCCGACATCGACCTGTTCGCCGATGAACTGGCGGGCTACGGTCCCGAGGTACTCGTGGTGACCCCGGATGACCTGCGCGCTGCGGTGCGCGACCGTCTGCTGCGAACGGTGGCCGACCATGGCTAAAGCCACGAACCGCTCCGGACGGGCGAAAGCGCAGCCGCTGCAGGCGCAGGACAAGCTCACCTTCCTGCTGTCCCTGGTGCCGTACCTGATGGACCACGATCGAGTCAGCGTCGAGGAAACCGCCGCGCACTTCGGCATGGGCAAGGAGCAGATCCGCGAAGCGGTGCGACTCATCGGTGTGTCGGGCATTCCCGGCGAGACCGCGCAGTACCAGCACGAGGACCTGTTCGACATCTCCTGGGACGACCTCGAGGAGAACGACCAGATCGTGCTGACGCATCGCGTCGCGATCGACGACTCACCACGATTCTCGGCACGCGAGGCAGCGGCTCTCATCGCCGGCCTCCAATACCTCTCGTCACTGCCGGAGCATGCCGACCGCACCGCGATCGCGACACTGAGCGCGAAACTCTCACGCGGCGCATCAGCGACGCCGAGCCAGCTGACCGTGCAGTCGACGGGAACGGATGAGACGCTGGCCCTCATCCGCGACTCCGTGGATGCGGGCGTGCAGCTCGAGTTCGACTACCTCAACTCCCGTGGCGATCGCGAGCGACGACGCGTCGACCCGCTGCGGATCGAGTCCCTCGACGCCGACTGGTACCTGCGCGCGTGGTGCCACCTGCGGGAGGCGGTCCGTACGTTCCGGCTCGATCGCATCTCCGACGCCATCGTGACATCCGAGCCGATCACTCACGGCGTCGCCGACGTGAAACTGCCCGACACGTTGTTCGAGGGCTCCGCGGACGACCTCATCGTGACGATCGACGTCGCATCCAGCGCCGCACCCCTGTTGGCCGACTACATCCCGGATGGCGCCGTGACGGTCGAGAAGGACGGGCGACTGCGCACCTCCGTGCGCGTATCCCACTACCACGGGCTCAAGCGGCTGATCGCGAGCATGCCCGGCGTCGCGACGGTCATCGGCCCTCCGGATGCCCGCGCGGCCGTTCGCGAGTGGGCGGCAGCCGGTGCGGCGCGGTACCAGTGATTCGTCGATGACCGAACTCTCCCCGGCCGAGCGGTTCGCGGCCTCACGCTCGCGCAGCCAGCTGCCCATGCTGGAGGCCTTCCGCGCTCACCAGCGATTCGACCTGGACGGATTCCAGCTGGCGGCGTGCGAATCGATCGAGCGCGGGAACAGCGTGCTTGTCGCCGCTCCGACCGGAGCGGGCAAGACGATCGTGGCCGAGTTCGCCATTTACCGGGCCATGCAGGATTCGCGCGACAAGGTCTTCTACACGGCTCCGATGAAAGCGCTCAGCAACCAGAAATTCCAGGAGCTCGTCAGCGAATACGGCCCCGACGCGGTTGGACTGCTCACGGGAGACACGAACATCAACTCGAGCGCGCGCATTGTCGTCATGACGACCGAGGTGCTGCGCAACATGCTCTACGCCGAGTCAGGCCTGCTCGCCAATCTCGCGTACGTCGTGATGGATGAGGTCCACTACCTGGCGGACCGGTTCCGCGGCGCCGTGTGGGAGGAGGTCATCATCCACCTTCCGCAGTCGGTCCGGCTCGTCTCTCTGAGCGCGACGGTCTCCAACGCGGAGGAGTTCGGCGACTGGCTACAGGCGGTGCGCGGCGAAACCGACGTGATCGTGTCCGAGGAACGCCCGGTGCCGCTCGAACAGCACGTCCTCGTGCGCAGCCGACTCCTCGACCTCTTCGACTCCTCGGGGCTCGCGGCGACGAACCGGGTGAATCCCGAGCTCATGCAGATGGCGAACTACGGCGGCCGAACCCTCAATGCCAAGCAGTCGCGCGACAAGGGGCGCTACCTGGCCAACCGCGGACGCCACGGCGAAGGCCGGATGGAACGCTCGGAGTTCGTCGCGCTGCTCGACTCGCGAAATCTTCTTCCCGCGATCTTCTTCATCTTCTCCCGCGTCGGATGCGACGCGGCCGTTCGCCAGGTCCTGCGGGCGGGGGTGCGGCTCACGCAGGCGAGTGAGCGCGACGAGATTCGCGCGATCGTGGAGGAGCGCTGTCGCACGCTGCGGGACGAGGACCTCGCCGTTCTCGGCTACTGGGAGTGGCTGGAGGGACTCGAACGCGGTGTCGCCGCTCACCACGCCGGGATGCTGCCCGCCTTCAAGGAGGTCGTCGAGGAGCTGTTCCGGCTCAAACTCGTCAAGCTCGTGTTCGCCACCGAGACGCTCGCCCTCGGCATCAACATGCCAGCACGAACGGTCGTGCTGGAGAAACTCGAGAAGTTCAATGGCGAGGCACGCGTGCCCATCACGCCGGGGGAGTACACCCAGCTGACCGGTCGAGCGGGGCGCCGGGGGATCGATGTCGAGGGCCATGCCGTCATCCAGTGGGTGGACGGGCTCAACCCGCAGGCCGTCGCCTCGCTCGCCAGTCGTCGCACTTATCCGCTGAATTCGTCGTTCACACCGACCTACAACATGGCCGTGAACCTGATCGAGCAGTTCGGCCGCGAACGCACCCGCGCCATCCTGGAGACCTCCTTCGCGCAGTTCCAGGCCGACCGCGCGGTCGTCGACCTCGCTCGCAAGGTCCGATCCCAGCAGGAGTCACTCGACGGCTACGCGAAGTCGATGACGTGCCACCTCGGAGACTTCGTCGAGTACTCGACCATTCGGCGAGAACTCACGGACCTCGAGCGCAAGCAGGCTGTGCGGGATGACCAGAAGGGCCGTGGCGAGCGCGAGCGCCGCCAGCGCCAGCTGGCGTCACTGCGCAGCAGGCTGAAGCAGCATCCGTGCCACAGCTGCCCCGAGCGCGAATCCCATGCCCGGTGGGCCGAGCGCTGGTGGAAACTCAAACGCGAGACGGACCAGCTCACGGCGCAGATCCGCACGCGTACCGGTGCGGTGGCGAAGGTCTTCGACCGGGTGACCGACGTGCTCGTCGAGCTCGACTATTTGGTTCTGGCCAAAGACGGCTCTCTCACGGTCGCAGCCCCGGGCCGCACGCTTCGCCGTATCTACGGCGAGCGCGATCTCCTGGTCGCCGAGTCCCTGCGGCGGGGCTTCTGGGACAAGCTCGATCCTCCCGCCCTCGCCGCCATGGCCGCATCCCTCGTCTTCGAACCAAGACGCGACGAAGGAGCACCCAGCGATCGCAACCTCCCTGGCGGAGCGTTCCGTGACGCCTTCGATTCCACGACCGATCTCTGGGCGCGCCTGGACGACCTGGAACGCGAGCATCGCCTGCCAGGCACCAGCCCACTCTCGACCGGGCTCACACTCGCGATGCACAAGTGGGCCCAGGGTGGATCTCTGGACTCCGCGCTGACGATCGCCGATCTCGCTGCGGGTGATTTTGTACGCTGGACCAAGCAGACGATCGACCTGCTCGACCAGCTTTCCGTTGTCGCGGATTCGCCGGTCGGCACCACCGCCCGGAAGGCGCTCGACTCGATTTTCCGCGGCATCGTTGCATACAGCAGCGTTGCGTAGGATGCCGCTCAATGAGATCTGAACCGGAGGAGTCGACCGCGCCGCGGCCGCTCTGGGCTGCCGTGCTGCTCGCGGCGGCATCCGGTCCGATTTTTGACGCCGGTTTCCCCGACCTGTCGCTCTGGCCGTTGACGTTCGTGGGCATCGCTGTGTTTCTGCTCAGCCTCCGCGGCCGGCGGGCGGGCGGAGCGTTCCTCGTCGGATTCGTCGGCGGTTTCGTCATGTACATGGTGCAGATCTCCTGGGCGGCGCTGTTCCTCGGCCCGGTCCCGCTGACGGCTCTCTCGGCGCTCGAGGCGATCTTCGTCGGCGGGGGAGCGGTACTCATGTGCCTTGCCTACCGGTTGGTGCCCCGGGTCTGGTCGTCGCCGCTGGGCCGCCTCGGCCTGCTACCGGCGGTGATTGCCGGGCTCTGGACGCTCCGTGAGGTCGTGGCAGGCTCGTGGCCGTACGGCGGGTTCTCGTGGGCGCGGGTCGGCGAATCACAGTCGCAGAGCCCGTTGGCGCCGCTGTTCTCGTGGATCGGGATCTCGGGAGTGAGCTTCCTGATGGTGTTTCTGGTCGCGCTGGCGCTCGAGAGCGTTCTCGTCGTCTCCGTCGCGGCCCTGACCAGGGGCATCCTCGTGGTCGCCGTGGTGGCCATTCTGGTCGTCGTGCCGGCCTATCCGATCGTCTTTAAGGGCACGACCACCGTCGCCGCCGTCCAGGGCGCCGGTCCGGCAGGGTACTTCGATCCGCATGACTACGGCGACCTGCTCCAGGCCCAGTACACGGCAACGGTCCCGCTATTCGGTCGCAAGGGCATCGACATGGTGATCTGGCCGGAGGGTGCGAGCGACATCGACCCGGTGGCCGCCGATCGCGCACCGGACGAGGATGTCGCCGCCACCGAGTTCGACGACGTCAGCAAGCGCGTGGGCGCGCCCCTGCTCGCCGGCACGATCCAGCACCGAGGCTCGAAATACTTCAACACGTCGCTGCTCTGGGAAGACGGCAGGGGTGCCATCGACCACTACGACAAGAAGCACCCCGTGCCGTTCGGCGAGTACGTTCCGGATCGCGCGGTGTGGCACGCGTTTGCCCCGGCACTCATCGACCTGATCGCGCGGGACTACACGCCGGGCACGACGAATACCGTGTTCGACGTGAACGGGGTGATCGCCGGGATCGACATCTGCTTCGACATCACGGATGACACCGTGATGCGCGACTCGATCCGTTCCGGTGCCCAGATCCTCATCGCGCAGACCAACAACGCCGACTTCGGACGGACGGATGAAAGCGTGCAGCAACTCGAGATCGCCCGCATCCGTGCCATGGAGTTGGGCCGCACTCTCGTCAACGATTCCACTGTGGGCACAACCGCCATCGTCCTGCCGAACGGCAAGACCGTTTCGCAGCTCCCCGTCTACAAGGCCGGTACCCTGGTGGCGACGGTTCCGCTGTCGACGACGATCACTCCGGCGACCTGGCTGGGCCAGCCGATCGAGTGGCTCGTCTCACTGGTCGGCCTGGGTGGCCTGATCGTGGCCTTCTTCGCAACGCGGACAAGAAAAAAGCGCCAGCGCGTGAACGCTGACGCCAAATCCCTGACGAGCCCTTAGGCGCCGATCTTGTGCTCCCCGCGACGGGCGCGGAGAAAGTCGAGACGCTCCTGGAGAAGCTCCTCCAGCTCCGCACGCGTGCGGCGCTCGAGCAACATGTCCCAGTGGCTTCGGGGCGCTTTCACGTCCACCTGCTCGGTCTCTACGGCATCTCCCGCGCTGTCGAGGAGAATCCCCTCCTGGCCGCTCTTCGGCGACTCCCACACCTCGGGAATCTCGGCCTCGGCCGAGAAAACTACCTCGAATGTTTTTCCATCCGGCGTGCGGTACACGCTCTTCTTTCGCGGCGAAAACTCGACGCCCTCTTCACTCTGAAGGCTCTGTGTTCCAAGTCGCATGCCGCGCAAACTACGGTCTGCCATTGTGTGGCCTCCTAACCTTGCTAATGCACTCCAAGTTATAAACCCCTTGGCTGGACGATTCCTTTCAACCGCGAGGCGGTGACAGGAAGTTCCCAGCTAATTGGCAGGGAAGGAGTCAGGCGTTTTTGCCGAGGAGACCGAGCGCCAGGTCGATACGGTCCGTGAAGAGTCCGTCGACGCCGAGATCGAGGAGGCGCTTCATCTGGGCGACATCGTTGATGGTCCAGATGTGCACCTCGAGGCCGGCGGCGTGGAAGCGCGAGATCACGTTGCGAGTGGCGATCCGCACGCCGGCACCGCGAACCGGAACCTGCACGGCCGTCACATGCCGCAGTGCCCAGCGCACCAGCGCCGACCAGCGCAGCTTCGCGGCGAGAACCGCGATGAGGATCTCCCCGGGCGAGCAGGAGCTGGCGACGCCGGGCAGAAGGCTCACTGCGGCGTGACGGCGCTTCGCGTTGAACGACGTGATCAGGACGCGATTCGTCGCGCCCGCCTTCAGGATGGCCTCGGCCGCCGGTCGGCCGGCGTCAAGCGACTTGATGTCGATATTGAAGCGCGCATCCGGAAACGCCTCGAGCAGCTCGGACAGGGTCGAAAAGGTCTGGCCCTCGCCGAGGTCGATTGTGCGCAACTGCGCCAGCGTCAGCTGATTGACGCGCACCTTGTGCCCGGCAGTGCGAACCAGGTTCGGGTCATGCGAGAGTACGGCGACGCCGTCCTTGCTCGCGTGCACGTCGGTCTCGAGGTATGTGGCGCCGGCGGCGAGCGCCTTCACAAACGCGAGCAGCGTGTTTTCCGGCGCATCAACAGCCAATCCCCGGTGCGCAAGCAGGCGCGGAAGCGCCGGCTCGAACCACGGGGATCTCGCTGGAGTCGTATCGAGTTTGGTCACGCCTATTTCTTCGGAGCAGCGGTCGTAGTCGGTGGCTTCGCTGCCGTTGTCGGTGCAGCATTCTTCGCCCATGCGTCAGGGCTGACGCCGCCGGCGAATCCAGCCGAGATGCCCTTGAGCGCCTCGCTGAGTTCGCTCGGGATGATCCATAGCTTACTGGCTTCGCCCTCCGCGATTTTCGGAAGCGTTTGGAGGTACTGGTAGGCCAGCAGCGGAGCGTCGGGGTTACCGAGGTGGATCGCACCGAACACCGTCTCGATTGCCTTTGCTTCACCTTCTGCGCGCAGGATCTGCGCCTTGGCGTCGCCCTCCGCGTTGAGGATGGCGGCCTGCCGTTCACCCTCGGCCTGGAGAATCGCGGCCTGCTTTGTACCCTCGGCGGTGAGGATCGCGGCGCGCTTGTCACGCTCGGCGCGCATCTGCTTCTCCATCGAGTCCTGGATGGACACGGGCGGGTCGATCGCCTTGAGCTCGACACGACTCACACGAATGCCCCACTTGCCGGTCGCCTCGTCGAGGACGATGCGCAGTTGGCTGTTGATGTTGTCACGGCTGGTCAGGGCCTGCTCGAGGTTGAGGCCACCGACGACGTTACGGAGCGTCGTGGTTGTGAGCTGCTCGACGGCGCCGAGGTAGTTGCGAATCTCGTAGGTCGCGGCCCGTGCATCCGTCACCTGGAAGTAGACGACCGTGTCGATCGAGACGACCAGGTTGTCTTCCGTGATCACCGGCTGCGGCGGGAAGGAGACGACCTGCTCGCGCATGTCGATCAGTGGACGCATCCGGTCGACAAATGGAGCGAGAAGGTTCAACCCTGGGCTGAGGGTCTTGTGGTACTTGCCGAGCCGTTCGACAATGCCGGCGGTCGCCTGCGGAACGATCTTGATCGCGCGCGTAAGCGTGACGATCACGAAGATCACCACGATGATGGCGACGATCCCAAGGACGACGTCGAGGAAGATATTGGTGCCGCTCATTTTTTAGTTGTCCTTTCGACGGTCTCGACGATTGCCGTCGAGCCGTTGATTGCCGTGACGACCACATGGTCGCCCTCCGTAAAGCGCGCAGGCGGGGTGGCCGCGGATGTGATGGTCCAGGTCTCGCCATTGGCGAGTTTGGCAAGGTTGGGCTTGCCGTTGAAGTCGAGCACGACGGTGGCCGATTGACCGATTAGCGCATCGACCAGGCCCTTGGTGTGGTCACCGCCGCGCTGCAGGAATCGCTTGAGCGGAGGCCTGACGGTGAACAGCAGAAGCAGGCTCACTACCGCGGCAACAACGACCTGCAACCAGAACGGTGCGTGAAAAAGGCTGACGATGAGGCCGGCGACACCACCGACAGCGAGCATGAGTCCGATGAAATCAACGGTGATGACCTCGATGATGATGAAGATCAGGATTACCGCGAGCCAAATGATCCACCCGTATTGCACTAGAAAATCCATGGCAGCTTCCGCGCCTCCTGTGTGTCGCTCGATTGACGGTAGCACTCGCACTACTCAGATCGCTGTACTCAAAAATCCAAGCCGCGTGCCGTGGCTGTAATGTCGTCTCTCGTGACTGATTCTCCTCTCATCGGCCCCCTCGCTCCAGGTTCTCTCGATGGCAGGCGCGCGCTCGTCACGGGATCGTCGCGAGGCATCGGCGCAGACACCGCGCGGTACTTCGCGGCCGCTGGAGCGACCGTCGTCATCAACTACCGCAATAAGGAAGCGCGGGCGCTGAAGCTCGTCGCAGCGATCGAGGCGGCCGGCGGCACGGCGTTCGCGATCGGTGCCGACCTCACCGACCCCGAGTCCCTCGCGGCGATGTTCGCTGAAGTGCAGCAGAAACTAGGCGGCCTCGACATCCTCGTGATGAACGCCTCCGGCGGCATGGAGTCAGGGATGGGCGAGGACTACGCCATGCGTCTCAATCGCGACGCCCAGATCGAACTCCTGACGGCGGCCCGGCCCCTTCTGCACGAGGGCTCGCGGGTCGTCTTCGTGACGAGCCACCAGGCGCACTTCATCAAGACGACCGAGACGATGCCCGAGTACCAGGCCGTCGCACTCAGCAAGCGCGCTGGCGAAGATGCGCTCCGCGATCAGATCCCCGCGCTCGCCGATGCCGGCATCGGCTTCGTCGTCGTTTCGGGAGACATGATCGAGGGCACGATCACCGCGACCCTGCTGCAGCGGGCAAACCCCGAGGCGATCGCCCAGCGTCGCGAGGCCGCGGGCCGTCTGTACGACGTCGGTGAATTCGCCGCCGAGGTCGCTCTGGCGGCCGTCGAACCGGTCCCGGCCGATAACACCCGGTACGTGGGCGACGTCAGCGAGTTCGGCGCCTGACGATTTCGTCAGGCGCGAGGAATCGTCGCTAAGGTCTGCTCATGGACTCCGTGGGTGTGGGCATTTTGGGATTCGTCGGGATCATCGTCTATCTGGCGGTCATCGCCGCAATCGGAGTGGCGCTCTGGTGGATCATCCGCACCGCCGTTCGACGGGCCCTCCGCGACCACCAGCTCTGGCTCGAGTCACGCACGAGAGACGACGACGCCCCCGGAGCTAAATAGACTTTCCGCATGACCGTCGGACATCGACTCACCTCCCGGGTGCTGTTATTCGACGAAGGCGGCAGCATTCTCCTGTTCCTCACGACGGCTCCGGACACCAGCCTCTTCGCGCGCTGGGTGACGCCCGGCGGGGGAGTGGACCCCGGCGAGACGCATCGCGACGCAGCGATCCGCGAGCTGTTCGAAGAGACCGGGCTGCGGATTTCGGATCCCGGCGAACCCGTCTGGAACTACGATTTCGTCGTCGAGTGGGACAACGCCGACCATGACACCGGTCACGCCGAGTACTACGTCGTGCGCACGACTCGGTTCGATCCGTCAAGCGAGGGCTGGACCGACGACGAGAAGATCGACACCCTCGACTCCCGCTGGTGGAGCCTGGATGACTTGCGAACGACCGGAGAACCCTTCGAGCCCGCGAACCTCTTGGACCTCGTTTCCCGCTATCGAACCACAACAGAGAGCTGATCGATGACCCACGCAATCCCCGAATACACGCTGGAGCAGCTGGAGTCCGCGGGACGGATCGAGCTCGACCACTTCACCAACGAGGATGCGTTCGAACTCGGAAACCTCGCCACCGCGATCACGCGGGACTGGGGGCTGAGCCTCTCGGTCGACATCGTGATCGGCGACTACCTCGTGTACCGCGCCCGACTCGGCTCCACCGGCCCTGGCAACGACCCCTGGCTCACGGGCAAAGCCGCCGTCGTGAACCACTTCGGCGACAGTTCGCTGCTCGTCAAGCTCCGCCAGGAGGCGACCGGAGTGCCCTTCACCGACCTTCCACTCGATCACGAGGTCATGAAGGCATACGGAGGGTCCCTCCCGATTTATGTCGACGGAACCCTCGCGGCCACCATCACCATGAGCGGCGAGCCGGATGTGGTCGACCATGAGGTCGCCGCCGAGGCCCTGCGACGTTACGTCGACCTGCGCTCGTAACGCGTCGCCGCACGATTTGAAGCGGTCGGCCGGGTACTGCGACACTTGAGCATGAGCATCAACTCCCAAGCCACACCACTCGTGAGCAACGCACTCGCTGTGCAGCTCACGTCGTGGCCGATCTATGGGGAAAGTGCATTCTCGGTGTTCGTGCGACTCCGCGAGACCTTCGGCGAAAGCCAGGTGTGCCTGTTCGAATCGCTCGGCGGTCCTGCCGCCGATACCAATCGCGCAATGATCGGAATCGGGCCGGTGCTCGACGTGACGGTCGATCGCGGCCGCATCCTCCTGACCGGAGAGGCGCGGCTGGTGGAGTGGGCGAACGCGCGACTCGGCGAGCTGGACATCCTCGACTCCGACGCGCCCGGCGTGCACCGCCTCGCCGAGAAGACGGACGTCTGGGCGGCGCTCCGGCACCTGCAGGCGAGCTTCGAGGCGCCCGACGTGACCGACGCGACCTTCGGATTCGGGTTCGTGACGGTGCTCAGTTACGACGCCGTGCAGTACATGGAGTCGCTGCCCGAGCTGATCACCGAGCCCGGCTCCGATCCGGACATGATCTTCCGCATCTATGCGGCGACCATCGACATCGACCTGCCCGCCGACCGCGGCGTCCTTACGACCGCCTCGAGCGCGCTGTGGGAGCCGCTGGATTCCGAGCGCGTTGTCGGGCTGGCGGCCGCGGCACCCCACGTCGACACCGACGCCGACGGTGCGATCCCCGCGGTCGCTGTGCCCGGGTCCGGGTCGGCGACAATGACGAGCCCCGAGTACGTCGAACGGGCGCGTGTCGCCCTCGATCACATCCACGCCGGCGACATCTACCAGGTGCAGCTCGGTCATCCGATCCACGTCCCGGCACCGCGACGCGACCTGGACGTGTACCGCCGGCTTCGGGCCATCAACCCGTCGCCGTACATGGCGTTCCTGCCGCTCGGCGAGCTCGCCATCATCAGCGGAAGTCCGGAGCTTCACGTGCGGGTCGACCAGCGCCTTCTGACGATGCGCCCGATCGCCGGAACCGCGCGCAAGAGCGCGGATGCCGCCGAGAACGCGGCATCGGTCGCCTGGCTCCGGCAGGACGCGAAGGAGGCCGCCGAACACATCATGCTCGTCGATCTCTGTCGCAACGACCTCGGTCGCGTTGCCGTGCCCGGCTCCGTCGCCGTGTCCGGTCTGATGAATGTGGAGGAGTACTCGCACGTGTTCCATCTGGTGTCGACCGTGACCGCGACGCTCGAGGACGGCGAGGACGCCTGGGACGTGATCCGCGCGACGTTCCCGGCCGGCACCGTCACGGGGGCACCGAAGATCCGCGCGATGGAGATCATCGAGTCGCTCGAGAAGTCGAGGCGCGGAATCTACGCGGGGGTGTTCGGCGTGATGGGATTCGGTGGATTCACGAACCTCGCCCTGAGCCTTCGCACCATCGTCGCGACCCCCGAGGGCTACACGGCGCGCGCATCCGCGGGCGTCGTGGTCGATTCGGACCCGGACAGCGAATGGCTGGAGACTCTTGCGAAGATGGGATCGACGATTCGCGCGATCACGAACGGAGACGCGGCATGAAAGCTCTACTCATCGACGCGTACGACAGCTTCTCGCACATCATCTACCAGTACCTGCGGATGATCGACGTCGATACCGACGTCGTGCGGTCGGGGGAGCTGACGCCGGCGCAGGCACTCGAGCACGACTCCGACTTCGTCCTGCTGGGGCCCGGGCCCGGCACTCCGGAGGACTCCGGCCACGTCGAGATGGTCGAGGAACTTCGCGGGCGCAAGCCGGTTCTTGGTGTGTGCCTCGGCCTGCAGAGCATCGCCACCGCCTACGGCGCCGCAGTGTCGCCCGCGATGCATCAGATGCACGGTAAGACGAGCGTGATCGATCACGACGGTTCGGGCATGTTTTCGGGCCTTGATCAGGGGTTTCTGGCCACGCGCTATCACTCCTTGATCGTCGAGGAGGCGACCGTTCCGTCCGAGTTGATCGTCACCGCTCGGTCACACGACGACGGCTACGTGATGGGGCTGCGTCACCACAGCGATCTCGTGGAGGGCGTGCAGTTCCATCCGGAGAGCATCCTCACAGCCAACGGCCTCGAGCTGTTCCGCAATTTCACCCGCGAGGTGGAAGCGCGACGCGTGCCGGCTTAGAAGTTTCGCCCCCGGGCATCGATAGCCCAGCTGACCAGCTCTTTTGCTGCGGACTCAACGACGTACTCGTCCGCGAGGTTGACCGCCGCACAGACGTGATTGGGTACGACGCGTACGCGGGCACCCAGGGGCAGATCGACGCCGACAACGGTCGCGTGGTGCTCGGACAGGGCAGGTATGCGGGCATCCGGATAGTCCATCAGTCGGCCGAGACCACTTGAGTAGGGTCCACGATCAGCTCCGAGCACCTTGCTTCCGGAGTCCAGGATGAGATGGTCGGGGGAGCGGGACACTACGGTCGCGAGGGCGGTGAGGGCGATATCGCGTGGATCGATGGTCCCGAGTTCCCACTGCTGGGCGTCGCCGAACACGTACACGCCCGGACGCACCTCGGTGAGCACCGACGAGTTCGCGAATTCGAGCGACGGCGTCGATCCGCCGCTGACGATACG
>DASXCU010000041.1:0-11616 GCA_036491035.1 Galbitalea sp. | reverse complement strand
CCGGTTTCGATACGCGGCGCTTCGCGGCGCTACTCAACCAACAAATAGAGAGAAAAGAAAAAAGTGACCGAAATCTTCTACGACAAAGACGCTGACCTGTCGATCATCCAGGGCAAGAAGGTCGCCATCATCGGCTACGGCTCGCAGGGTCACGCGCACGCGCTGAACCTCCGCGACTCCGGCGTCGACGTCGTCGTTGCACTGAAGGCCGACTCGAAGTCGAAGCCGAAGGCCGAGGAGGCCGGATTCAAGGTCCTCTCCGTCGCTGAGGCATCCGAGTGGGCCGACGTCATCGTTATTCTGGCGCCGGACCAGTACCAGCGCATCATCTACCGCGAGGACATCCAGCCGCACCTGGCCAGGGGCAAGGCGATCCTGTTCGGTCACGGGTTCAACATCCGCTTCGGCTACATCGAGGCACCGGAGGGCGTTGACGTGATCATGGTCGCCCCGAAGGGCCCCGGCCACACGGTTCGCCGCGAGTACGAGGCCGGTCGCGGCGTCCCCGTCATCGTCGCCGTCGAAGAGGATGCGACCGGCAACGCCTGGCAGCTCGCCTGGAGCTACGCAAAGGGCATCGGCGGCCTGCGCGCCGGCGGCATCAAGACCACGTTCACGGAGGAGACCGAGACCGACCTCTTCGGAGAGCAGGCCGTTCTCTGCGGCGGTGTTTCGCAGCTCGTCCAGTACGGCTTCGAGACGCTAACCGAGGCGGGCTACCAGCCGCAGATCGCCTACTTCGAGGTGCTCCACGAGCTGAAGCTGATCGTCGACCTCATGTGGGAGGGTGGCATCGCCAAGCAGCGCTGGTCGGTCTCCGACACGGCCGAGTTCGGTGACTACGTCTCCGGTCCGCGCATCATCGACCCGCACGTCAAGGACAACATGAAGACCATCCTGAACGAGATCCAGGACGGCACCTTCGCGAAGCACTTCATCGGTGACCAGGATGCCGGAGCTCCGGAGTTCCTGGCCCTGCGCGAGAAGGGTGCCCAGCACCCAATCGAGGCCACCGGTAAGGAGCTGCGCGCTCTCTTCGCCTGGAAGCAGCAGGACGCGGACTACACGGACGGCAGCGCAGCGCGCTGACATCGGTGCGGGTTCGTGACTGATCGGTTCGCCCACCTCGTCGGGAGCGTCAACCTTCCGGACGCCGAGGCGACGTTCACAACGGTGAGCGATCGCCTCGGGTCGCGGCTGCATCGTATTCCCGATGGCGAGGTGGGCGACCGGTACTACTGGATCCAGTTTCAGAAGGATTTCTTCGACGTCACCCCGGGTCTCGCCCGAATGGGCGACACACCGTTCTACATTCGGGAGCGCTTCGACGGTCGTCCGATCACGCTGGACGGGACCGTTGACGCCGCTGATCTGAACCTGCCCGGGCTTGGATATGCGGACGCCGCGATCGCCTCCTACGGCATATTCGCGGGTCTCAAGGCGGACGCTCGAATTCCGGAACACGTTCGATTCCAGGTGTCGCTGCCGACACCGGCCGGCGTCGTGGGCAGTTTCTTCCACGCGGAGCATCGCGCGTCAGTCGAGCCGGTGTACGAGCGTGCGCTGCTCGCCGAGCTTTCCCGCATCCTGGCGGCGGTGCCGCACAATCAGCTCGCGATCCAGTGGGACACCGCGCTCGAGTTCGGGATGCTCGAAAGAGCCCAGATCCGTGGGTACGAGATCACGTCCTGGTTCGGCGATACCCACGAGGACATCCTCGCGGGAGTGATCGAGCGCGCCGCCCGGCAAGCCGCGGCTGTACCCGTCGACGTGGAACTGGGCTACCACCTCTGCTACGGGGACGTCGAGGAGAGCCATTTCGTGCAGCCGGGGGACGCCGGAATGCTCGCCGAGGTCGCTTCTGGGCTATTCGAGAACGCGCCGCGGCCGGTCACGTGGCTGCACCTGCCCGTGCCGATCGGGCGCGACGATGACGCCTACTTTGCGCCGCTCGCCTCCGTCGCGTGGCCAACCGACACAGAGGTGTATCTCGGGTTGATTCATCACGAGGACGGCGTGGAGGGCGCGCTGCGTCGTGCGGCCGCGGCGTCCCGGGTCGTCCCCAATTTCGGCGTGGCGACTGAGTGTGGTTTCGGCCGCGGTCCGCGCGAACGGACGACTACCTTGCTTGACCTCCACGAACAGGTCGCGTCGACTATCTAGCCAAGCGCCTCGAGGCTAGGCCTCATCGTCGCTGTCGTTCCAGCCGGCGATGTCGAGGCCGTGGTTGTCGGGGGACGCGAGCGTCCACCACTCGGGGACGTGCGAGTCGTCGGCCAGTCGGCCCCCGGCCGCGACAACAGCGGCGACGCGGCCTTCCGCCTGGTCGGTCGGGACGGCGACATCGATGTGGGTGCGCCCGCGCCCCGGCTCGCGGATCTCGTCGAACCACATCCGCGGACCGCGGCGGAGCGGATCCAGAATCAGCCCGTTCGCGTACTCGTAGCCGAGCGCTGTCGTCCAGAAGTCGCGCGTCGACGTGCCCTCCGCCTCCGCGATCGCAATCTGTACGGTGTGCAGTCCGGTCGGGTCGGGCGCGAGACCGAGCTCCGCCGCCACCGCCGAGACGCGGCGCGCAAGCTCGGCGTCGGCGGCGTCGATCCTTCCGCTCTCAGTGGCTGCGGTGCGCACGACCACCGCTTCCGGCCGCAGGTCGATGTCGGGATCACGTCCGACGGACGCGGCCTCGATCGCGATCTGCCGGATGAACTCGACGCCCGCCTCGAACGTGCCGGTGCGGAATACCGTCTGCGCGCCCCCGTACAGCACGTGCCAGCCCTCGGTTCCCGGCGCGTCGTGGAACTGTTTCGCGCTGATCCAATCGCTCATGCGAACACGGTAGCGAATCCGACCGACACGGGCGCATCGTCGGAAACGTGCGCGAGCGTCACAGCCCTTACGCGCCGGGGTTTCCCGCCAGCGCGAGAATCAGGAATAGGGCCGACAACACCAGGTAGGCCGGCATCATCAGCCTGCGCTCGAGCTGGCTGCGGGATCGAGCCGTCAGGATGAATGCGGTGAAGAGCGCGGCGACGAACACGTAGCAGGCGACTCGAGCCGCGAGCGCGGGGATCACGAGCCCGATCGCTGCGCCCTGAAGTGCGACGAAGATCGCGACCGCACAGCCGAGGATGCTCAGTCGAGCGAACGTCCGATGCTGCGGTTGCAGGTAGTGGTCCTCGCCGCCCCACGCGAACCGAGCGACCGGAACTCCCGACAGGAGTACAAGCTGGTACGCGGCGAACGCGAGCAGGCCGAGGCTGCAGACGATGGCGACGACCTGGGGCACGCGATCACAGTAGCGGGCGTGGCCTGAGTGTTCCGTGCGGAATACTGGATGCGTGAGCTCGGACGACGACGAAGATGCCCTGACCTGGGCCGGCGGTCGCGACCCGAGCCACTACGAGACTCCCGCGGCGAAGCCCGTTCCGCCGGCGAAGCCCGCGAAGAAGAACTCGGCGACGGCCCCGGCAGATTCGGATGCGCGGTCCGACGCGGCGGCGGACGTGCCCGACGAGGACGAGCTCCCCGCGCCGATGAGCAGCGTCGTCCTCGTCTCGCTCGGCATCCTCGGCGGGATCTACCTGCTTTACACGGTCGGCTGGGTCGTGTCGTGGCAGCGGTTCGTCTACGGTGCTGCGGATGTCCTCGGCCTGGTTGTGTTCCAAATCCAGCAGGTTCTGGCGATCCTCGCTCCTCCGCTCTGGTTCGTCACCACCATCCTGCTGACTCGGAATCGCCGACCGGCGGCCCGATTGCTGTGGCTCCTGATCGGCGCGCTCGTGCTCATTCCCTGGTCCTTCACGTTTGGACGATGATCGATGACAACTGAACCCACTGCCCCGAGCGGAGACAAGGCGTCCGTCCGCTACGGCTGGCCATCGATCGTCGTTGCGATCGTCTTCGGGTTGCTTAATGCCTGCGTACTGTGGAACGCCATCGGCAACCTCGTCAACGTGCCCGCAGGACTGGCGGCGCAGGGCCTCGCGTCGCTGACCCCCTGGTGGCTGCTGATCCTGGATGTCGTTCTCCCGGTCGCCGCGTACGTAGTCGCGTTCGTGATGGGGCGGCGGCAGACGCTGCTCGTGCGATCCACGTTCTTCCTGGTCGCCCTCGCGGTCGTGGCGTGCTCGACCGTGGGGTCGATCGCCTACACGCAGACGCACTGATCGCGAACTAACCGAGCAGTCCCGCGACGAGCACAAGCGCGATCAACAGCACCTGCGCGAGAAGTCGCGGCCAGAACGGGATGGCCGCCCGACCGAACTTCTCGGGATGCTGCGACGCGTACGCGTTGGCAGGGAACACCGCGATCAGGAACACGACGAGAGCAATCGCGGCGATCAGACGCGTCCAGGGGAGCAGGACGCCGATGCCGCCGGCCAACTCGCAGACCCCGGTGAAGTAGACGAGATTGATCGGACGAAGGATGCCCTCCCGCCGCATCGACGGCGGCACGATCCGTGCCATGCCGCGTGCCGAACGCGGACGAAAATGGTTCACCCCCATGACGAGGAAGATGAGCGCCGTCAGCCCGCGGAAAACCCAGGCGACGATCTGAGCCGTGTTCATTACCCAATACTGCGGCCCCGGCTCCGCTCGATGTGACCGGGCCGCCGGCGGCCGGTAAACTCGGTTCTCGCACGCTGCCCGCTGATGGCAGCGCATCGACGCCAAATAAAAGGACCGACTTCGTGGCCAAGCCGATCGTGCTCATCGCCGAAGAACTTTCACCCGCAACCGTCGAGGCACTCGGCCCCGACTTCGACGTGCAATCCGTGGATGGCACCGATCGCGTTGCCCTGCTCGCCGCGCTGCCGGAGGCGAGCGCCATCCTGATCCGGTCCGCCACGCAGGTCAACGAGGAGGCGATTGCCGCTGCACCACACCTCAAGGTAATCGCCCGTGCCGGTGTCGGACTCGACAACGTCGACGTGAAGGCCGCGACCACCGCCGGCGTCATGGTCGTGAACGCGCCGACCTCCAACATCATTTCCGCCGCCGAACTCACCGTCGGTCACATCCTGAGCCTGGCGCGCTTCATCCCGGCCGCGCACGAGAGCCTCGCGGCCGGCACCTGGAAGCGCTCGAAGTTCACCGGAACCGAGCTGTACGAGAAGACCATCGGGATCATCGGCCTCGGCCGCATCGGCGCCCTCATCACGGCACGCCTCCAGGCGTTCGGGATGAACGTGGTCGCCTACGACCCCTACGTCACGGCGGCTCGCGCCCAGCAGCTCGGCGTCACGCTGCTGTCCCTCGATGACCTGCTGAAGACCTCCGACTTCATCACCATCCACATGCCGAAGACGCCCGAGACGACCGGCATGATCTCCACCGACCAGCTCGCACTCATGAAACCGACCGCGTTCATCGTGAACGTCGCCCGCGGAGGACTCATCGACGAGGATGCGCTGTATGCGGCACTGAAGTCGAAGCGCATCGCCGGCGCCGGGCTCGACGTGTTCGTGCACGAGCCGCCGACCGACTCGCCGCTGCTGGGTCTCGACAACATCATCCTCACACCGCACCTCGGAGCATCGACCGATGAGGCCCAGGAGAAGGCGGGCGTCTCGGTTGCCCGGTCCGTTCGTCTCGCGCTCGACGGCGAACTCGTGCCGGACGCGGTGAACGTCGCAGGCGGCGTCATTGATCCGTCGGTCCGTCCGGGCATCCCGCTGATCGAGAAGCTCGGCCAGGTGTTCTCGGGCCTCGCCGGAAGCCCGGTCAACAGTGTCGACATCGAGATCCGCGGAGAGATCGTGGAATTCGATGTCAGCGTGCTGAAGCTCGCCGCGCTCAAGGGAATCTTCAGCAACATCGTCAGCGAGTCCGTCAGCTACGTGAACGCCCCGCTCCTCGCCGAGCAGCGCGGGATGACCGTGCGCCTGACCACCGACCCGGTCAGCGAGGAGTACCGCAATCTCCTCACCATCCGCGGTCTCCTGAGTGACGGATCCCAGATCTCCGTGTCGGGAACGCTCGTCGGAACGAAGCAGACCGAGAAGCTCGTCGAGATCAACGGCTACGACATCGAGGTCTCGATCGCCGAGCACCTGATCATCATGGTCTACAAGGACCGCCCCGGCATCGTCGCCATCTACGGCAAGGAGTTCGGCGAGGCAGCCATCAACATCGCCGGGATGCAGGTCGCGCGCACCACAGCCGGTGGCCAGGCACTCAGCGTGCTCAGCGTCGACTCGCCGGTGCCCGAGCCCATGCTCGAGAAGCTGCGCACGGCCATCGATGCGTCGCTGCTGCGCGAGATCGACATCGTCCAGTAGTCCGCTTCGATCTCCTGTCGAAAACTCCGGGGTGCCGTTCGTCGCTCTGGTGTTGGAAGATAGCGCTGCGGATGCGGCACGAAGGAGATCACAATGAGCGAGAAGTACATGATCATGATCCTCGAAGCCGAATGGGATGAGGACGCCGCAACCGAGGCCGACTGGGCCGAGGCGATGAAGGGCCACAGCGCCTTCGCCGAGGCCGTTCGAACCGCCGGCGCCACCATTGTCAACGGCGACGCCCTGGGGTCCGCCCGACACGGCGTGAAGATAAAGCCGGCGACGGATGGCGGGACCGTCCAATTCACGGATGGGCCGTTCTCCGAGACGAAGGAGATCGTCAGCGGCTACTACGTCATCGAGACGAAGGATCGCGAGCAGGCGAAGGAGCTCGCAGCCCAGTGCCCGACGGGTGGCTGGATCGAGCTGTACCCGATCGTCGACGTTTCGAGCTACTGATCGTGGCGGTCACGTCCCGCCAGAATAGGGGCGTGACCGACCTCGACCTCGAGCAGGTGTTCCGCGGGCAGTGGCCGCGAATCCTCGCGTCTCTCGTGCGGTACACCGGCAGCATCGAACTGGCGGAGGACTGCATCCAGCTCGCATTCGAACGCGCCGCGACGAATCCGGATCGCGGCCTGCTGCTGAACCCGGCAGCGTGGATCACCACGGTCGCGAAGCGAATCGCCATCGACGCCGTGCGGCGCGATGCGACTCTCCGCGGCAAACTGCCGTGGCTGGTTGAGACCGCGTCGCCGCATGTTTCAGCGACGGACGCCCCGGGCAACGACGATCGTCTGGGGCTGCTGTTCGTGGCGTGCACGCCCGCACTCCCGCCGGAGACCAGGTTGGCGCTCGCGCTTCGGTTCGTCGGCGGTCTTCCGACGCGCGAGGTCGCCGCCGTCATGCTCGTGAATCACGCGGCCATGAACGCGCGGATCACGCGGGCGAAGAAGCAGATCGAGGGGGAGGGCATCCGCTTCGAATCGTCCGACGAGTTCGAGCTGTCGGACCGTATCGCGGACGTGCGCATCACGATTCACGCCATCTACACGGTCGGTCACACGGCCAGCGACAGCCCCGAGCTCGGCTCCGCGCTCCTGCGGGCGACCGCGATCGAGCTCGCCAGGGCGCTGCGTGCGGCGGCCCCCGACGATCTCGAGACTGCCGGGCTTCTGGCGCTGCTGCTACTGACGCACGCTCGCGATAACGGCCGGCTGGATGAGAACGGTCGGGTCGTCACGCTCGAGCGCGCCGATCGCACGCGGTGGGACGGTGACCTGATCCTTGAGGGACTGGATCTGGCCACAATTGCACTGCCGGGCGGCGGACAGTTCGCCCTCGAAGCGGGAATCTCGGGGCTGCACTGCCAGGCGGCGAACTGGGAGTCGACGGACTGGGCGTCCATCTGTCGGCTCTACGACCGGCTCGTGGAGCGCTGGCCGTCGCCTTCGGCACAGATTGCCCGGATCGTGGCGCACAGCTTCGGCGAACCGGGCCCACTTGTCGCGCTCGCGGAGCTTGACTCGCTGCCGGACTTCGGTGTGCTCGGTCGGCAGGTAGTTGCGGCGCGGGCCGACATTCTTCGCCGCATCGGGCGAACCCAGGAGGCGCGCGCCGCCTACGGACTCGCTCGCGCAATGGAGCGCAACGCTCAGGTCAGCGACTACTACGGCCGGCGCATCGACGAACTCGCCGACTAGGGCCGCGAATACGGCTTCGTCGGCGGGAGTTCCTCGCGTCGGCGCTCGCCGATCGTGGTTTCGGTTGTCGAGCGTGGCCGAAGGGCGAAAAAGATCGCCACCGCGAGGGCGACGAATCCGGTGCCCATCAGGATGGCACCCACCACGCCCAGGTCGATAACCGGGTTAGGCAGCGTGATCGCGAAACGCAGGATCGCGCCGACCACGAGCGTCGCAATTGCGATTCCAATGCGCATGGTTCGACGCTAACCCGCGAAGCTCAGCGTTTTCCGTGGGAACTCTCGGGTCGACCCTGTCGACACGGTCGTTAGCGACCCGCGGTCTCGTCCGGGGTGACAGCGGTGCGGCGCTGGTTCACGGCGCGACCGTCGGCGTCAACGCCCGAGGTGACGGTCGTGACCGACTGGCGCTTACGAAGCATGAACACCAGTCCGATGATGAAAACGACGACCCCTGCCGCCATCAGGATGTATCCGATGAGCTGCAGCGACACGACGGCGTTGTTCAGGTGGATAGCGAACGCAAGGATCGCGCCGACGACAAACAGACCAATTCCGGTTCCAATACTCATGCTCCCACGGTCCGCCCGACCGCTCGAAGCGGCAAGGGGTGGCGCTATCACGACCGGTACTGTAAAGGCATGCCTCGTACCATCAGCATTGCTCTCATTCCCGGCGACGGAATCGGTCCGGAAGTCGTCGCGGAAGCCACCAAAGCGCTCCGGGCTGCAGCTCCGGACGACGTCACGTTCGACCTGACTGAGTACCCGTTCGGGGCCGGCCACTACCTCGCGACCGGCGACATCCTGAGTGACGACGACCTCGCCGCACTCGCGAAGCACGACGCGATCATCCTCGGCGCGGTAGGAGGCGATCCGCGCGATCCGAAGCTGGCCGGCGGCATCATCGAGCGCGGGCTGCTGTTGAAGCTTCGCTTCGCGTTCGACCACTACGTCAACCTGCGCCCCACGACGCTCTACCCGAACGTCCAGTCACCGCTAGCCAGCCCGGGTGATGTCGACTTCGTCGTGGTGCGCGAGGGAACAGAAGGGCCGTACGTCGGCAACGGCGGCGTCATTCGCCGCGGCACGGAGTTCGAGATCGCGACCGAGGTGTCCATCAACACCGCCCACGGCGTCGAGCGTCTGGTGCGGTTCGGATTCGAGACCGCGGCCAAGCGACGCAAGAAGCTCACCCTCGTTCACAAGACCAATGTGCTCACGAATGCGGGAAGTCTCTGGCAGCGCACCGTCAACCAGGTCGCGACCGAATACCCGGGGATCGCGGTCGATTATCTGCACGTCGACGCCGCCACTATCTTCCTGGTCACCGATCCCGCTAGGTTTGACACCATCGTCACAGACAACCTCTTTGGCGACATCCTCACCGACCTGGCCGCCGCGATCAGCGGGGGCATCGGACTGGCAGCCTCGGGCAACATCAATCCGGATGGCAGCTTTCCCAGCATGTTCGAGCCGGTCCACGGATCCGCGCCCGACATCGCCGGACAGCAGAAGGCCGATCCAACCGCGGCCATCCTCTCGGTCGCGCTTTTGCTCGACCATCTCGGATTCGCGGATGCGTCGGCTCGGGTGAGCGCGGCGGTCACGGCGGATTTGGCTGATCGACCGGCGAGCCCGCGCAGCACTTCTGCTGTCGGCGACGCAATCGTGGCCCGACTGGCGCAGAATTAGAACACGTCTTCCAAGAAAGAGCACCTCATGGCAATCCAACTCCAGATGGCACAGCAGGACCTCCAGTTCCAGACGATCCGCAACGAGAACGCCCGGTCGAAGGACGAGCGGGACGCAATCCTCGCCGACCCCGGCTTCGGCAAATTCTTCACCGACCACATGGTCGACATCTGCTGGTCGGAGCGGGGTGGCTGGCACCGTCCGCGGGTGCAGCCGTACGGCCCGATCTCGATGGATCCTGCCGCCGCGGTGCTGCACTACAGCCAGGAAGTGTTCGAGGGCCTGAAGGCCTACCGTCACGCCGACGGCAGCGTCTGGTCGTTCCGCGCGGAGGCGAACGCCTACCGGATGCAGCGATCCGCCCGTCGTCTCGCCCTTCCGGAACTGCCCGTCGATTACTTCATCGATTCGATCAAACAGCTGGTACAGAACGACATCGACTGGGTGCCGGACAGCGGCGAGACGAGCCTCTACCTTCGTCCGTTCATGTTCGCGAAGGAGGCGTTCCTCGGCGTTCGTCCGGCGAACAAAGTCAACTACTACGTGATCGCCAGCCCCGCCGGCGCCTACTTCCCCGGCGGCGTCGCGCCGGTGTCGATCTGGCTGTCCAGCGACTACGCGCGAGCAGGCAAGGGCGGCACCGGTGCGGCAAAGACCGGTGGCAACTATGCGTCGTCGCTCGTCGCGCAGCAGGAGGCGTACGAGAACGGATGCGCTCAGGTGCTGTTCCTGGACTCCGAGGAGGGCCAGTACCTCGAAGAACTCGGCGGCATGAACGTAGTGCTGGCACATAAGGACGGCACCCTGATCACCCCGGACTCGTCCAGCATCCTCGAGGGCATCACGCTGGACTCGATCCTGCACCTTGCCCGCGACCGCGGGCTCGCGACGGAAATGCGTCGCGTGTCCATCAACGAGTGGCGGGATGAAGCCGCGAGCGGCAACATCACGGAGGCGTTCGCCTGTGGAACGGCCGCGGTCGTCGCGCCGATCGCCCAGCTCAAGGCAGCGAATTTCACGATCGGGTCGCCAGACGCCCCGGCCGGCGAGCTGACGATGTCGCTGCGCCAGGAACTTCTCGATATCCAGTACGGACGCCGACCCGACCCGCACGGTTGGCTCATGCGCCTCGACGCGTGACTCCTGCCAGTAGTCTCGTTCCGTGAAGATCGCACGTTTCAGCACCGACGGTGACCCCCGTTACGGCATCGTCGACGAGGATGAGGTCGTCGTCCTCGCTGGCGACCCACTGTTCAGCGGGTTCCAGTCGACGGACGAGCGCATCCCGCTCGCGGACGTCAAACTGCTCGCGCCGGTCATCCCGCGCTCCAAGGTCGTGTGCGTCGGCCTGAACTACGCGGACCACAAGGACGATCTGCACATCGACTCTCCGGAGACACCGCTCCTGTTTTTGAAGCCGAACACGGCGATCGTCGGGCCGGGCGACGCGATTCAGATCCCGCCGGTCGAGGGACGCATCGTGCACGAGGGCGAGCTGGCGATCGTGATCGGCAAGATCGCCAAGCAGGTCAAGGCGGAGGACTACGCGGACTACATCTTCGGCTACACGATCGCCAACGACGTGTCCGCGCGGGATGTCATGTTCTCGGACGGCCAGTGGGCCCGCGCGAAGGGCTATGACACCTTCTGCCCGATTGGCCCTTACATCGAGACCGAACTCGACACGACATCGCTCGAGATCCAGACCTACGTGGACGGCGAACCTCGTCGGCACGGCAACACGAAGGACATGATCCACGGCATCCCCGAGATCGTCGCCTTCGCTTCTGACATCTGGACACTGCTCCCGGGAGACCTCATTCTCACCGGTACGCCGGCCGGGCTCGGTGGATTCGTCGACGGGCAGACCGTAGACATCACGATCGAGGGAATCGGCACCCTGAGCAACCCGGCCCGTAACCGCGTAGAGATCTAG